>CAYOPD010000021.1:13630-46672 GCA_964405735.1 uncultured Saprospiraceae bacterium | reverse complement strand
GTAGAAAAACTCCAGGAACTTGGTTTTTTACAAAAGGCTGAAGACTACCAGACCAATATCGGCCGTTCCGAAAGGACCAATGCCGTGGTGGAGCCCCGGCTTTCCCTGCAGTGGTATGTGGATATGAAAAAACTGGCGGCCCCAGCCCTCGAAGCGGTGATGACAGACGAGATCCTGTTCATCCCCGAAAAATATAAAAATGTCTACCGCCACTGGATGGAGAATATCAGGGACTGGTGCATCTCAAGGCAGTTGTGGTGGGGGCATCAGATTCCGGCCTGGTATCTCTCAGCCTCGAGCTATGAGCTATCAGCTATGAGCCAGGAGCCCTTTGTGGCAGAAACCATTGAGGAGGCGTTGGAGCTGGCAAAACAAAAGACCGGAAATCATTCCCTCACCATCCAGAATCTCCGACGGGATGAGGATGTGCTGGACACCTGGTTTTCGAGTTGGCTCTGGCCGATTTCGGTATTTGACGGATTCAGGAGTCGTAAAGATCTGGATTATTATTATCCGACCTCTGTACTGGTTACGGGATGGGATATAATCTTTTTATGGGTGGCCCGGATGATTATGAGCGGTTACGAATGGGAAGGCAGGATGCCATTCAAAACCGTGTATTTCACCGGCATGGTCAGGGATAAAATGAGGCGGAAGATGAGCAAGTCCCTGGGCAACAGCCCGGATTGCCTGCAACTGATAGAAGACTATGGGGCGGATGCCGTGAGATATGGTATCCTGGCCTCCAGTCCGGCGGGGGGCGATTTGCTCTTCGACGAAAAACTCCTAGAAAACGGGCGCAATTTTTGCAATAAGATATGGAATGCCACCCGGCTGGTGAAAGGCTGGCAGGTGGATCCTGATGCTGACATAAATCCGGTACAACAACTCGCCATCCGGACTTTTGCGCATAAATGGAATAAATGCAAGTCGGAAATCAATGAAGATATCCGGGAGTACAAATTGTCTGAAGCCATCACCTCCCTGTATTCTTTTATCTGGGACGATTTCTGCAGCTGGTACCTTGAGATGGTAAAACCTGAAGCGGGAAAAGATATGTCTGCATTGGTGAAAGAAGAAAGCATTGGTTTTTTTGAAGAATTGTTGTCCGCCCTGCATCCCTTCCTTCCATTTGTCACGGAAGAACTCTGGCATCAGCTTCGGGACCGGAAGCCTGGCGATGATTGTATCCTGAGCCCTTATCCGGGGCCGGAAACTTATGAAGCATCCCAGATTTCAACCATAGAATCGTTACAGGAGATCATCCGCTCGATCCGCGAGATCCGTAATAAAAACGGCGTAAGCATGAAAGAAGCCCTGGTCCTTAAAATATTCGATTCGGAAGAGGGTAGGGGCTTGTTTGGCCAGGATCCCCAGGTACGGTTTGTATCTAAATTCGGCAACCTGAGCGCCGTGGAATGGGTATCCGGAGAGGTGTCCGATGCGGCCTCTTTTATCTGTGGGACAACTAAATTTTTCTTGGTACTTAATAAAAAGGTCGACAGTGCCGCGGAAAAAATCCGCCTGGAAAAAGAGCTGGAGCATGCCCGGGGTTTTGTGGCCTCCATCCGTAAAAAACTCGAAAACGAACGATTTGTCCAGAATGCAAAACCGGAGGTGATTGAGAATGAGAGGAAGAAACTGGCGGATGGTATGGAGAGGATGAAAAACCTGGAACAAAGTCTGAAAGTTTTAAATCTGTAGGCACATAGCGCTCAGTTAGACGTCAAACGTCAAAACAAAATTAAAGTCCGGGATAACTGCAATTCTTAATGGAAGATGATTGTAAATGGTATTCAGGAGGTATAAATAAATTTATTATAAAATGATTATTTTTTTTGAAACAGTTGTGTATTTGCCACATAATTGAGCAATGTATATGCCTGACAACCTGTTTTGTCCTTGAAGCATTTTATTATCAAATGCTATACTATACTGTCCGGGTTGCATGACTTTATTTAATATTACATTTGTAATTTTCCCATTTAAATCAATTATCCGGAGAACGATTGGCTGCTTTTGACTTATACTGAAAGCAATGTTTGTTTTTCCTTTTGTCGGATTTGGAAAAATGTTTAATTTATTTAAAAATGTATTTGAAATCTCATTGTCGATATCAGTTTGCAAGGATTTGAATATTTGATAATATGGGTTGTACTGCAGTTGGGCGAATACATTCCAACTGGTTGCTCCTACATGAAGGCGACGGAAAAGTGTAAAACCAAAGCCACTGGTTGTATGGTCATGACTTGCTGCGCTTATTCCTTCTCCGTCACCAAAGGGGCTTGTTGATTGCGCATTTCTCAGTTGGGCCCGGAAATTTAATGCTTTATCCGGAAGGTTTGAAAATGTATATGCTGTAGCCATTTGTGCAGTGCCCTCGAACCATATTCCATCTTTATCTTCGTTAAAATCAAACCCGCTGAAGCCATCTTTGTTGGTAAAGTGATTATTTTCTGCGCATTCAATCGCAAAGTGAAACAAACTAAATCCGGGAGGTGATGCTAAAATACTCCAGGATTGTGCATCCAATGGCAATTGACCGTTAGACCTATTGATTTGGTTTGGATGTAAAGTCCCGGTAAAATAACAATTGGACATGCTATTCCACATTGAATCAATAAATATTTTTGCATGATTAATGGATTGGGGCCATAAAGGATCAGGTGCTAACGATTGAAGCTCAGAAAAGGATGCGATGATATCCAGATGGTGCTCTGTACTGGCCCATTGTCTATGTTTTGGATTATTTTCAATCGATTCTAATCCGCCTGTAAATCCCCTATATAAGCCGGTATTAATTTGAAATTGGGAAATAAATTTGCCGATATTTTGGGCTGTTTTTAAATAAATTAAATTCAGTGTTTTTTTATACAAGGCTAATAGCGCAGTCATGACCCATGCGTTGTTGCCAATGCTCAGGTTTGATGATTCGACTTCATGAAATATTTTTGAAATTTCATCATAAAATCCCGGGACAGGAACTGTGTTTTTCTTTCCCGTTGGCACCCAGCCTGGTGGTAAAGATATATCACCGACCGCATAGGCATCCCGTATTCTCCCATCCGTAAAAAATCGATCATTTTCGGATGCATAAACAAAGGCATCACCAATTAATCGTGCCCTGCTCAAATGATCTTCACTTGGGTCGGCTAAAAAAGCAAGTATGGCTAGTGCATTATCGTAGCTATATCCTAGATTTCTTAAAACAAGGTCGAAATCATCTGAATGAATACTGTCATTTGGATCTGATTGAACGGGTAATGTTGAAAAACTTTGCAGAAATCTGGGTTTATTTAGCCTTTCTTGGAGGGCCTTATCACTCAGTTGGTATTCAATATCATCCAGATAGAATGTGACTCCATTTGGATTTTCAAATGAATTGGCCACCCAACCAAAACCACCGAGTACATAGCTAAGATCTGCATTTGTTAAATCAATGCTATACATTCTCCAAATGGTATCCAATACCTTGTAGGTGGTGCCAAATGTAGGAATCCTTGGAGATGAATCGGGAAAAGGCGAAGTGGGTATGCCGGATGCTGGATCGCGCCCAATACCGCCCATAAAAAAATCGATCTTTTCACCTCCAAGTTCCCCTTTAGCCCAGAATGTTAACTTTAGTGCTCCTGATAGGTCAATTCCTGCCTCGGCTTCATGGCCAAAGTTGGGTATGGGGATATTATTTCCCTGAGGCATTATACCATTTAGAAAATAATACCCTCCATAGGTTGAATTGGGACTTTCCATAAAGGTGCACCGAATTACGGTAGCCCCTGTATAATGTTCTTTGGTAGGGATTGATATGAAGGAGCCATTTATATCAACATTAGCCAAACTGTCTGGGATTTTTGCAAAAGCATGGAAATGATTGCCTGCAGAGCTAATGTCTTTGTATACAGCAAACTGATTGTGATATTGGTCCATAATCCTTTTTAGGTATTGCAAGGAAGCTTTTGCAGATGCTTGAGCGAGTCGAGAATCATCTTGTGATATAATCGTTAGGGGAATGACGATTATAACAAAAATAACTATTGGCATTTTTAATGACATTTCTGTATGTAATTAAAAATTTTATAAATATTTTAAATCATTATTGATTATATTGATTATAGTAAATTATTATTACGGTATGTAAGATAAGTAACTTCTATTAATTTCAATTAGGTCGGCCACTGAAGCATGTTTGACAATCCACCCCCGGTGGGAGCTGGATTTAAATACGGAAATACTTGAACTGGAAGTCATACCATTTTGAGAACTGGAGGCTTTACCGTGGAACACCTCTGATAAAAAAAGCCGGAGGACGGGAGACCGTCACGTACGGTTCTTTAGGAGTCTGGAGAGTGCAACTTCCTCCGGATCACTCGGCCACCTCAATTTAATACCGTAACATCCCCACTCACCACCTTCACCGATTCATCCGCAAACTTTACCATGGCAAGATAAACATAGACCCCAGGATTGACCCTGTGACCTCGATAAGTACCATCCCAGCCGGAATTAATATCTCCGGGAGGAATATTTTTTACCTCAAACAATAATGAACCAAAACGATCAAAAATACGCAGGTATTTAATGGCCTGAATTTGGTTACTGAATAAAGTAAATCTGGAATTGAGACCAGTGCCCGATGAAGCTGGATCCAGGTAAATTACATTTGGTGCGAACACCTTGAATTCGAGATTAATTTTTACCAAAAATTGATCGATGATTTTACAGCCGGCAGTATTTTCGAGTTCCACCCTGATGGCAAGGTCTCGCCTTGGCCTCAGGGTAGCAGTTGAGCATTGGTTGCAGATCAGGCCCTGATCGGAAGTCCATTTCAGGGATTTGATTTCGGCTGGGGAGAGGTTGGTAAGAGCCTTTAGTTGAATGGAGTCTCCAAATTGAAGGATGGTATCCCTGCCGGCATCCAATTCCAGTTTTCTGGGATTGGTGAGGGCAACTCCTTTTTCGGTGATGCAGCCAAAGCCATCTGTTATTTTAATGGTGTAATTCCCTGAGGCCAGATTTTGTGCGACGAAACCGTTGATTGCCCTTCCATTAAGTTCAAAGGAATAGGGTGGTTTGCTGTTCAGACCTGAGACCGCGATGGAGCCATTTGATTCACCATGACATTGTGGATCCTTGACATCCAGGATATATTGCAGGGTAGGGTTTACCGTCAGGCTGGTCAGGACGATGCTGTCACAACCCTGGAAAGTTTTGAGGGTATCCCTGAAATTGCCGGAGGTGGTGTAAACCGAATTGCCAATGCGAATGGTCTTACCTGCGCAGAGGGTATCGGTTCGTTGACTCATGATCTGGGGCGCTCGAGGCACCTCAATGTTGATATGAGCTTTACATAAAGCCTGGTCAGTCACGGTTACACTATAATTTCCGGGATTGATATTGTTGAGTCGGGCTGTATTTTGGCCGGAACTCCATGTATAAGAATATCCGGATGCGCCGCCGGAGACCATTATTTCTGCAGCGCCGTCTTTTGAGACACCACAGGTTGCCTGAAATGCTTTTGGTATCAGGGTTAATTTTGGATTTTGGTTCAAATTGAAATTTTCAGAGAGTATGCAGTTTGCGGCATCGGTCACGGTGATGCCATATTGTCCTGCAGGCAAGCCGGATATTCGGTCGGTCATAGTTCCTGTGGACCATAAATACCGATGAGCACCAAGCCCTCCTGAAGTTTGAACCTCTATGGAACCGGTACTGTCTCCGAAACAAGCGATGGGATTTGAAGTATTCGATATCTTTATGGGTTCCCCTATTCGTATTCCAAGATTTGCCGTATCCTGGCATCCCAGACGGTCCCTCACTGTAACCATCTGTTGTCCGCTGGTTTTGATCCAGGCACTGCTTGCCTGGGAGCCATTGGTCCAGGAATAATTAAATGGTGCCAGTCCTCCAATTAAAACGGCAGTCAATAATAAAGAGTCACCGGCACATAGATCGGTTTGTTTATTGGTATTGACGCTCACTTCGAAGGGATTGACCGTGAGCCTGGTCAGGACTATGCTGTCACAACCCTGACTGGTCCTGAGTGTATCCCTGAAATTGCCAGAAACGGAATAGGTTGAATTACCAATCCGTAAGGTCGACCCTGCACAAATAGTGTCAATGCGTTGACTTATGATCTGAGGCCCCACGGCTACGGCGACAGTTGCTATAGTCTGGCAGGCAAAGAGGTCCGTAACGGTTACGGTATAATTTCCAGGATTGATATTCCTCAAGACGCCAGTGGTGGCGCCGGTATTCCACCTATAGGTATATCCGGGCGCCCCGCCAGCAGGTATGGCTTCTGCAGACCCATCCCGGGAAACACCGCAAGTTGAAGGCAGTGACCTTGTATTGAGGGTCAGCCTGGGATTCTGATCCAAAAGATATTTTTCCTGATGCATGCACCCCGCGGCATCGGTGAGGGTGACCTCATAAGAACCAGCTGCTAATTGGGTTAAGCTGTCGGAAACTGAGCCGGTGGACCATAAATACCGGTATGGTCCGATCCCTCCCAGAGCTCTAATTTTGATCGAACCGGTGCTGTCCCCAAAGCAGGCAATCGAGGTTGATGTGTTTAATAGGCTCAGGGGCTCCCCAATCCGGATTTGGATCATAGCTGTGTCTTCGCAACCAAGGAAGTCGACCACTTTCAGGACATGCGATCCCGTGGTATGGACCCAGTTGCCTTGCGAACGGGAGCCGTTGGTCCAGCTAAAAGTAAATGGGCTGATTCCACCGGCAAGCAGTGCATTCAACCGGATGGAGTCTCCGGCGCATAGATCCGTAGACCGGTCTGTGCTGATCCTTGCTTCAAAGGGCATTACGGTGAGCCTGGTTGAGACAATGCTGTCGCACCCCTGACTGGTTTTGAGGGTATCCCTGAATTGACCTGTAACGGAATAAACGGAAGTACCGACCCGAAGGCTTGTCCCGGAACAAATGGTATCTGACCGCTGGTTGAAAATCTCCGGGCCACGGAGCACCTCAAGGCTGGCGACTTGCTGGCAGAGTGCCTGGTCGGTGACCGTAATGGTATATATGCCAGGATTTAAGTTTGTAAGCCGATTGGAGGTCTGGCCCGTATTCCAGCGAAAATTATAGCCGTAGGCTCCCCCGGAGGGATTGACTTCCAGAAAACCATCTTTTGATACGCCACAGGTGGATGGACTGGTTTGGGTAGTAAAACTGAGTTTCGGGTTTTCCTCCAAAATGAAATTTTCTGTGATTCGACAACCGGCTGCATCGGTGACAGAAACTGTATAAGAGCCTGCAGGGAGCCCGGAAAGGCTGTCCAGGGTGGGTCCATGTGTCCATTGGTATTGAAAAGGCTGGATGCCTCCGGAAGGTTTGAGGGCAATCTTGCCGGTTTTTTCGCCAAAACAGGCTATGGATTGGGTATTGGATTTAAGGCTTAAGACGTCACCTACCCTAACTGACAACATGGCCGTATCCCGGCATCCCAGGCCATTGGTGACTTCCAGGGTTAGTACTCCGGACTTCTTGACCAGGATTTGATCCTCATGCGATCCATTCGACCATTTATATTGGAATGGGCCGATTCCTCCCGAGATCGAAGCGCTAAGGCGGATGGAATCTCCAAAACATATATCAGGGCCTTTATCGCCTGAGATCCGAACGTCAAAGACGCGGGCAGTCAGGTCGTCTATGACAATGGATTTGGCGATGGTACATCCACGGTATGATAAGCTCAATTTGACTTCATCGCCCGTTTTTGGGTCAGGGGTAGTGACGGAGGACTGATTACCGATAACAATATTTTGTTTATTCCTCCAGGTATAGGATGCCCCGGGGATGGGGCTGAAATAAAAGGTAGTAGTGGCATTGCAGTTTTTCAGTACCTGGATATTGGAGTTGAGATCGCCGATAGAGGATTCTGTGGTGGATGAATTTTGACAGACATCGGTCACTTTATAACAATGGTTGCTAACACTGTTGGTACTCAGGATTAATACCGTATCTGAAGTGGAAATACTGTTTCCAATATTACTTTGATTGGTACAATTGATTTCCTGGATCTGATAAGGGCTGGTCCCGTTTCTAATTTTTAACTGATTTAGAACTGTGTTGAATTGATCGCATTTGAGGGTGAGATCGGAAAGGAGGCTGGGGGGGGTATAGACTGGTGCTGTGAAAGTCAAAGAATCGATCGGACAGTTATTATCCTCATTATTATAAGCAATTGATGCAAAGGAATGCATATAAATAACATAGGTTTTGCCAGGTTCTATATTGAAGTAAGTGTGTGTGGCTGTATCATAATTAAATTTGGAAGAACGGCTAGATAAGCTATACCAATCGGCAGCATTATTCCAATTATATAAATTATGGTTTAATGAAGTAAAGTAATCAATCCATTGTTTGTGTGAATTACCTCCGCTGATTCTTATACTACCTCCTGCAGGGCAAATGGTGATATTTTCCAGTTTTATTTTAGGTTTAATTTCAGGCAGATCAATCTGGTTTTGCCAGCAATTTAAAAGTGATTTGAGAATGTATTTGCCAGGCTTGAGTTCAAAAAAATATTGCCCAAACTGGATATCCGGACTGGTATTTGTTATCAAATTACCAGAGGTGTCAGTGAGAGTATATGGGTAATAGGTATTTTCAACATTAAGGGTATAATGTGTCTGACACTTATCTTTTACCCTTTCGAGAAAAATACCATAAGTAGGAGCTTTGACTACAATATTTCGTAAATAGCTTCCTTGGATTAATCCGCAAGTAGTTGCTTTTGCCTGGATAATATATTGACCATTCGTCAAATTTGTGAAGTATCCCTGCGTATTACTATCAATCAATGTTCCGGAAACATTCCTGATATAATACATTTCTGCCTGGATGGTATCTCCTGAAAAACTACTTCCATCGGGTCTGTTATTACATCTGAAGGCATTTACTAACTTGAGGGAAATGGATTCGCACGTTTCAGTTACCGGGATCATAATTTCACTGGAGCAGGTCCACTCCGTGCCACAACTATCCCTTATTAATATAGTTTTTTTTCCAGGATTTAAGTTATTAATTGTGGTAAATTTTTCTAGATTATTAAATCGTTGAACCGGAATACAGGAAGAACATTCAATTGTAAAATTGCTTTTTAAATAGTAATTTTTATTTAAAATTTCAATTCGTACACTTTCCAAATTATTGCAAGAAGTAGCCGTAACAAAATTAAATTCAGGCCGAAGCCTATAAGAATATCCGTAAACACCTGAGGCATAGTGGTTGCATTTATCCTTTAAATTAAAATAATAGAAAGGTTCATTTTTGGGTAAGCCAATCATAGAAAGCCCAGAGAATGTTAAAACGGAGGAATTTGATTCATAAAAGAAAGAAGTGTATGGAGCTGTACCGAGGTTTACTTTAAATTCTGCTGTTCCATTAGAATAGTTTATACAATCTATTTCAGCATCAACATATGTAAAAGTGTTTATGAAACGTCCACATAAAGAAAGAACCATCACTTTTGTTGAACAAGTTTTGACTATATCTTTTAATGCAAATATATTATTGATTCCGCGGAGGGTGTCCCGATCATTAATAATGGCAAATTGAAAAGGTCCATGCCCCCCTCTAATATTTATTGGGGTTATTGAATCCGTTGGCAAGTCATTACGGTATAGTCGAAAAAAATTATATTCCAAAGTGTCAATACTAATTGTAGCACTTGAAATAAACACGCTATTACACGCATCCTCTATCTTTATATAATACATGCCATTTGCCAATCCATTAAAAATATTCTGGCTGGTAGCTGGTCCATAAGATATTCCCCCATCAGTTGATATAGAATAACTTATAGGCGCATTTCCATTTTTTGTATTAATCACAAATCCGCATCCTTCAACCTGGATAGAGGCAGAGGGACCAATATAATTCCCTCCAACTACCGCATTTTTAATGCCAGTCCTGCCTTCCGCATCGATAACTCTAACCGTATAAGTACAGGAGGTCAACCCACTAAATGTAGGGCTGGATTGCAGTGGTTTGTTGTTTAGGCCACAATTATTCTCTGTAATCTCGTAATTGTAAGGTTCTTTCCCTCCTGTAGCCAATACCTGAATGGATCCTTTTCCACTGCAGGAAGCGTCTTGGGTGGTAAAGGATAAATTGATCTGGCCTTCCAGTTGATAAAATATAAAAATGCAACAAAATAGTGCATTTATATTTCGATACATGGAATGAATGTAATCAATATTATTGATTTTTCAATGCATGCCAAAAGAGTATATTGGGTCGGGACTTTCAGGGAGGGTATTATAGTTTAAAACCTAAATGATAAAACCTATGGTATAATAACCTATCCTGCATACGATGAGAACTTGCTGAGCATTCTTCAACCACGAGCCATCAAGCATTTTCAGCATTCAGTAGTCAGTATTCAGCTTTCAGCTAATAGCCGATAGCTAATAGCTGATCGCTGATAACTGATAACTGATAGCTGCTATCTACCTCTGAATAATAAACTTCTTCGTCTTCGTCCCGTCATCCGTAGATATCCGCATCAGGTAGGTACCCGGAGCCAGGTTGTGGGTATTAAATTCAAAAATATCTTTCAGGACTCCCTTTTTGGTATGCATCTGCAGGACCCTGCCGTTGATATCGGCGATCACAAAATTGGCATTGGTTAATTTGTCGAAATGGACCTGGGCGCGGATATAATCGGTTGCAGGGTTGGGCATGAGTTGAAGGGTATTTTCGGGCAGGGCCACTTCATCCACCGGGGTGGAAAGTTCCAGTTCCATACGCATTACGGGAGCGTCCGAAGACCCAGACCATTGTCCGCCACCATAAAATAAAGTGCCGATATAAAAATACTGGATGTCGGATTCGATAAATTGGTAAGCTTTGCTGGCAGCATCTTTGTAAGAAACGCCGAGCAGGTAGCGGGTGCCTTTTTTGAGGGCTACATTATCCGTAAAATTTACAAAATCCAGGAGGGTCTCTTCGGCGATTTCACTTTGGTCTTCGGTGAATTCATGGGTGGCAAAACCAACGATCTTGATCTGGTTGGGATTTTCCGTGATGGCTTTATTTAGGTCAAAATTGTTGAAATCATTGGCGATGGTGGGCAATAACTCAGCCAGGTAAATGGTGACGGATTTGCCCTTGAGCATGCCGTCGGCCTGGGCCATAAAGGCTCCGAAGGTGACATTGCTGGCACTGAATTTATCGTTGGCGTTCCAGTCTGTGGAGGTGTAGTAGATATTGCCAAAGAAATAATCTCCCCCGTTGTTGGCCCTCAGTCCCTGAGAGGTATTTAATCCATCATCCTTGGAATAGAGGTTGGTGGTCACCAGGAATTCCTGAATACGTATGTTATTGGTCGGATCCGCATCCGCGGGGGATCCGGGCGGAGTCTCGACCGAATAAACAATAAAATAGACCCCGGGGTCGAGTTTTCCTGGTACGAAGGATTTAGGCAGGAAAAAGGTGGTATCCTGGGCCCCGGAGGGCAGGCTGGCAATGACCAGGGAATCGTTGTGTAAAAGTGCGCCCGTTGAATTGAATACTTGTGCACGCAATTTGATGTTGCTGATGGCGAGCGATCCACGGTTGGCCAGGTCGGTACTGAACGTGGATGTATCCGTCGTAATCTGGCTGGCCGGGGTGGCATAGTTGAACGGGAAGAAAAATTGCTTATCCTGCACTTCTATGTCAACCGGTGATTTTCCAAGTAAAAACACATCGTCAATGATCCAGCAATAAAAATCCCCGTCGAAAATAAACTTGATTCTCGCCTGGGCCTGGTTGGCCAGCTGAGGCAATTCGATTTTGAGAAACTTGCCCCTGGGGGTGGATTCGTTGGGTTGGATATCGGTATTGATGTCTACCGGATTGGACCAGGTGGTGCCTCCGTCAATGGAGGTGGCATAGGATGAAGAACCGTTCAGTCCAGCATACAATTCAAAAAATTTCAAGGTCACTGAATTGAAAGAACTGCAATTGATGACAGGGGAAATAAGTTCTCCTATATGATTGGGATAAGGCGGGGAACCGGGGGGTATCTTGTTGGTGTCTCCCTGGGTCGTGAGGAAATCCGCATCAAACAACATTGAACCGTTGTTTTTGGTCGGCGCATCGATAATAAAAGTGTTCAGTACACCTTTGGAAACACCGTTCATGGACCAGACAAAAGTATCTTTTGCATTGCTGATCCCTTTTGAGGTCCATCCATTCAGGCCCTTGCCGAAATTTTCGGAATACAGGATCTGGGTATCATTGGTCGGATCTACAAATACAAATTTGGCTTTCGCTCCGCTGAGGACTAACTTGATTTTCGCGCAATCGTTTTGACTTACCATGATGCTGGGGATCGTCACCGCCGGATCATATCCGGGCATGCTGAAAATTTCATCACCACCAGTATTATTGCATACGATGGCCATGATCGCCCCCGCCCGCTGTGCCTTTTTGGCTTTTGATATAAAAGTGCAGCCGCCTCCACGGTCAACCAGTACTATTTTTCCGGTTTGGGGGCGGATGGTATCACAGCCCTGGCTGTTTCCGGACCCGTTATTGGCCAATGCCAGGTCAAAAGAATTAGTGGAATCGGGGATCTGGCCGCCAAAACCAGCCACCTCATATTCATATTCTGTAGTAACTCCGTTTGCGGTTACCCTTAAAACGGTCTGGGATCTGAGGGTGAAAGCACAGGTAAGAAATGAAAAAAAGATAAAAGTCCGGATCATCAGTATAATTAAGTTTTAAGTTTCAAAAATAGTATTAATTGTGGTTTTGAATAAGTTCTTCTTTGCGGATGGCATACACACCCGGCCGGGTACAGACCAGGCCGGCAGCCTTGTTGGCCAGGCTGGCGATGAGCTCAAGAGATAACGACTGGACAATACCAAATGTTGCAATGGCAGTCACGGTATCTCCGGCTCCGCTGACGTCGGATACCTGCCGGATTTCAGTCGGCACAAGATGACTTCGATGGCCGTCAGAAATAAAGATTCCATGCTCCGCCAAAGTAATCATGCTGAATCCGTGATGAAGCCGCGCCCTAAGGTAGGCATCGGCCTGCTGCAGGCTCTCCATTTCGGGTTTCAGGGGGAATGGCAATTGGCGGGCGCATTCTTTAAAATTCGGCTTAAAGACCCTGCAGCCGGAATAAGCGAAAAAATGGCTTTTCTTGGGGTCCACGATCACCGGAATATTCTGGGCATTCGCTATTGCAATAAGGTCACGAATCAGTTCTTCAGTGAGCAGGCCTTTGTTGTAATCTTCGAGTACCAAAGCGGCCGGCAGGCCCTGCCTCATCCGTTCCCTGACTTTTTCAAGCAGGAACTTACCCTGATCCGGGCTGAGGTCCTCTGTAACTTCATGGTCAATCCTCAACATTTGGTGTCCTGCCGCGAGAATCCTGCTTTTTGAAGTCGTGGGGCGGTCTTTAATCGCGATCAGGTCATGGGAAATCTCCTCCAGGTCAAGCATGGTCTCCAGGTATTCGGCCTCACGGTCTTCCCCGGTGGCGGACACCAGGGTCACTTCCGCACCCAGTCCTTTCAGGTTGGCGGCTACGTTGGCCGCCCCTCCCAGCGCATGGCGGGTATGTTTATGGTTGACGATCGGGATGGGTGCTTCCGGAGAGATCCTTTCGACGGTACCGTGAATGTAGATATCCAGGATGATATCTCCGATCACCATTATTTTTTTGCCCTCGAATTCATCTAAAGCTTCCTTTACCGACATTTTATCGTTGAATGAGAGGGCGAAGGTAGTCAATGATTTTTGCAGTAGCTCCCTGGTTTTGATCAAAATAGATTCGGAGTAGTTCTTTTATACGGGGCCCTTCCGAAGGGATGACCCGGTCCCATTTTTGAACAAAATCTTCAGCAGTATTGACCTCGAAAGCCAAACCGAGTTCCATCAGGTCGCCGGCTTCCTTAAAATTCCGATGGCGGGGACCAAAAAATACAGGAATTCCATATACAGCTGCCTCAAGCGTATTGTGGATTCCCTTGCCAAATCCTCCGCCGATATAAGCCGCGTCGCCATAAGCATAAAGCCTGCTGAGCAATCCAATGCTGTCCACGACAATCACCCTGCTTTCCTCTCCCTTCCAAAGCGAATAAAGGACAGGCGCGAATTCGGCAAACGTCTGCATGATGGTCTCAATCCTTTCCCGTGAGGGCTCATGTGGGGCCAGGATCAGCCCGGTTTCCGGATGGCTTTTCAAAAAAACCGCCAATAGTCGTTCATCCGCAGGCCAGGTGCTTCCGGCGATCAAGGTGATTTTTGATTCGCGCCATTTCTCAGGGTAGGGCAGATTTTTTTTATTTTCAACAAGCTGGACCACCCGGTCAATACGGGTATCACCGACCAGGAATACCTGCTCAAATCCTTTTTTCCGCAAGAGTTCCAGGCTCATCTCATCCTGGACAAAAAAGTACCTGCCCTTCCGGATCACGTTCAAAAACCATCCGGCCCAGGGTTTAAGGGGAAAATAATGCGGGCGCCATACATTGGCGATAAATACATAAGGAATGCCTTCCCGCCCCAGGATAAGCAAATGATTAAACCAGTATTCATATTTTACAAAAATGGCCAGGCGGGGACGCAGTTTTTCAATAAATACAGCCGCCTTCGATGGGGTATCCAGGGGCAGGTAACCTACCCAGTCCGCCACCGGGTAATCCTTCCGCATTTCATAGCCGGAAGGGGAAAAAAAAGTAAGCGCGAGAGGGATGCCGGGATATTCTTGTTTGAGGGCTTCCATGACCGTACGACCTTGCTCAAACTCACCCAGCGAGGCGCAATGCACCCAAATTGGAGCGCTTTCAAACCGTGGATATTGCTGGTTTTTTCTGCCCTTGTACCATTTATTCCATTTGGGTTGCAGCTGGACCAGAATGGGCAATACCAGTGAAAAAAGTTGAATGGCCGTATTGTATAGAAAATGCATGAAACGATGGATCAGTAATACAAAGTACCCGGATCTTTTTTGGTATAAATGGGAATGATCCACCGGGCTTGCAATCCGGCCAGTCCGTCAAAACGGTTATTGGGTTTAACCTCGGGATCATCCAGCTGGACATTCCTTTTCAGCCTGGTGAAGCCCTGGCTGAATGTCAGGGCAATTTCAAAATGGATAAGCCGGTTTCTTCCCAGATGCCTGTATGCCAGTTGTTCCCCAATCGCGAAACCTGAGGAGAAACGGTCATATCCCGCCCGGTAATCCCCTTGAATCGGTTTAAATGTATTTCCAGGATTCTGAAAACGGATCCAGTGTGCCAACCAACCTCCTCTGGCACTCAGGACCATGACCTGGCTGCCCAGCCTGAAAGATCTGCCAAGGTGCAAACCCAGGAACGAACCCCTCATCCTGAGATCGACTTCGGCAAGTTGGTGGTCCTCGCCGATCAGTTCTCCTCCGGGTGCCCTCAGGGGGGCCAGCACATCCTCCTTTACGTTTGCGCTAAAAAAGAATTCGGCATCCAGGCCGGCTTCCCACGCTCTGCGAATAAAACCGAAACTGCCATGCAATGTTCCATGCCCGCCATAACGTCCATTCAGGTCAAAGAGGCTCAGCTGGTACCCGTATCCCAGGCTCAACAATCCCTTTGGCAGACTGTCAGTAAAGTTTGTCGTGGCGAATCCAAGGCAAGTCCAGCCAAAGAATAGTATAAATGCCAGGGACCTTTTCACGGGGTGAAAATAATTAAAAGGTAAGAGGAGAGGAGTTAAAGGTCTGAGGTGAGAGGTTAGAGGTCAGAGTGAAATCTACTCGCACCTCTTATCTCTCTCCTCTAACCTCTTACCTCTCTCCTCTTACCTATCTCGTATATTTGCCTCCTTCTAGATATCGGAGATGAAAAAAGTGTTGATTACCGGCGCCGCCGGATTTCTGGGATCCCACCTATGCGACCGTTTTATCCGGGAGGGTTATACGGTCATAGGTATGGACAACCTGGTCACGGGAAGCCTGAATAATATCGAACATTTGTTTAAGCTGAGGGAATTCGAGTTTTATCACCACGATGTCAGCAAATTTGTTTTTGTACCCGGTCCATTGGATTATATCCTGCATTTTGCATCACCGGCGAGTCCGATCGATTATCTCAGAATGCCCATTCAAACATTGAAAGTAGGGTCTTTGGGTACCCACAATCTGCTGGGCCTGGCCAGGCAAAAAAAATCAAGGATCCTGATCGCATCCACGTCGGAAGTTTATGGAGACCCGCTCGAACATCCTCAACGGGAAGAATATTGGGGAAATGTAAATCCTATTGGTCCGCGCGGCGTATACGATGAAGCAAAAAGATTCCAGGAAGCGATCACCATGGCTTACCATAATTATCATGGCCTGGAGACCCGGATCGTGCGTATATTCAATACTTATGGGCCCAGAATGCGTGTTGAAGATGGACGTGCTTTGCCGGCCTTTTTTTCGCAGGCCATTCGGGGCGAAGACCTCACGGTGTTTGGCGATGGCTCCCAGACCAGGTCTTTCTGTTATGTCGATGACCTGGTCGAAGGCATTTACAGGCTCTTACTCCGTGAATACCACTTGCCGGTCAACCTGGGCAACCCGGATGAAATCACCCTTCTTGAAGCCGCAAAAGAGGTATTGCACCTGGTGGGCGGCCGGTCACAAATTGTGTTTAAACCTCTTCCGGTCGATGACCCGAAAACCCGGCAACCAGATATTTCCAGAGCCAGGTCCATCCTGGACTGGGAACCCAAAATCACCCGTCGGGAGGGTTTCAAACATACCCTGGAATACTTTAAAAATGTCCTGAAATAATGGAGACAGACAGAACGATATTGATCACGGGAGGAGCAGGTTTCATCGGATCCCATGCCGTGCGGCATTATCTTAAAAAATATCCTTACCGGATCGTCAACCTGGATGCCCTTACTTACGCAGGAAATCTCAACAACCTGAAGGATATCCAGGATCATCCCAACTATCATTTTGAAAAAGCCGATATCCGGGACCGGGATGCCCTGGACCGGATTTTCGACCGGTATAGGCCGGACTGGGTCATGCATTTTGCGGCAGAGTCCCATGTGGACCGTTCGATCATGGACCCCCTGGCCTTCATTGAGACCAATGTGCTGGGCACTGCCAACCTTCTCCTGGCCGCACGTAAACACTGGAAGGATCTCATTGGTAAATTATTTTATCATATCTCTACCGATGAAGTGTTTGGCAGCCTGGGCGCCGAAGGATATTTTACGGAGGATACCGCTTATGATCCCCGCTCTCCATATTCCGCATCTAAGGCATCGTCGGACCATTTTGTACGCGCCTACCACCACACCTATCATATCCCTGTCATCATTTCGAATTGTTCAAATAATTACGGTCCTTACCAGTTTCCTGAAAAACTGATCCCGGTCGTGATCCAGAATATCCTGCATGAAAAACCCATCCCGGTTTATGGCGATGGGACCAATATCCGCGACTGGCTTTATGTCCAGGACCATATTGACGCCATCGACCTGATCGCCCACCGGGGTAAAACCGGGGAAACCTATGTCGTCGGAGGGCACAATGAGCTCAGGAACATTGATTTGGTGCGATTATTGTGTAAAATCATGGACCGTAAGCTTGGGCGGACTCCCGGACATTCGGAAAATCTGATCCGGTTTGTCAAAGACCGGCCGGGTCATGACCAGCGATATGCCATTAATGCTGCAAAACTGGAAAAAACCCTGGGTTGGGTACCCGCCCTAAAACCGGAAATGGGAATGGAAATGACCGTTGATTGGTATCTAAAGGAAAAAGAATGGCTGGCTGAGGTGACTTCAGGGGCTTACCAGGCGTATTATGAACAACAATATCAAAATCGTTGACGAAATGTTGAATTTGTTCAGATACAGTTTTTTGTTCGCCCTTCTTTGGAGTCTGGTCTTGGACCTTGATGCCCAAATCCCTGCACAGGCCTCCCAGCTGCAGTCCGAGCTGCAGCGTAGAGGTATTTCCGAGCAGGAATTGCAGGCCAGGCTGCTTGAGAAAGGGGTTAATCTGAATAACCTGCAAAATCTGACCTCGGAACAGGTGCTTCGTTTTCAAACCATCATTCAGGAAACCATTGGCGAGTTGGAAAGGGAGAAAACCGGACGGATTACCGATACCATAAAATCACTGGTCAGGACGCCCTTGTCCGATACCATGATCTTTCCTCAGAAAGACAGCTTAATAACAAAACTTCCGGATACCACAAATCCCTTGAGAATATATGGCCAGGAATTATTCAGAAATAAAAGCATCGAGGCCTATAACCGCTCTGAAAATATTAAACCGCCTGAAACCTATGTTTTGGGTGTCGGGGACGTTGTAAATGTCCATGTATTCGGACGGTCAAGGGTGGATTTTAAAAATCTTGAGATCAATGCCCAGGGATATATTCAGTTGTCCAACTTCCCTAGAATATACATTAAAGGCCTTACCTATCAGCAGGCCAGGGAGGTGATCCGGAAAACAATGGCTTCGTATTATACATTTCAGCCCAATGAATTTGAAATGACCATCGATTATTCCCGGGAGATCAGTGTGAATATATTCGGAGAAGCCTCCCAGATCGGAACTTTCCGCTTGCCTGCCACCAATACGGCCATCAATGCCCTGGTCGCAGCCGGAGGCCCCAATGATATCGGGAGTGTCCGGAACATAAGGCTGATCCGGGGACGGACGGTCAAAAAAATTGATGTTTATGAATTTATCGCCAACCCGGCCGTTGCCCAGGACCTCTACCTGGAGCAGAACGACATCATACATATCCCGGTCGCAGAGCGGGTGGTCGCCGTCCAGGGTGCTGTAAAACGCCCAATGCGGTATGAACTGGCAGCCGGTGAAAACCTGGTTAAATTACTTGAATATGCAGGCGGGCTGAAAGACGAAGCTTATCGGAAAAACATCCAGGTGCAACGGTATATTGATGACAAACCGCAGATTATCGACGTGCCCCTGAGAGAACTGCTGGAAAATAAATCCGATTACACCCTACTAAGTGGAGATGTAGTAAAGATCAATGCCATTACCACCTTGTTGGAACAATATGTTCAGATCGAGGGCCAGGTCCAGGCCCCGGGATTCTATCAGTTTGCGGAGGGCATGCGTGTATCAGACCTGCTGGAGAAAGGAAACCTGCTTTTTGGCGCTAAAACCGATCTGGCTTTCCTGATGCGACTCAACGAAAACGGAAACTATTCAGTCAACCGCATCCACATCCGGGCCATCCAGGAAAACAAAGGCGGCCCGGAAAATATTTTATTGAAAGCCAGGGACCGGGTCATGGTCTATTCCCTTTCTTATTTTCTCGATTCAGCCTATGTGTCCGTGTCCGGGGCTGTACGGAACCCGGTAAAGATTCCTTATGATTTCCAACGCAACCTCCGGGTCAGCGATATGATCACCATGAGCGGAGGCCTCCTGCCCGATGCCCTTGATTTCGGTCATATCCGGAGGATCAATAAACTCAATTATGTAGATCGCGATTATATCAATTTTAATTCAAGGCAGGCTCTTGCCAGTCCGGGATCTTCGGAAGATTTAATTCTTGAGCCCGATGATGAATTGTTATTGTATAGTGACCGTTCTTTTTACGACACCACGTTCGTCTCCATATCAGGCGCGGTGAGAAATCCAGGGACGTTTACATATGGGCCCGGGGTAACGCTCAAAGATTTGGTGGTTTTGGCCGGGGGCTTCACCCTGTCCGCTGCAACCAACCGAATTGAAGTATTCAGGATCACCATGGATGAAAACCAGCCGACCCGGACCGTCGTTGCCACTCTTAACCTGGACCGGGATATAACGGCCCCCGGGCAAGCACAACCTGATTTTGTATTGCGTCCTTTTGATCAGGTCCAGGTAAGGGCTGTGCCGCAGTTTGAATTGCAACAAAATATTGAAATTGTGGGCGAGGTTCAGTTTCCAGGCACTTATTCTTTGCTCAAGGAAAATGAAACCATCTCAGACATTCTAAAGAGAGCCGGAGGTGCTACCGCAGAAGCCTTTTTAAACGGGGCCACACTTTACCGGGCTGAATCCAATACCGGTTATATCATCTTTAAAATGCAGGAAGCCCTTAGCTCACCCGGATCACCTGAGAATCTGGTGCTCAAAAACGGAGACCGGCTTACCATTCCCAAGATCATTGATTTTGTTACCATTCTTGGAGCTACGGATGCCAGGGAATTATACCAGGAAAAGCTGCTCTCTGATTTTAACAGGATAAACATCGCCTACAATCCCGGGAAAAATGCAAAATATTATGTGGACGAATATGCCGCCGGGGTATCCAAAGAGGGTTCAAGAAAGAGAATTACGGTTGAACAGCCCAACGGAAGGATATCCAGGACCAAAAACTTCCTGCTTTTTAAAGTGTATCCTGTAGTTGAAAAAGGGGCAGTTGTAAAAGTTGGTGAAAAACTGCGGAAACAGCGGACCGGTGACGATACCAGGAAAAAAGTGGAGTGGACAAGAGTTTTAGCTGATACGCTCGCCCAGGCCACAGCCGTCTTATCCTTTGTGCTCTTGGTAAAAACATTGGACAATAAATAGGAGATCGTTGATGGTTCAGGCATCTGGGGATGACCAAATAACACTATATTCTTATTCCAAAAAGACGACAACGAACACAAAATATTAATGTTCTGATGTTTAAGTTTTTCGATTTGTGAACTTTCGCCACGCTGTGTCGATGTAGGAACCTTTTAGTCAGCCTCTTGTCGCCTGAGTATGATATCGCGGGTTCTGATATAATTGCACCACTCACATTCCGGTTTTTCACAACCCAGGTCAAATTCGTGATTCAGGATTTTTTGAAAGGTGTCTGTGATTTGCTGCCCAACGATATCCATTTCCTCCTGTTTGAATTGGAATGTTTTATTGAGGAATCCGCCCTGTTCCAGCTTATTAGCCTGAAGAAAAAGTATATGCGCTTCGGTCACGTCCCACTTTTTATTTGGATCCTTTTCCAATAGTATTTTATAAAAGCAGGCCTGCCGCCAGTAATTCCCACCCAATGAACTTCTTAAGGGTGTCTTGAGTTTGTCCTTGGAACTTGCGGAGTCGCCGCGTCCTGATTTAAAATCGACGATCAGCGCATGGCCATCCTTGACCAGGACCTGGTCCAATTTGCCATGAATGGGCACATGCTCATAATGGATGTGGTCGAGATAATATTCCAAACGGTGATCTCTGCAACCCTCCCACACCTGCCGGTGTTGGTTGTAAAATAAAGGAAGTTGGTGTGTAAACCGGCGAACCAGGCCTTCGTACTCGTCACGGGTGAAGTACCATTCGTGTTTTTTCATCCGGGCTATGAAAAAATCGACCATATAGTCCGCGGATAAACCCGGCGCCTTAAGGGAGGCATTAAAAAAATCAAAGAGCGCTTCGTGCACGGCAATGCCCAGCCCGATGTGTGCGTTGGGTGCCTGTGGTGTTCTAAGGATCTCCTCAAAATAGAAACGCCGCGGGCATTCGAGGTATTTGTCCAGGTCGGTGCTGCTCATTTCAAAATCCGCGCAGTACTGGCTGATCAGGTCATGGTCCAGCAATTCAGGCGGGGTTGACTTTTTATTCTGAATGAGCTGGAATTTTTCTCTCAGCAGGTTTTCATCCACCTGCTGTATCGGGGGGTCAGACTTCAGAAATTGCCTGAGTTCGCTTGCGAATACCGATTCTTTCAAAGGTTTCTGGTCGATGGTTGCGGACGACCAGGAGACCACAAGCGACTTTTTGGCGCGCGTCATCGATACATAGAATAACCGCCTTTCATCGTGTTTCTGGGAAGCTTTGGACTGCTCCAGTTGTTTGAGTCCCTCCGGGATCTTATAGGGCTGTTCGCTTCCCATAAAATAATCTTCCCAGTCCTGGGCCAGGACATTCATGATCCAGACGGATTCGAACTCCTTGCCTTTGGAGCCATGAGCGGTGAGCAGGTTAATGCCCTGTTCGGCAGCATACTGGCTCTCCAGTGGCATGTAGATTGTAAAATTTTCCATTTTATGGATCCGTTCGAGCAGGGCAGACATATCCATGGCCGGATTTTCCTGGACTTCATTGCGGATCATGGCAAGGAAGGAATTGATGGCCCTGAGATGCCAGTTTCTGTCCATGGAATTCAGCGCCCAGCTCAACATGCCGGATTTACGCAGGATGTCCTCCGTGATCAGGGAAAGGGTTTGGACGGGGGGAAGTGATTTGATCCATTCAAGGGTAGAGGTTATGAAGGCAGCCAGGGCAGGCCGGTTTTTAAAACCGGCTTCCGGCCAGCTCTCCGGATCCAGGATTTTACCTGCAAGGTTTTTATTTTCCCTGGTTTTTCTTTCCAGCCAGGCCAGGGTGGATACATCGTGCGGATCGAGCCCCCAATAAGGGAGGTAGAGCAATTGGATCAGGAAAGGTTCTCCACTGTTTTTCTGAAGAAATTCTGCCTGGAGGTATTCAAGGAGCAGGACCAGGTGGCGGATCAGGGGTTCTTCCAGTAAATTCCGGGTGGACCTGAAATTGATCGGAATTCCGGACAATTCGAGGAGGTAAACCAGGTCCTGCACGGTTTTATTCCTGCGGAAGATGACGGCATGTTCACCCAGCGAGCCCGGATTGGTTTTCCAGAGGGTACGGATATGATCAAACAGGGCCAGCGTTTCTTGCTGGGGATTCTGGTAAACCCTCAGTTCCGGTGGACGGTCTTCTTTGGATCCTCTGCCGGCCACCAGTTTTTTATTGATTTTCATCCGGATTTGAGCTGGGATTTCCAGCTCAAGTTTATGGATCCTTTCTTCCAGGGGCTCTATGATGGCATCGGCCGCGTCGAGCAGGCTCTGGGTGGACCGGTAGTTTTCGGTAATGCAAATGATCTTGATATCGGGATACCGGTTGAGAATGGTGACCAGGTTTTGCTGGTCTGCTCCCTGGAAACGGTATATCGCCTGATCATCATCGCCCACAACAAAAAGGTTAGGCTGTTCCCAATAATCACAGAGGCCGAGGAGGACGTTGTTTTGGATCACATTCGTATCCTGGAATTCATCCACCAGGAAGTACAGGTAGTTTTCCTGGTAACGGGCCAGGAGCCCCGGATGTTCCTGGAATGCCTTCTGCACCTGGAGCAGCATGTCATTAAAGTCCATCCATTGTTGTTCCGCCATTTTTGAAGCATAGGTATCGAAGGTCTTCAGCGCATCGATGGCCCGCTCATACCTCGCTTTATCCTGGTAATAGTCGGGTTTCAGGTCACCTTTGTTTCCGGACTTGCCCGGTCGTTTGTAACGGTAATCCGGGTCCGCATCCATGAGTTCGATGTGTTGGCGGATGGCCTCAATGAGTTTCGGGAGGTCTCTTTGTTCTTTTTTGATGCTGTCGTACTGGCTGGCCAGACGCCTGATGTCCCAATGCCTGTCTCCGATGAGCCGCTGCAGCACATGATCGTCGGGTAATTCCAACAGGATTTTTTCGATCAGCTCATACCGCTGAAGGTCGGAAGCCAGTCTGAATTTTTTATAATCAAAAAAGTATTCGGGATTTTCCTGGATTACTTTATTGCAGAAAGCGTGGTAAGTGAAAATTTGCGCTTCATGGGAAGCGGGCCCAATGAACTGAAACAATCGGTCCCGCATGGCCTGCACTCCCGCTTCCGAGTAGGTGAGGCAAAGGATCTGGCGGATGGATGTATCGGTCGTTTCAAGAATATTCCCATAACGGGCGGCAAGGACTTGGGTTTTTCCGGTCCCCGGTCCAGCCAGCACCATCACAGGGCCTTCAATGGATTCGACGGCCTCCCGTTGTCCCGAATTGAGCATGGACAGGGCCTCATAAAACCGTTCTTTCAGTTTTTTCTTTTCTGGTATTGAAAAAAGATCAGGGGCCGGGATCGTCGTTTTCTTTTTCATTCGTGATAATCAAAAATAAAGGAGGTAAGATCCGGAGCATGTCGCCTTTTCCGGGATAGTTCATAGTTATAAAACAGGCTTCCAAGCTGGCTTAAGTAGGGCAAACCCAGGCCATCATAGGCATAAACCCCGTCGTTGACTACCCCATCCGTATTGACATTGATGGTCGCCGCCAGAATGAATTCGGCTTTATTTTTAAAATCGATGATGTAAGCGACATCGGTGAGATATCCGTATGCCCAGCCCACCTTGTTGAATATACGGATGTGATCCGGTATTCTTTTTTTGGAATCCCCATACATAAAAAACTTGCAGAAACCATCGTAGTGGGTGCTGTCGTATCGGGGAAACCGGCTTTCTGAAGGGTGTTGGGACATGCATGTCAGAATGAACCGCCATTGATCCGGATCCAGGTCAAACCTTTGACCGGGGGGAGCATATTCATGAAATGCGATGGCCCGGATCATTTGTTCCATATCACCCAGGGAGAAAAAATTTTTAGTGCCAAAATCAAAAGGGGCCGGCACCAGGCTGTCCCCGTCATAATGGGCCCGGCCCTTCAAAACAGAACTCAGGTTTTTTACGCTGACTTCATTGGGATTGTATTGTTCGGGCTGATCGTATACCCTCAGGTCCTCTTCAAAAAAATGAACCGGGTTGGTGTACCGGTTTGCGGTAAGATCAAACTGGGGTGCGCTCAGGCGGTGGATGATATGGGTTTTGACATAACCCATCTCCCTGAGGCGCTCATGGATGAGAGCCTGGCCGGTAAATTCATAAAGTCGGTTGAATGCATCGTTGTCACTGACCAGGAATATCTTTTTTATAAAATGACCCACGCTGGCCTGTCCGTTCCACGAACTGGGGTCATCGTTAAAACCCGTCTGTGGGGGTCTTGCGCTGTCTGCACGCATTCCGGTGAAAAGATCGAGCTGGGGATGGTCGGATTGGAGCCGATTGATTTTTTCCGCGGCAAGGAGGGCAACAGGCATTTTTACCACACTGGCCGGGTAAAAATAATGCAGGGGGCGATAGTTCCATCGAAAGGACTTGAAATGAGGCCGGTTTTTCTTGTCCCGGTCGATCCGGGTATAGATGATCTGTGCTTCATATTGTTCGAATGAGTCGAGCACATTTTTGATCATCGGATTTGAACGGAGTATCCCATCCAGCCGGGCTTTATCGCCTCCATACCCTTCGCGCAGGCATCCGGCTGCCAGCAAGCCTGCAAAAACAACAAGGAAGGCAGTCCGGAGTCCAGTCATTCTGCAAAAATAGAACTCTTCCCGGGTGCGGGACCTTTTAACCGGTCTAAAAGAAAAATTGCCTGATGATGGTAAAACCAGTGATGACCAGGAGGATATAATAACTGGCTTTATGCGCGTGGGCATAATGATTGAGGTATTTTACTCCCAGCCATGCTCCGAAGGTTTGACCCAGAGCAAGGTAAAGGGCTGTTTTGAGATCAAACAAGCCCCTCGACTGAAATATGATGACCGCGAATAGCGTAAAGATGCCGGTCACCAGGATTTTTGCCGCATTCGCGTTTTTCCAGGGCTTCCTGGCCAAGAGGATCATGGCGGCAAGGAAAAATACGCCGACTCCGATCTGAATGAACCCTCCGTAAACGCCGATCAAAAAATAAATGGGAAACAAATACCAGGCTTCCCGGCTTATGACATTGAGGTCGGCTTTGAGCCATCGTTCCGGCTTTAACAAAAGGACAATAAAAATGAAAACCAGGAACCAGGGATACCATTGCCTAAACTGGTCGTCATTTACCAGCGTGGCAATCCATATGCCTGTAAGGGCTCCGAGCGTCACCAGGACGATGGCCCGGCCAGTGCCGGCCAGGAGGAGTTTGCCGCTACGATGCAGGCTCCAGGTACCTGCAATGCTCTGGGTGAGGATGCCTAACCGGTTGGTTCCATTGGCCATGGAAGGGGAGAGGCCGATCAGCTCTGTGCAAAGACTCAGGGTGATCACGGAACCATTGCCCGCGAGGGTATTGATGACGCCGGCAAGCATGCCTCCGGCGATCAGGATGACATCGCTCCATCCCATTATTCCTGCATGGATTGGCACAATTCAATCAGCACCCCATGGGTGTTTTTGGGGTATAGGAAAACGATTAATTTCTGGTCTGCGCCTTTTTTGGGTTTTTCGTCCACAAACCGGAAACCTTTCTTTTTCAGGTCCCGTACCGCTTCCTGAATATCAGGCACTTCAAAGGCGATGTGGTGGATCCCTTCACCTTTTTTTTCAATGAATTTTCGGATTGGGCTGTCCTGGTCCACGGATTCAAGCAGTTCGATTTTCGTATCTCCTGCCTTAAAAAACAGGGTGGTGACTTTTTCAGAAGGCACGGTTTCTTTTTTATAAGGCTCCTCGTTCATCAGGGTACCGTATACTTCCCTGGCAAGGGCAAGGTTCTTTACCGCGATTCCGATATGGTCTAATTTCAGCATGGGCCGGTGGTTTAATATACCGGGCTAAATTATAAATTAATATTACAATTTTATTTAATATATTGGAGCGTCATTTGAGAATAGACCAGAATGTCGCAGGATGGAATTCAAAACTTTTGCCGATGAAATCAAAAAAAGAAATCGTGGACAACTGGCTTCCCCGCTACACCGGGGTGCCGTTGGAAAGGTTCGGAGAATACATCATCCTGGTCAATTTTAATAATTATGTGGAGCTTTTTGCCCAATGGAATGGCGTCCCCGTGGAAGGGGGCGATCGTCCGATGGACAGCGCCACCGCCGGCAATATCTCCATCATCAATTTTGGAATGGGCAGCCCCAACGCCGCCACCATGATGGACCTCCTCAGTGCCATCAAACCCAAAGCCTGTCTGTTCTTAGGCAAATGCGGTGGCCTCCGGCCGGAAAAAACGATCGTTGGAGATCTGATCCTGCCCATTGCAGCCATCCGGGGGGAGGGGACCAGCAATGATTATTTTCCCCCCGAAGTGCCCGCCTTGCCGGCTTTTGCCCTTCAAAAAGCCATCTCCACCACCATCCGCGAATACCAGAGGGATTATTGGACAGGGACGGTATACACCACCAACCGCAGGGTTTGGGAGCACGATGACCATTTCAAAGATTACCTCAAATCACTCCGGTGTATGGGCATTGACATGGAGACGGCCACTATATTCATCACCGCGTTCAAAAATCAGATACCCGCAGGGGCCTTGTTGCTGGTATCGGATGTACCCATGGTGCCTGAAGGAGTCAAAACTGAAGAAGGCGATAAAAAAGTAACCGCTGATTACCTGCAAACCCACCTGAAAATCGGAATTGATTCACTGAAGCAGCTGATGAACAATGCCCAGACCGTAAGGCATCTGAAGTTTTAAACGCTTACAGGCTCTTCGTCCTGCCTCCGTCAACCGCCAGGTTGATGCCATTGATATAAGAAGCTGCCGGGCTTGCCAGGAAAGCCACGGCTGCTGCTATTTCGCGCGGTTGTCCAAATCGTTTAAGGGGAATTTCTTGAATGGCTTTTTGTTCAAGCGATTCCCTGGACGCGTTTAGCTTTTTGGCGCGGAATTCAAAAATCTCCTGCAATCGCTCCGTAACCGTATATCCGGGCATCACGTTGTTTACAGTGATTTTAAAAGGGCCGAGTTCGTTGGCGAGTGTCTTGGCCCAATTGCTCACCGCCGCCCGGAGGGAATTTGACAAGCCGAGGTCTGCCAAAGGCTCTTTTACGGAAGTCGAGGTAATATTGATGATCCTTCCATACCCTTCGGATTTCATACCGGGCACGATAAGCTGAACCAGTTCATGATTGATAAGGAAAAGTTTCCGGAAGGCTTCTTCGATTTTTGCCACCGGAAAATCGAGCAGTTGGCCGGTAGGTGGTCCACCGGTATTGTTGACCAGGATATGGAAATGGCGCGCTGATGTGAGCGCGTTGACTTTTTTGTGAAGGTCTGCGGGGTCTTCGTAATCCGCCATCAGATAATCATGGTCCTGACCGGCATGGGTCCTGGGAAGGGCATGCAGGGCTTCCTGCATCAGATCTTTCGACCGGGCCAGCAGGGTGACATTGGCGCCGAGGGCCGCGAGCTCGATGGCAATGGCTTTGCCAATCCCCTTACTGCTGCCACAAACGAGGGCATTGCGGTTTTCCAGTGAAAGATCCATAGGGTAGAATTTTTATCAAATATGAAAATAATTTTTGAAGCCCCCTTTCTTCGGCCCATAGTTTGTATTTTTCAGACCGTATGGGACCTGCAAACCTGGAATATGCCCTGGAGAAGGATGATCAGGATCCGCTGAAGCCTTTCAGGGATCGATATGCCTTCCCGGTTAGCCGGGAAGGGAATCCTTCGATTTATTTCTGTGGAAATTCCCTTGGTTTGCAACCTTATCAGGCAAATTATTATGTAAAGGAAGAAATGGACCGATGGGCCAGGCGTGCGGTAAAAGGCCATTTTGAAGGGGAACCTGCCTGGGTGGATTACCAGGATGGACTCAACCAGATCCTGTGCGGTATTACCGGTTCGGAACCTGGAGAGGTGGTGATCATGAACACACTCACGGTCAACATCCATTTGATGCTGGTCAGTTTTTACCGCCCGACCCGGGACAGATACAAAATACTGGTTGAGTACAGCCCTTTCCCGTCCGACCACTATGCGGTTAAATCGCAGATCAGGTATCATGGTTATGCTGTGGAGGATGCCCTGATTGAATTAAAACCAAGGCCTGGTGAATTTCACATGAGGATGGAGGACATTGAAGACATCATCGACCAGCATGGACCTTCTTTGGCCCTGGTCTATTTTGGCTCTGTCAATTACCTCAACGGGCAGGCTTATTCATTGCCGTCCCTGGTCCGCAAAGCCCATTCGGCCGGTGCTATCTTTGGACTGGACCTCGCTCACGGAGCCGGCAACCTTATTTTAAAATTACACGAATGGGAAGTGGACTTCGCAGTTTGGTGCACCTATAAATTCCTGAACGGGGGCCCCAACAGCCTGGCCGCCTGCTTTATTCATCAAATGCATCACGGCCCTCAAGGGCTGCCCCGCTTTGAAGGTTGGTATGGCCATGATCGCCAAAGAAGATTTTTAATGGAGCCCGACTTTCTTCCCATGTCCGGCGCCGCAGCCTGGCAACTGAGTGGGCCCCCTATCCTTTCACTTGCGGCCATGCGTGCCGGCTTGGAAGATTTTGAGGAAGCGGGAATGCAGAGGCTGAGGAATAAATCCATGCAGTTGACCGCTTTCCTGGAATCCCTGCTGCTTTCCTTGCATGATCCCAGGTTGAACATAATTACTCCTGACAACCCGGAAATGCGCGGTTGCCAGTTGTCACTCAGGCTTAATCCTCCGGATAAACGAATCTTTCATGCTCTCCTGGATGCAGGTATTGTGGTTGACTGGCGCGAGCCAGGAATCATCCGCGTTGCACCGGTACCCATGTATAATCGTTTCCAGGAGGTATACGCCTTTTATGTTCTGCTTGCTCAAATTTTAAAGTCAGGATGAGGAACAAGATTTTTTTCTGTTCCGATTTTCACCTGGGCCTGGATGCTGCCGAAACCTCCCTGGTCCGGGAAAAAATGATC
Organism: uncultured Saprospiraceae bacterium; assembly: GCA_964405735.1. Classification (GTDB taxonomy): domain Bacteria; phylum Bacteroidota; class Bacteroidia; order Chitinophagales; family Saprospiraceae; genus JADJLQ01. The sequence continues at coordinate 17,212 of CAYOPD010000021.1, read as the reverse complement.
CTGGGATGGCTTGAACAGCATGCACCCGAGATGGAGGCCCTCTACATCCTGGGTGACATTTTTGATTTTTGGTTCGAATACAGGCAGGTGGTACCCCGCGGAGGTATCCGGATTATGGCGGCCCTGGCCCGTTTACAGGACCATGGTATTCCCGTACACGTATTCACGGGCAATCACGATCAGTGGATGTTTGGATATTTCCAGGACGAATTGGGAATTCAGGTGCATCATGATCCCATTCATATCAGCCTGCAACAGAAAAAACTGATGATGGGTCATGGGGATGGACTGGGACCTGGTGATCACGGATACAAGTTTATCAAAAAGGTATTCCGCAATCCGGTTTCCCGGAAACTGTTTAGCTGGATCCCCCCCGGTATCGGAATTCCGCTTGCCCGATACTGGAGCGGGGCATCCAGGAGAAAAGGTGCAAAGGAACAGGCATTCCTGGGACCGGAGAACGAATGGCTCATTCAATATTGTGAAAAAGCCGTGCAAAAGGAACCGGGGAAAACCGACTATTTTATATTTGGTCACCGGCATTTGCCGGTATATTGGAAGTTAGGAGACGGTTCGCATTATATCAACCTGGGAGACTGGCTTCGATTTCACTCCTTTGCAGTGATGGAAGAGGGAAAAATCCGGCTGGTTTTTTATGGGCATGAACAGTTCAAACCATATTGCAATTTTTAAATTTTTCGTTCAAAATCATCCTAAACTGAGGTTATCCGGTACAGAATCATAACATATGGGGTTTTATGGTTGCTGGCCTGGCAATACCTTCCGGTGTTTGGCCAGGATTCTCCACCTGATTCATTCGGCCTGGTGGCCAGGGTACCATTGCAGGCCGCCGCTGTAGTCACTGATTTTTTAGGGACCATTTATGTGGTCAGCAGCCAGAATGAACTCATTCACCTGGATGAAACCGGCGTAGTGCTGGGAAGGTACTCCAATAATTATCTTGGCCGCCCCCAACTCATTCACACCAACAGCCCATTGCAGCTTGTTCTTTTTTACCCTGATTTTCAGACCCTGCTTATCCTGGACAAAACCCTCAATGAATTAAAAAGAATCCGGCTAGCCGACCTGGGCCTGCCCTATCTTACTACGCTGGGGTATAGTTCAGACCGGGAACTTTGGTATTTCGATGAACCGGTAAGGCGATTCCGAAGAATCAATATCCAGGGAAGGCTGATCCTGGAATCCAGCATGACCTTTTCTCCTTTTCCCGGCCAAGTGATGAAAATCGAAATTCAAAACAATGAAGTCCGTGCATGGACCAATTCCGGCCGGATGCTCGTGCTTGATCTCAACGGCCATCTGAAACAGGAAATAGACCAGGAAGGGGAGTGGATTTTATGGAAAGATGATGAAATGATTTATTTCAATACCCGGACGATATTCAGCCTTTCCGGCAAAGGATTATCCACGATAACGGATCTTTCCAGACTGGAAGGGGCCCCGTTCGTCAGCATAGGCCTGATGAAAGGGGGATTCGTGGCCACAGACGGAAGGCAGGTGTATATTTTCCGTTCAGGTCTGCGGAAATAAAGAAATTAATTTTTTAATGGCTTTGACCACGACCGGGCGCAAGTGGGCGAATTCTGTTTTTTCAGGGCTTCCGTTGAATACCCACATCATCTCAAGCAGGGATGCATTCGACCTGCAGGCTTCGATCAGGGTTTGTTTTTCAAGCCGGTAAGCTTCACGAATCAGGCGTTTGATCCGGTTTCGGCGTGTAGCCAAAGGGGTAATTTTTTTTGGAACACTTACGGCAAAACGAACACCCTGGTTTTTAACTTCATCCGTGTGTTGAATCAAATAAATAATCCGGAGTGGGGGGATGTAGAATGATTTTCCCTGATCAAACAGGGCCTGAATGGATTTACGGGATTTGAGTTTTTCCCCGGGTGGAAAGCGGTTTAAGCCCGAACGCAAACCTTCGGGGGCCATGCATCCGTTTATTTTATTCTGGCTTCGTCGGCGACCGTCAGTTTATGCCTGCCTTTAGCCCTGCGGTTAGATAAAACTTTACGGCCACTTTTACTGCTCATGCGCTCACGGAAACCGTGTTTATTGGAACGCCTGCGGCGGGAGGGCTGAAAAGTCTGTTTCATGACTACTTAAATTAATTTGGGCTGCAAAAATAAAGATTCTATTCCGAAATGCCAAATTTAGATTTCCTGGAGGGTGAGGCTCAGGAATTCATGGTCTGTAAAAATTCTTCGTTGTTCATCGTATGCTGCATGTGCTTGAGCATGAACTCAATAGCTTCGTCCGGTTTCATATCGGCCAAATGATTCCGCAAGATGAACATCCGCTGCAGGGAATCCTTATCCATAAGGAGTTCTTCCCGACGGGTGCTTGACTTGGTGACATCGATGGAAGGATAGAGTCGTTTGTTGGAAAGGTTGCGGTCAAGTTGCAATTCCATATTGCCGGTACCTTTGAATTCTTCAAAGATGACCCCATCCATTTTGGAGCCGGTGTCGATCAGGGCTGTAGCCAGGATCGTAAGGGACCCCCCGTTTTCAATGGCACGGGCGGCACCAAAAAATTTCTTCGGTTTTTGCAGGGCATTGGCTTCCACACCGCCGGAGAGCACTTTCCCGCTGGATGGAGCCACCGTATTGTAGGCTCTGGCCAGACGGGTAATGGAATCGAGGAGGATTACCACATTGTGTCCGCATTCCACCATCCGTTTTGCTTTCTCGAGAACGATATTGGCTACACGCACATGGTTGTCGGCCGGTTCGTCGAATGTGGAGGAAATGACTTCCGCGTTTACGCTACGCTGCATATCGGTCACCTCTTCCGGCCGCTCATCGATCAGCAGGATGATGAGGTAACAATCCGGGTGGTTGTAAGATATGGCGTTGGCGATATCTTTCAGCAGAAAGGTCTTACCGGTTTTGGGCTGGGCGACGATCAATCCCCGCTGGCCCATTCCGATGGGAGTAAAAAGGTCGATCAGGCGGTTGCCGTAATCTTTTCCTGCCGGGTTGGTGGTCAGTTTGAATTTTTTGGTTGGGAACAGGGGAGTGAGATAGTCAAAAGGCACACGGTCCCGGATTTGTTCAGAAGTAAGGCCGTTGATCAGGGATACTTTGAGCAGGGCGAAATATTTTTCTCCTTCCTTTGGAGGGCGGATGGCGCCTATTACGGAGTCGCCGGTCTTCAGGCCAAACAGTTTGATCTGGGATGGAGAAACGTAGATATCATCCGGAGAACTCAGGTAATTGTAATCCGCAGAACGCAGGAATCCATAACCATCAGGCATCATCTCGAGTACTCCCTGGCCTTCAATCATGGCATCCAGGTCGACATTGAAGATTTCTGCGGGGATCGCGGGTTCCAATTCAGGCTCGGCGAAACCGTTGGGCATGGGTTGGTTTTCGTTAATGCCGGGGGCCGGACGGGGTGGAGCAGGTGCAGGGGAAGCGGTAGGTGCGGGTATGGGGATGGGCGCCGATGCTTTCACAGGGGCCGGTGTATGGATCGGGGAAGGGGCATGTGTTTTGGCATGAACAGGTTGGGTATGGTGTGGTTGCCGGTGTTCCCTTTGTTCTCTCGGTTCCCGCG
>CAYOPD010000021.1:0-13530 GCA_964405735.1 uncultured Saprospiraceae bacterium | reverse complement strand
GTTCCCGCGGTTCTCTTGTTTCCCGGTTTTCAATGTGTACCGGTTCAGCGTCTTCCTGGATGGCTTTCCGCATCCTTGGCCTTTGTGATTTGGAATCGTGTTGTCCGTTTTGTTTTTGATGACCTCCCTCTTTTTTGGTATGGTCGGCATTGGTCTCCGGTTCGTTGCCTGGATCGGTTTCCATGGACGCAGCGGAAGCACCTCCCATGGCCTGGCGGTCGAGGATCTGGAACACCAGGTCCTGTTTATTGAGCTTGCGGTTGCCTTTTATACCCAGCTGATCTGCTATTTCCCTAAGCTCGGGTACCAACATCTCATTGAGACGAAGTATATCATAAATCATAAAAAGTCGAATGCATTAAAGATTAAATAATTGGCCTAAAAATGAACCTGAAAAACGCAATTATAAATTATTACCTCAGTATAAAATCCAAATCTTGTAATGGGAACACTTTTAGAAAAGTAGAAATTCACGAGCCGCTTGGCGGCTTTTGACTCCGCAAATATATGGATATTTTACAGTAGGCGTATATTTGCGTGAATTTTTTTTCACCACTTCTTATGCTGACCTTCAACTACTTTACCGAATTAAAAGACAAAACCATTGCCGGCCTCAAAAAACGGAACTGGGACGAACAAAGGCTGCACTGGGTGGATGAAATTAGCCTCCTGGACCTCGAAAGAAAAGAATTGCAGACCGCGCTGGACCAGCTGAAATGGCAGGTCAATCAGGCATCCAGGCAAATCGGCAACCTGATGAAAGAAGGCCGCCTGCAGGAAGCCGAAGCTTCCAAAAACCAGGTGGCCGGGCTCAAGATCGAGATCACCGCCCTGGAGGAAAAATCCAAAATAAATAAAGATCGAATCCAGGAACTGCTGCTGAAAATCCCCAACATACCTCATGAATCCGTCCCTGCGGGGGCCTCTCCCGAAGACAATGAAGTGTTCAAGGCCTGGGAAGGGCCCTTACCTGAATTGTTTCCGGGTGCCCTCTGCCATTGGGAACTGGCCGAAAAATACCAGTTGTTTGACCTCAAACTGGGCGTTAAAATCACCGGTGCGGGTTTCCCCGTTTACCGTGGAAAAGGCGCCAAACTGCAGCGGGCGCTCATCCAGTTTTTTCTCGACCAGGCTACTGGTGCAGGATATGAAGAGATCATTCCCCCGCTGCTGGTAAATGCGGATACGGCCATGGCTACCGGACAGTTGCCGGACAAGGACGGCCAGATGTACTTTTGCGAGCGGGACGAACTTTACCTAATCCCTACTGCGGAAGTGCCCGTCACCAATATTTACCGTGATGAAATTGTCGAAGAAAGCTCCCTTCCTATTAAACTTTGTGGATATACCCCTTGTTTCAGAAGGGAAGCAGGGTCTTATGGAGCGGATGTAAAAGGGCTCAACCGGGTACACCAGTTTGACAAAGTGGAAATCGTACGTTTGGAGCATCCGGATCATTCCTACCAGGCCTTGGAAAACATGCTTGAACATGTTGCGGGTTTATTGGGTAAATTGGAATTACCTTACCGCATATTAAAACTTTGTGGAGGAGATATGGGATTTACTTCTGCACTCACCTATGATTTTGAGATTTTTTCCGCCGCTCAGAAAAAATGGCTCGAGGTCAGTTCGGTTTCCAATTTTGAAACTTTCCAGTCCAACCGGATGAAACTCCGTTTTCGCAACTCCGAAGGCAAAACCCAGTTGCTGCACACCCTTAATGGCAGCGCCCTGGCCCTGGCCCGTATTGTCGCCGGCTTGCTGGAAAACCACCAAACCCCTGAAGGGATCCTGATACCGGCCGCACTTCAAACTTATACCGGATTTTCCCGGATCGATTGAATCTTTTTCCTGCAATTTTGTTATTAAATAAAAAAAATTAAAATGTTCTCAAACGGTTATTTTCTTTTAAGTATCGGCCTGGCAGCAGTGGGTTTTGTGGTGCAGCAGATCCTGCTTTCCAAAATGCGTAAATACGGCGCTGCACCTCTTTCCAGGGGAATGAGCGGCAAAGAAATCGCCGAAACCATGTTGAATTATTACAATATCCGTGGTGTTCAGGTCGTACCCGGCCAGGGCATGCTCACGGATCATTATAACCCCCTGACCAAAACGGTTAGCCTGAGCCCCGATGTTTACTCAGGCACGAACATCATGGCTGCAGCGGTCGCCGCTCACGAATGTGGCCATGCCGTACAACATGCTACGGCCTACAGCATGCTTCAACTCCGTTCCAAATTGGTTCCGGTGGTACAGGTGGCCAGTTTTGGACTGCAATGGTTGATGCTTTTGTCTTTTATGATGGCCAACAGCTTTCCCCAGTTGATGCTGGTGACCATCGGCCTCTTTGCCCTGACCACGGTTTTCAGCATTATTACCCTGCCGGTCGAATTTGACGCCAGCAAGAGGGCCCTGGCTTGGCTGAATGACCAGGCTGTGCTGCGTTCCGGTCCGGAATCCGAAGGGGCAAAAGATGCCCTGAAGTGGGCTGCCATGACCTATGTAGTTGCCGCCCTGTCCAGCATCGTTATGCTGGTCTATCTGATCCTCAGGTATATGGGTATCAGCAGAAGTGAAGATTAAGACGTAAACCTATTTCCAGAGATGATGTCAGAAGAACTAGATAAACACATTGCCGCAGTCCAGGATCAAATGGGCAAGGCAGTGGAACATTTGCAGCATGAATTGTTAAAGGTTCGGACAGGCAAGGCCAACCCGGCCATGGTGCATGAACTCAGGGTAAATTATTATGGTAATCCAACACCCCTCAACCAGGTGGCCAATGTTGGCTTGAGCGACAGCCGTACCATCACGATTCAACCCTGGGAAAAGTCCATGCTCGCACCTATTGAGCAAGCTGTTTTTGCCGCCAACCTGGGATTGACCCCGATGAACGACGGCGAATTGATCCGGATCAATGTACCTCCACTGACAGAAGAAAGGAGGAAGGATCTGGTCAAACAAGCCAAACACATGGGGGAGGAGGCCAGGGTAGCCGTGCGAAATATCCGGCACAAATATCTTGACGTTTTTAAAAAAGCGGTCAAAGACGGCACTCCGGAAGACGTGGGGAAGAAAAAAGAAGCCCAGCTCCTGGAACTTGTCAACCAGCACGTGGATAAGGTGGACAAACTCATCAAGTCCAAAGAAGATGAAATCATGAAGGTCTGACCGTCCTTGCCGGAATAGACCCATTTTTTTCATTTTTCTTTTAACCATTTCGCCTCATGCATCGACTCGAACAGATAGAAGAAGCTGTCCGTTTTATCCGGACACGCACAGAACTGAACCCCAAAGCGGGGATCATATTGGGTACCGGTCTCAGCGGTTTCAGCGACGAATTGGCCGGGCGCCACGAAATCCCTTACCGAAGGATCCCGCATTTTGTGGAAAGTACGGTCAAAGGGCATGCCGGCAAGCTCGTATTTGGTTTGCTGGAAAATGTACCGGTCGTGATGATGGCCGGGAGATTCCATTATTATGAAGGCTATTCCCTGGATGAAGTCACCTTTCCGGTCCGGGTGCTCCGGTACCTCGGTGTGGAACGAATGATCATCACCAATGTCAGCGGGGCGCTTCGGCCTGAATTCCGCGTAGGGGATATCCTTGCCGTCCGGGATCACATCAATTTGATTCCTTCCAATCCGCTCCGTGGGCCCAATGACGATCGGATTGGACCACGGTTCCCTGATATGATCAAAACTTATGATGAAGGCATCCTGGAAAAAGCCCGCGAAGCAGCAAAGGAATTAAACATCCCCATGCATACCGGCATATACATTTCTGTCCCTGGTCCCAGTCTGGAGACCAAGGCGGAACGGATCTTCTTCCAGCACATCGGGGCGGATGCGGTGGGCATGTCCACGGTGCCCGAAGTCATCGTCTGCAAACATATGAGCCTGCCAGTTAACGTTTTTTCCATTATTTCGAATGAGTTCAATGTAGAAACTTCCGCTGAAGAGGTGATTTCGGTTGCCCAGGCCTCTGAGGGGCGGCTCAGAACCCTTTTAAAATATATCCTGGCAGGGGATAATTCAGGGCTCCCTGGAAACTAAAGGAGCGTTCATATTGTTTTTTTTGTGATGCTTGCCCAGGTTCCTATTTTATGGTTTATTGCAGGTATGATCCTGATCATGCTGGAGATCAGCATACCCGGAGGTTTTATCATGCTTTTTTTCGGACTTGGGGCATTGACACTCAGTCTATTAACTTTTTTCATCGATATGGGTTGGATGTTCCAGATAGCCTTGTTCCTGGTATCCTCCCTGATGTACCTTTTCCTTCTGCGCGAAAACGCCCAGAGATTCCTGAATCCTGAATTGAAGGAAGATCCGGAAAACGAATTTATCGGCAAGACCGCTAAAGCACTCACCACCATCAGTGAGGATGCGGGAAAGGTTGAATTCAAAGGCACACAATGGCCTGCGCTGAGCAAAGAACCCATCATGGCCGGCACCGAAGTTGAAATTGTTGGCCAGGAAAGCATTACCCTATTTGTCAAACCATTAAATTAAATAAATCATGTTTACAGCCGGTTCAATTGCTTACATCGTATTTGCGACTTTCGCCCTCCTGTTGCTTTCCAGTGCAGTGATCATCGTGCCACAGCGCAAAGCATATATTGTTGAAAGGCTTGGCAAGTACCTGGGTACGCTGACCCCGGGGCTGCATTTCCTGATCCCATTTGTGGACAAGGTGCGATACCGGCATTCCCTGAAGGAGCAGGCGCTGGACGTAAACCCGCAGGTATGTATCACCAAAGACAATGTAGCCGTGGAGGTTGACGGGGTGTTGTATTTCCAGGTGATTGATCCAACCAAAGCTTCATATGGTATTGAGGATTACCGCTTTGCGTCTATTCAGATTGCCCAGACGACCATGCGTTCGGTCGTCGGACGCCTTGAACTTGACAAAACCTTTGAAGAAAGAGAAACTATAAATGGTTCCATCGTGGAGGCCGTGGACAAAGCCAGCGAACCCTGGGGCGTTAAAATCACCCGTTATGAAGTCAAAAACATCACTCCTCCCCAAAGTATCCGGGATGCTATGGAAAAACAAATGAGGGCCGAAAGGGAAAAAAGGGCCATGATCGCCGAATCAGAAGGTACCATGCAGGCCAAGATCAACGTAGCCGAAGGTGAAAAACAGGAGGCCATTAAAAAATCGGAGGGCGAAAAACTGAAAAGGATCAATGAAGCCGATGGACGGGCATCCGAAATTGAAGCGCTGGCCATTGCTACGGCCAATGGGCTCAGGACCATTGCTTCCGCCATTGATACTCCTTATGGAAAAGACGCGGTTTCACTCCGGATCGCCGAGCAGTACCTCAACGAATTCGGAAAACTGGCACAGAAAAACAATACCATGATCCTGCCGGCCAACCTGATGGACATCAGCGGGATCCTGGCAACTGCCAAAAAAGTGTTGGACCATACCCAACCCGCCGAAAACGGGAAGGCTAAGGTCTGATCCGGCAGGACCCGTTGATTCCGGTTGCAATTGTGCAGTCGGTTTTTTTGAAAATTGATTTTAATTAACCCTCAAGGGGTCGATAATATACTAATTGGAGATACGGAGACGTTTGTCTCCAGGAAGAATGAGCAGAAATTACATGTTGGAAATGATCAAAACGGCTGAGTGATATGTGGAGAAAAGGGTATTCGGTTATTTTACTCTGCCTTTACCTGCTTGGCGTATTTCACCCAGGTGAATTGGCCAAATTGCCTCATTTTTATCGACATTTTCAATTTCATCAGAGGCAGGACCGGATGAACCTGTGGGCCTTTGTGTATCACCATTACGCCAATGGAAATCATAAAGAGCTGGCTGACTATGAAGAGGATATGAAGTTGCCATTTAAAATCCCTCAGAATTGTATCTTTTTGACTGGTTTTTTTGTCTTGCATCCAAAAACCTACAAACCTTCAGGCATTGCTGAATTTTATCCCGAACCCTTGGCCATGTCCGCTAAGAAGAAAAAGAATTCAGGATTTTTAGATACCATCTGGCAGCCTCCCAGGCCCAGTTTCTCGTGACCGGAAGGTTTCACCATTCAACAATTCAACGTTACTGGATGAGCATCGGATGATTTTCCGATTATCCGTTTTCCGGTCATTCGGGAGTCATACCCGGTCAGCCTTTTGGCATTTCATCTTTTCAATTTAGAATTTGTCAATTCGTCATTTTGAACTCAATCAAATCGTTATTTCCGGAATGGTCACCTGAATTTTTAACCGAATTATCCAGTCGGTCTACGCGCCAGAAATTCAGGGAAGGTTCGGTGATGTTAAATCCGGGCCAGCCATTAAAATCGAGCTTATTGGTCATTAAAGGCAGGCTTAAAATCTGCCGTGGAGAGAAACCAGGAGGATCGTTTTTTTTATATTATCTGCTTCCAGGTCAGGCGTGCGCCCTTTCCTTACAGTATGAACAAGCCCCCTGGATAAGCTCCATCACAGCGAGAGCGGTCGAACCCTCTGAAGTTTTGGTGATCCCCCATCAGGCTATGCGGGAATGGATGAGCCGCTACCCCTGCTGGAACCAGTTTTTGCTGAAAACTTTTCAGTTTCAAATGAACAGAATGTTACAAGTCATGGACCTCGTCATGTTTAAAGGACTGGACAAAAGACTTAGCCACTACCTCGAACTTCAGAGAAATGTGCAAAATGCGGACAGGGTCCAATTGTCTCATAAAGAAATCGCGGATGACATTGCTTCTTCCCGTGAGGTGATTTCCCGGTTATTGAAAAAAATGGAGATGGAAGGTAAAATTAAACGGCACCGCAACCAGATTGAATTTATACGATAACATGGCAGTCAACAGTCATACCATGCATCACCGGCTTTTTACCGGATCACTGGTAACGGTGGTCGTCGCGGTCTTTTTTATCCTCTTGTGGATGGGAAGCCATTATTATCCACTGCCCGTGGAGTCCCGTTTTTTCGATGAATCCCATGCTTCCCTGAAACCAAGCGGCAGTATCGGGCATGGACTGGGAATCGCCGGTTCCCTTTGTATGGTCATTGGGGTTTCCACCTATATGATCCGTAAAAGGAGCAAACGGCTCGCCCGCCTGGGCCAACTCAGGTACTGGCTGGAGTTTCATATTTTTCTGTGTTCATTGGGCCCCCTCCTGGTCCTCTTTCACACGGCTTTCAAATTTGGAGGTATTGTCGCGGTCAGTTTCTGGAGTATGGTTGCAGTAGTACTGAGCGGCATTGCGGGCCGTTTTATTTACAATCAGATTCCCCGTTCGATCCAGGGAAGGGAACTTAGCCTGGCGGAAGTTGTGGGCATTAAAGCGGACTTTTCCAGGGAACTGGATAACATTGCTTCTGTTTCCGGATTGGATATTGAAGGTTTGCTTAAATCGGCCGAAGCAACGGAACCTGACCGTAAGGAGGAGAAGGGATTCAAAGGATTTATGGACGCCTATCTGCAGGAAATCAAAACGAGAAGCCGCGTAAAACAGGCTTTAAAGCACCTGGACCTGCCGGCGGCTGTAAAAAATAAAACCCTGGATTTGATCCGCAACGAACTCGTTTTACGCCGGAAGATCCAAAGATTGCAACAAATGCAAAAACTATTCAGGTCCTGGCATGTGGTGCATCTGCCTTTTGCACTGATCATGCTGGTCATCATGATTGTTCACGTCATCATCACACTTGCCCTAGGCTACAAATGGATATTCTGATGCTGAACATAAATATGGAGAGCCTTCTGATTTATAGCCTGGTAGGGCTGTTTTGCATAATAACCATATATGTATACCTGAGGAAAATCCGCCTGCAGTCAAACCGGGTCGATTCTAAAATCAAAGCTGCCCGGGAAGCTGGTTTACACGAGCCGGTATCCCTGCACCCCGTAATTGACACCAATTCCTGTATCCAGACCGGGGCTTGTGTGACGGCTTGCCCGGAACATGACATCATCGGCATCAAAGACGGTGTGGCTACCATCATCAATGCATCCCGCTGTATTGGCCATGGAGCCTGTTTTCATGCCTGTCCTGTTCAGGCAATCAGCCTGAGGATTGGTACGGAACAAAGGGGAGTGGAACTCCCTCATGTCAATGCCAATTTTGAAACCAATGTCCCGGGTATATTTATAGCAGGTGAACTGGGTGGGATGGGCCTTATCAAAAACAGCGTAGAACAGGGGAAACAAGCGGTAGACAACATCCTTGCCTGGTTGAAAAACCACCATGGAAGCGGCCAATATGACTTGATTGTCGTGGGTGCCGGCCCTACAGGCATTTCAGCCTCCCTGGCAGCCAGAAAGCATCAACTGAATTTTCTCACCCTGGACCAGGATACCCTGGGAGGTACCGTATTCTCGTTTCCACGTTCGAAAATTGTCATGACCGCCCCCATGGATCTGCCTTTATTCGGCAAAATCAAACTTTATGAGACCAGTAAAACCCAGTTGATCGAATTGTGGCATTCGGTTTTGAATAAAAACAACATTCAAATCCTGGAAAATACCAAAGTGGACAGGATTGAAAAGCAGGGAGATTGTTTCCGTCTGGTGACCGCTGGCGGGCAGGAATTTACGGCCAATACCGTCCTGCTTGCCATTGGAAGAAGGGGCACGCCGCGAAAACTGGATATTCCCGGAGAGGGACTCGAAAAGGTGGCGTATCGATTGCTTGAGCCTGAATGGATATCAGGCAAAAAGGTCCTCGTAGCCGGGGGAGGGGATTCCGCTATAGAATCAGCCCTCTTGCTGGTTCCGCAAAACGAGGTGATTCTCTCTTACCGGGGTTCATCGTTCAGCCGGATTAAACCCAAAAATCTGGAAAGGATTGAAGAGGCAAGGGCGGGAAACCGTGTGGATGTGCGGTTCAATACCAACCTGCTGTCCATACACGAGGACCATATTGTATTGGCTGGTCCGGAACCCGATCAGGTAGAAAAAATACCAAACGACCTGGTATTCATATTTGCAGGGGGGGAATTACCCACGACTTTCCTCCAGAAAGCCGGCATTGAAATCACCAAACGATTTGGGCATACGGTAATGTCGCATCACAAAGTAAGATGAAGGTACGGGTATTTCATATTATCCTTTTTTTGTTCTGCCTCGCGGGCCCGCTTGCCTGGGCGCAGCTCTCCCCGGGGCCCCTGGCTGCCCCCCATGCGCACCTGGAGGGTTTGTCCAATTGCACCAAATGCCATGAATTGGGTCAAAAGGTACCCAATGAAAAATGCCTCGCTTGCCACCAGGAATTGGAAAAAAGAATCAGGAAAAACGAAGGATATCATGTTTCTCCGGAGGTCAAGTCAAAAAGTTGTTTTTCCTGTCATAGCGACCATCATGGACTTAAGTTTGAAATTGTCCGCTTTGACAAACAAAAGTTTGATCATCGCCTGACCGGTTATCCCCTGACCGGAAGCCACCAGAAAACGGAATGTGCCTCCTGTCATAAACCGGAAAATATCCGGGAGGAGTCCATTCGCAAAAAGGATTATACCTACCTGGGTCTTGATGACCGCTGCATTTCCTGCCATGAGGATGTCCATAAAAAGACGCTTTCCGGCGATTGTGCTTCCTGTCACAACACCACAGCTTTCAGCCCGGCTGCACTGTTTGACCATCATAAGACCAAGTTCCCCCTCAAAGGCAAACATCAGGATGTGGATTGCGCATCGTGCCATAAAATAGAACAACGCGATGGTGCGCGTTTTCAGCACTTTGCCAACCTTTCATTTAATCAGTGCAGTGCCTGTCATGAGGATGCACACCGTAAAAACTTTGGACCGAATTGCTCCTCCTGCCATACGGAACAATCCTTCGCAGAAATCAGATTCACTGCGGGTTTTAATCACAATGTCACCGATTTTTCCCTGAAAGGCAAACACAGGGAATTGGATTGTAAAGCTTGTCATCATGGGGGCTTTAACCAATTGAGTACCGCTTTCCAGGAATTCGCCGGCCAAAATCCTGAGAAATGCACGACCTGTCATGAAGATGTTCATGATAATAAATTTGGGCAAAACTGTATTCAATGCCATACTGAACAGTCGTTCAAACTGGTGCAGGCCCAGGAGTCTTTTAACCATGACAATACCGGTTTCCGCCTCGAAGGCGCACATCGGCAGGTCGATTGTAAAAATTGTCATAAAGCTAAACTGATTGACCCGGTACCCCACGACCGGTGTATGGATTGTCACGGGGATTATCATCAAAAACAATTTGTGAAAGCGGGTGTCCCCACCGATTGCGGTTCATGTCATAACGTGCAGGACTTTAAGGAATCGACCTATACCCTGGAGCAGCATCAGGAGAATGCATTTCCCCTTCTGGGTGCACATCAGGCGGTGCCCTGCCTGGATTGCCATAAAAAGGATACCTCCTGGCGTTTTAAAAATATAGGTAGCCGGTGCATGGATTGTCACCAGGATATACATCGTGGATTGTTGGATGAAAAATTTTATAGCCAAAAGGAATGTAAAAACTGTCATTCGGAAGAAACGTGGTCGACGGTTCATTTTGATCATGACCGGACCGCTTTTGCCTTAAAAGGAAAACATGTGGTTCTAAAATGCAATGCCTGCCACCTCGATGCGGCGGACTTGAGCGACAAAAAACGTATTCTCTTTGACTTGCCATCAGCGGACTGTGCGTCCTGCCACCGGAATGTGCATCTCAGCCAGTTTGAAAGGAATGGCATCACCGATTGCGAACGGTGCCATGGTTTTGACGATTGGACTGCCAGCAAATTTGATCACGATCAGGCCGCATTTAAACTGGACGGGGCGCATAAAAAAGTCGCCTGCGAAAAATGTCATAAACCCATTGTAGATAAGGGTGTTACACTCATTCAATATAAAATGGTCAGCTTCAGATGTATCGATTGCCACTTATGATATGGATCGTATTATCCTGGACAGGACTGAGGGGACAATCTCCGCATGGCAGGGATTTAAACATTGACTGCAGCCAGTGCCATACTCCCGACAACTGGAAAGTGAGTTCGAAATCAATGGCCTTTAATCATGAAACGACGAGCTTCCGGCTCCGAGGGCAACATGAACAGACCGATTGCAGGGCTTGCCATGCCACCCTCGTTTTTTCAGATGCTTCACCCGAATGCATAAGTTGTCATCAGGACATGCACAGCCAGTCTCTGGGAAATGATTGTGCCCGATGTCATAACACGAACTCCTGGGTGATCGAAAATGTAACCAGGATGCATGAACGGGTATCCTTTCCGCTTCTGGGAAATCATGCGGTGGCGGATTGTAATGATTGTCATCAATCTTCCGTCCCGTTGCGTTTTGACCGCATTGGGACGGCTTGTATCCAGTGTCATGAAAATGATTTCCTGGGCACTGAAAAAGTGGATCATAAAAAGGCTGGGTTTTCCAGGAACTGTGCTCCATGTCATGATATAAGGGCTGTCAGTTGGGCCTCCTCCTTTACTCATGATTTTTTCCCTTTAAAAAAAGGCCATGAAATTGAATCCTGTGTCAAATGCCACACGAACGGTTACGCGGGTACCTCTGCCAAATGTGTGGATTGTCATCTGGCCGATTTTAATTCAGCCGTCAGTCCCAATCATAAGGCGACCGGCTTTTCCACCGACTGTGAAAGCTGCCACAGCACTGAACCCGGCTGGAAGCCGGCAACGTTTGCCAATCACAGCAAATTTTTTGTGATTACCGGGGCGCATACCTCCATTGCCAACGATTGCGCGGCATGTCACAATGGGGTCTACAACGGTTCGACCCCCAAAACCTGTTTTGGATGTCACTCGGATGACTACAACCGTGCAAAAAACCCTAATCACCAGGCATCCATGTTTTCGACCTCCTGTGAAACTTGCCATAGCCAGGCTGCCTGGACCCCGTCCACCTTTAATCATGACGGCCAGTATTTCCGCATATATAGCGGGAAGCACAAAGGGGAGTGGTCACAATGTGCCGAATGTCATACGACGGCAGGTAATTTTTCCAATTTCAGCTGCACCAGTTGCCATGAACATAACAATAAGGCTAATGTGGATAAAGAACACAGGGGGGTAAGCGGATATTCATATACACCTACATCCTGTTACAGTTGTCATAGAAATGAATAGTGAGATTTTGAAAATAGGGCAGAGCATATTCGGATCCGGTTTTTTGCTAAATAATTTGAGATCCACAATAATGTATTTAACATCCAGTTTGAAGAGGGATGAATTAAGGTTCAGAGAAGCAATATTGTTTTTTGACGATTTGGCTGTTATTGGTTTGATTTTTAATGAGTTAGATCTTGATTGGACAGCGCGGTTATGTGACCTAAGTCACCGGCCAATGGTAAAAAATGAGATTGTTTTTAAGGAGTACAAAATAGTTGGCGGTTAATGCGTGGATGGCTTTTTATCGTATTTATATTTTTGTCGTGTTTTAAACTCACGGCCCAGTCTCCGCATGGCCGGGATTTTAAACTTGAATGCAGCCAATGTCATACGGCCGACAACTGGAAGGTGACCATGTCGACCATAACGTTTAATCATGACTCCACGCTATTTGTACTCAGGGGACAACACCGGCAGATTGATTGCAAGGCATGCCATGGTTCCCTGGTTTTTTCAGAAGCCCCGGTAACCTGTATAAGCTGTCACCAGGACATGCATAGTCAATCTCTTGGCCCTGACTGTGCCCGTTGCCATAACAGTAATTCCTGGGTGGTGGAAAACATTTCCAGAATGCATGAACTTGCTTCTTTTCCACTCCTGGGAAATCATGCTGCTGCTGATTGTATCGATTGTCATCAATCCTCAGTTCCCCTCCGGTTTGATCGCATTGGAACGGCTTGTATGAATTGCCATGAAGGAGAATATCTCAATACAGCCAAACTGGACCATAAAAAAGCCGGGTTCTCCACCGACTGTGCCCAATGCCATAATATCAGCGCCCCCTCCTGGGAAACTTCCTTTAATCATAATTTTTTTCCTCTGGAGAAGGGCCATGATATTGAAACCTGCAGCAAATGCCATATCCAGGGATACGCGGGTACATCCACAAAATGTGTAGATTGCCATACAGCCGATTTCAACAGTGCCGCTAACCCTGACCACAAGACGCTGAATCTCTCCTCCGACTGTGCCAGTTGTCATACCACAGATGTGGATTGGAGCCCTGCAAGTTTTCCTGTACACAACGAGATTCACCGCCTGGAAGGTGCGCATGCCGGTATTGCCAACCAATGCGCGGAATGTCACCAGGGGAAATATGATGGAACGACGCCGAAGACCTGCTTTGGATGCCACGCGGCGGATTACAACGCGACGATGGATCCGAATCATAAAACATCGAACTTCCCGACCCATTGTGAGAGCTGCCATAGCCAGACTGCCTGGGAACCCGCTTCGTTTGACCACAACAAGACTAAATTCCCATTGACCGGTGCTCATACTTCGGTCAATTGCCTGGAATGCCATAGCCAGGGATACGCGGGTACATCTGCAAAATGTGTGGATTGCCATACAGCCGACTTCAACAGTGCTTCCAATCCGGATCACAAGACGCTGAATTTGTCATCCG
>CAYOPD010000020.1:0-47521 GCA_964405735.1 uncultured Saprospiraceae bacterium | reverse complement strand
CTGTAATTTATTGATACTAGGTTCAATAAATATTAGTTGAATATATAGCGGGCACCCAGCTGAATCTGCCATACGTCGGTCAGGCGGCTTCCGTAACGGGTCCCTGTTTCCGGGAATTTATTGCTGATTTCGGTAAAACGGTATACGGGTTGGTTGGTCGTGGCGTTTCTGCTTCTGAACTGTAGAGGACTGGTTGTGGTGGTTATGGTACCTACGCCCCATTGGTCATTAATCATGTTGCCGGCATTCACCAGATCAGCCCTGAACTGCAGGGTATTTTTCTTCCCGGCGATAGTGACGTTGATATCCTGGGTAAGGCTCACGTCAAAGGTCGTCAGCCAGGGCAAAAGGAATCCGTTTCGCTCGGCATAGGATCCCCGGTTGTCATTGAGATAACCCACACTGCCCAGGAATTTTTCATAGGCGGCCTTCTGGGCGTCCACGGTGATGGTCCTTGCACTTGCCCCGGAACCGACCGTATACTGTTCAAACTGGATATCATTCGGACTTTTATGTATAAACAACAAGTCGTTGGTAGTAAGGGCATCTCCATTGACATCCCCGTTGACGGTATAAGTCACCCTTCCCTGGTTGCCGCTCTGGAAACCGAGATTGATACCGGTACCACCCCAGCCATAATTGAACTTATAATACAAGGCAGCGATGATCCGGTGCCTCTGGTCGTTATCCGAAAAAGCCAGTTCCTGGCGGTTGTTGCCCAGGCGGCTTGGATTGTCCCTCCAGGAAGAGAAGGCGATTGAACCCGCTGTCATAAGGTCTTTTGCTTCTGCGAAATTATACGCGCCGGTAAAGAAAAAATTCTTTGCAAATTGTTTCTGAACCTGGGCGGTGAGCGAATAGGTATATCCTTTGCTGGAATTGGTCAGCAGGATGGCGTCTGTGATCTTGTCGTTGATCCGGACTGCATTGGCCTGAGCTGTACCGGACAGTCCCAGACCCGGGTAAGTCGGCCGTACATCCGGCAGGCTGTAAGCTCCGGTTGCCGGTTCAAGATTGGCATTGATATAATAAACCTGGTTCAGGTTTTTACTGAATATCCCTTCAAGCGTACCTACCATGCCCAGTGGCAATTTCATGTCCACTCCTATATTGGTCCTCAGCAACTGGGGAAACTTAAAATCTGGATCTGTAACGGCGATATTATAGGTTGGAGGAGAAGTGGCATTATCCGGTATATGAGCAGTGACATCAGGAGAAAAAGGATAAGCCTTGGTGCTGTTGACAGACAGGGAACCCGTCAGTACCCCGTTGTTTCCGACCTGGTTTGAAATCCATACAAACGCTGGCCTTCCGGAGAAAATGCCGGTCCCGCCACGCACCTGGAAGGTACGGTCTCCATTTACGTCCCAGTTAAATCCAACACGGGGTGAGAACAATACTTTAGCCCCGGGAAGTTTTGAAGTACTCAATTTCAATGGGCTGCCTTCGGCGTCTTTGAACGTAAAGGACTCCACTTCCGCATTATTCCTTGCAGTATTTCCAAAGAAAGGCATATCAGCCCTCAAGCCAACTGTCAGCTTTAAACGGTCTTTGAAGAGGGCAATGTCATCCTGGAGATATATACCTGGCTGATAGGCACGTGTAGTGGCAGTGGGAAGGGCTTTGCCCGGAAGCGCTGAATAGGTCAATACATATCTGGCCAGGGTGATATCGGTATTGCCATTGGCGGCAGCATAAAAATCATCCATCGAATTGAAGATATACTGGCCGTAATAGGTGGGGGTAAAGGTATTGTCAAATTTGAACGATTCGAAATTTACACCCGCGGTGATGGTATGCTGGCCCCGGTAAAAAGTAAGGTCGTCTTTAAATTGCCAGGTATCGGTATTCAGGATATTGTTGGGAGTGAATGGCTCATATCCAAAGGTGGTATAAGTCGTCCCGTCCTTCAGGATATCCACCAGGGGGAATACTCCACCTCCGCTGCTCCGGTAATCGCGGTTGGCCGTGAAACCGATTTGAATGTTGTTCGCAAATTTGGTGCCTATAATGCTATTGAGTTCGATGATCCCGGAATATAGATCGTTGTTGATGATGTAATTGGAATTCTGGAAATTAAGTGCAAACAGGTTGTTGCTTCTGTTTCCGTTGAATACCCCACTGTTGCTGGCTGTCACATCGCGCAACGATTTAAGGTAGTTAAATCGGACGCTCAGGCGGTTGTTGTCATTGATATTATAATCGATTTTAGCCAATCCTTTATGGCTCTCCGTTCTCAGCGGGAAGTTTTCATATAGTCCCGGATCATAATTGAATTTCGACTTGAGGAAGGTGGACAGCTGGTCCAGGTCAGAAGCCAGAACACGGGTGACGTTGTTGCCTGTAGTGCCCCGGTTGGCGATAAAAGTGGAGGAGGGGTCAGTCCGTATTTCCTGTTCAAAATTGACAAAATAAAATAATTTGTTCTTTATGAGGGCACCACCAAGGCGTCCTCCAAATTGTTTTACATCAAAATCCGACCGGACGATGGTGGTCCCAGCCGCTTTTTTACCGGTAAGGCTTTCATTTCTACGGTTGAAAAAGACGGAACCCTGGGTTTTATTGGCCCCTGAGCGGGTCACGGCATTCACACCGGCCCCGGTGAATCCACCTTGTCTGACATCATAAGGAGCCAGGCTTACCTGGATTTCCTCGATGGCATCCAGGGAAATCGGGGTGGAACTGGTTTGGCCACCCGGCACGCTGGCCAGGCCAAAACTGTTATTAAAAATGGTGCCGTCAATGGTCAGGTTATTGAAGCGGCTGTCCTGGCCTGCAAAGGAAGTCCCGGCACCTGTAGTGGAAGCCACTGAGGAGGAACGGGATTGAGGTACATACCTGAGAAAATCGTTAAGGCCCCTGCTGATGGTGGGCATGGCCTCCAGGAGTTCTTTTTTGATGTTGGTGCCGGCCCCGGTGCGCTCCGAACTCAGCACGGTTCCTTTGTCGCTGGTCACAATGATTTCTTCGATCACTGCTGACTCATCCGCCAGGCTGACATTAAACTGAAGGATCTGACCCAAAGAGAGCGTAATGTTTTTTTCCTGATAATCTTTATATCCAACATAACTGACGGTGATCGTGTAGGGACCACCGATGCGTACATTGGGCAGGGCGAAACGGCCATCCTCCCGGGTGGAAGTCCCGTACCTGGAGCCGGAAGGTTCGTGCAGGGCAAGTACAGTAGCTCCGATCAGCGCTTCGCCTTCCGTGTCGGTAATCAGGCCCGCAATGGTAGCGGAGGTAACACCCTGACCAAATGACAATCCGGCCAGGATGGAGAAAAATAAAGTAATGAATACTTTCTTTGGGATAAAGTAAAAGTCGCTCATATTCTCAGGTTAAGTTTGATTTCGCGGGCAAAAGTACGATGCTGACATTAAGAAAATATTAATTTAAGAAAATTTGTATATATTTTTTTCCTATTTGTGTTCTTTTGAAATTCTCAAAAATTTTTGTATACTCCACATGAATTATTTGCAATTTTGAAGGGGGATCATGCCAAAATCAACTCCTTATCAATGAGTCCATTGCAAGAAGAAATTAAAAAGCTCCTTGAAGAGCATCAAGCTTTAAAAAAATCGGAATCCCGGCTGGGAGAGCTTGCCGCCGAAATCAGCCAGGCCAAACAGGACCTGGCCAGGCTGGAAAGGCTCATTGAAAAGGAGTACCAGGATCTGGAAAAACTGGAAAAAATCGGAATGAAAGCACTTTTTTACAAGGTCCTCGGCAACCAGGAGGAACAGGTGGAAAAAGAAAGGCAGGAGTACCTCCAGGTCTCCCTGAAATACGACCAGGTGAGAAAAAACCTTGAACTCCTCGAATTCGAAAATAATATTTTGCAAAAAAAAATCAGTGCCGGTCCGGACATTGAAAAACGGCTTAATGAACTCAGTCTGCTCCAGGAAAAAGAATTGATGACCGTGGAAGGCACCGGAGCTTTGGAAATCCGGAAACTCAACGGACAAATAGAAACACTGCAACGCCTCAGGATCGATGTGGCCGAGGCAGCCAAAGCCGGTGAAAAAGCATTGGAATGCATCGACGGGGTAGTGGCCGGCCTGCAACAAGCCCACAACTGGGGACAATGGGACATGTCGGGCCGCAACCCGATGAGCAATCATTTGAAATATACCGCCATCGACAAAGCCAAGGACTGGGCTTATGAGGCAAACCGCCAGCTTAAACTTTTTGAAAAAGAACTGATAGACGTATACAGGAGCATTCCGCAGGATTTCCAGCTGCAGCTTGATAATTTCAACCGGTTTATAGACGTCTTTTTTGACAACCTGATCACGGATTGGATCATCCAGCAAAAGATTTACAACGCGCTGAACAATACCCTGGCCACCCGGGACAAGGTGGTGCGAATGCTAAAAACCCTGGATACGGAGACACCCCGGATCAATCGCAACATTGAAGAACTCGAAGTGGCAAAAAAACAATTTGTCCTCAATTTTTCCAGAGGGCTGCTGTAAAAGAATAACGGTTTAATCAAGGAATTGCCTTCCTTGAATAAAATTACAATAAGTCCCGTTAGCCTTATTCCGCTGTGCCTCCGGCCCTGACGATAAACTTATCGATATCGCTGGCTTCCGGAGAAAGGGGAAACTGCTTTTTCAGTTCGTTAAACTGGCTGAGGGCATTGGCGTTGTCCTTCTGATACAGGTAAAGGAGTCCTGCTTTTTTAATATAATAAGGGGTCAGCAATTCATTTTTACCGGCGGCAATGGCTTGTTTGTAATAACTCATGGCCTTGTTGAAGTCTTTCTTCTCAGACCAGGCATCGCCGAGGTTGCCGGCCCGGGTAATGGTCGTCACCTCATCTTTGGGGCTGAAGTCTTCCAGGTAATCGATGGCTGCATCATACTGGCCAAGGTGGAGGTAAGAGATGCCGGCGTAATATTTGGCCAGGTTCGCGGTCTTCGTTCCTGTATAGGAGTCGATGATGTCCAGAAACCCGGAATAACCGCCACCGGGATTGGTAAGCGCCAGCCGGAAGGAATCTTTTTCAAACTGTTGCTGGGCAACCATCATTTGTTCAATCGCCCTTTCCTGCCTGGGCTGGAGGTAGAGGAAAAGATAAGCCAGGTAGCCTGCCAGGCCCAGGACCACGGCGCCTCCAAAAATGGAAATCTTTTGTTGATGTTGTTCAAAAAAACTTTTGGTTTTCTGCTGTACTTCAACCAGATCAAGCAGCTTTTCGTCTGCTTTGTTCGCACTTGATTTAACTTTTGCCATGCCAGGTCTTAAAAAAATTTGCGCAAAGATAATAATATCAAGCCATTGAACCAAATCCGGCTTACCCTAAAATACTAATTTGTTAAAGCCTCAAAATCAGAACGGGATCAGTCCCGGATGAAGGGATAATCCGCCTGTACGTAGTTATCGGTGTATAATTCTTCCGCGGGAGGGAAGGGAGATTCTTCTGCAAATCGAACCGCTTCGTCCATTTCCGCCTTGAGTTGATCCTGGATGGTAAGGATTTCCTGTTCGGTACAGATGGATTGGCCGATCAATTTTTCTTCGAGGTTTGAAATCGGGTCCATTCCCATATAATGATGCAGTTCGTCTTTGGTCCTGTACGTCGCCGGATCACTCACCGAATGTCCTTTATAGCGATAAGTCATGATTTCCAGGAAATAGGGCCCATGGCCTGCCCGGATATAAGCGGCAGCTTCTGTGAGCGCTTCATGCACTTTCTCCACGTTCATCCCGTCCACCTGTTTGCTGGGCATATTGAAGGCGGCCCCCACTTTGTAAATATCCACCATATTGCTGCTCCGGCTGACCGAAGTGCCCATGGCATAGCCGTTGTTTTCGCAGATGTACAGGACCGGAAGACCCCAGGTCATGGCCATATTGGCACTTTCAAACAATATGCCCTGCCGGGCTGCTCCGTCGCCAAACATGGTCACACAGATGTTGTCCGTACCCTTGTATTTTTCTGCGAAGGCAATGCCCGTGCCAATGCCAATTTGCGCCCCAACGATGCCGTTCCCCCCGAAAAAGCGGTGTTTATGGGAAAAGAAATGCATGGAACCGCCTTTGCCTTTTACACAACCGTCTATCTTACCGAACAACTCCGCCATACAGGATGATGCGGACAAGCCGCGGGTCAAGGCAAGGCCGTGCTGCCGGTATCCGGTGATCACGGCATCTTCGGGGCGGATAGCTGTCGCAATGCCCCCGGCAATCGCTTCCTGGCCGATATAAACATGGCAAAAACCGCGTATTTTCTGCTGACTGTACATGAGGAGGGTCTTCTCTTCAAACCGCCGGACACGAAGCATGGTTTCATACCATTTCATGTAGGTGGCCTTGTCATAACGTACTTCCGTTCCGGCAATGGGTTTTTCGATTACCTGCATGTTTTACGATTTTGTGCAAAGATAAAAGGAACATGCTATATCGGCCGGTTGATTTTTCCCGAAAAAGCAGCTTGATCCGCATTTTTTAAAATAACGATCTTTGGCCTCTAAACCCTTTGAGATTTATATTTCGAGGCTCATATTGACCCAGTTCAAAAACTATGCCCACCAGGCATTTGCATTCCTTCCGGGATTCAACCTGCTCTATGGGACCAACGGCAGCGGGAAAACCAATGTACTGGATGCCATTCATTATCTGGCTCTGGGCAAAAGTCATTTTGTGCCACAGGATAAATTTGCCATCCGCCAGGGTGAATCCTTTTTCAGGATTGATGGCACTTTTAATACAGCGGAAGAAAACGTCCAGTTTGTCTTGAAATTTCAACCCGGTTCCAAACGGCTGGAAAAGAATGGAAAGGCTTATGCACGGATGCAGGACCATATCGGAGAGATTGGATTGGTCATGATAGCACCGGATGACCTTGACCTTATTGACGGACTGAGCCAGGCCAGAAGGAAATTTATTGACCTAACCTTATCCCAGTCGGACAACGTTTACCTTGGTCAGCTGGCCATCTATAAAAGGTTGCTGGACCAGCGAAACGCCCTCCTGAAATCATCCCAGTCCCCAGACAGAAGTTTTCTGCAGGTCCTGAACGAAAAAATGACGGAACCCGCGCACCGGATTTATGCCCTGAGAAAAAAATTTGTATCGGACTTTCTCCCTTTTTTTTATAAATATTACCATGCCATCAGCGGTGGAAAAGAAAATGTGGAAATCCGCTTCCAGTCAGACCTGGATCAGGCCGACCTGCTCACCTTATTCAACCAGAGTTTACAACAGGACCTGCATACCCAGTTTACAGTCCGGGGATGCCATAAAGATGATCTTGTATTTTTAAAAGACGGGGAATCCTTGAAATACCTGGGATCCCAGGGCCAAAAAAAGACCTTTCTGGTCAGCCTTTTCCTTGCCCAATCCGATTATCTTTCCAATACCATGGACAGCCCGCCGATCATCCTGCTCGATGATATTTTTGACAAGCTGGACGAGGAACGGATTCGTTTCCTGCTTCATACCATCGGAAACATGTCCACCCGGCAGGTGATCATTACCGACACGGGCCGGGAAAGATTAAGTACCGTGCTGAAGGAACTGGATGCAAGCATTCATTTTATCCACATCCGGGATGGACTGGTCAACGCACACGCTGAATCATGAAAAGACATAACGACCTTCCCCTGTCATCCGTCCTGAAACAATGGGCGGGCTCGGAGAAACTTAAACCCATGCTGATCCAGAAAAACCTGGAAGCCCATTGGGAAGAATGGTTCGGAAAACTGATTGCGAAGAACACGGAAAAAATGTATATCCGTAACCAGAAATTATACATCCACATCAAATCTGGCCCGGTGAAATACGAACTGAACCTGGGCAGGCAGAATGTGCTGAACCTCGTCAATCAAAAGCTTGGGGAGAATTATCTCGAAGAAGTGATCGTCCTCTGAACAAACCTTTTTAAAGCTGAATGAAACACGCTTTATCCGGAAAGCAGAAATCCCCTGATTGAGATTGCCGCTTTCCGGATTGGCGTGATCGTTTAGTAACCCGGATTCTGCGTCAGAGTGGCAGTGCCATCGGGCAATTTGGTAGCATCTATCTGGCGCTGAGGCACAGGAAAGAGCACGTTATGGTCCTTAAAAGTGGCTCCTTTCAGGTTGGCGCGTTTTGTGACTTCGTAGGCCAGGTAGGCATTGAGGGTTTCTTTAGCGATTCCCCATCTTACCAGGTCAAAAAACCGTTGTCCTTCCATTCCCAGTTCCAGCCTCCGTTCAAACCGGACCGCTTTCAATGCCATGGCCTTGTCCGTCCAGGGCGTTGTATATTCGGAGATCACATAATTTGCAGCCGGAGAACCATCCGGGTTTTTGACAAACCCATCGGGATTGGCAGCACGGCGACGAATCTGGTTCACATATTCTCGGCCTTTTTCAAAATTGCCCAGTTCAACTTCGGCTTCGGCGGCCAGGAGGATCACATCAGCAAACCGGATGATCCGGGTATTATTGGCTGATAACTGGCGGCTGGTACCTTCGGTGAGGGTTCCTTCATTGGCTTTATAATAAACGTTTTTCTTTGGAGAAAAAGGCCCTGCATAAGCCTGGTCGCGTATCCATGCTTTGCCCGGATGCGGGCCCCAATCCAGGTATGGGATGCCCCGGCGGCCAACGGTCCAGTCCAGCCTGGGGTCCAGCGGACCGGTATGAGGCGTAAACGGTGCAGAACTTTCGATGCCCTGATCATTCTTCACCTCCTGGGCATTGTGGCTGTCCAGGTAGGGCAATCCATTCTGGGTCTGATAGGCATTTACAAGATCCTGTGAGGGTTGGTGATATCCACAACATCCTCCGGGTTGGGTAGGAAGGCCTCCGTGAGGGAAATTGAGGTTTTCTCCCAAACCCCCATTAAAACCCCTTCCATTGTCATTCACAGAATATTGTGCATCCAGCACACTTTCCGAATCCGTGTTGCTACCCTGGGTCTCAATTTTAAAATTATCATGGTATTTGGCCATGAGCGCGTATTTGATTCCCTTGGTCGTCTTTCCGGAACTGATGATCAGGTCCAGAAGCGCCTTCGCTTCGGTGAATTTTTTCTGATACATGTACACCTTGGCGAGCATCACCCCGGCAGCCCATTTGTTGACCCGGCCCAACTCTGAAAATGTTTCAGGTAAATTATCAAAACCGAATTTCAGATCGGCTTCCATTTCCGGCCACAATACCCGCTCATTCTTCTGATAATAATCCGTGGTTTTTTCATCGATCCAGGGCAACCGGCCGAAAATGACCGTGGCATGGAAATAGAAAAGTCCGCGAAGGGTCCTTGCCTGTCCAATCAGATTCTTGATTTCCGTATCCGTCAGGCCCTCGACGGCAGGGGTGAGACGAATCACGTCATTGCATCGGGCCACTCCGTCGTAACAAAAAGCCCAACGGTCATTGAGTTTGGAATTATCAGCAGCGATTTCATACCGTTCGATATTGCTCCGGCTACCGCCGACATCGGCCCCTTTCTGACCATCGTCTGAGGTCAGGCTTCCGAAAACCCAGTTGGAAAAGGTGTTTACATCCGCACCTGCACTGGATCCATTTCCATACATGGAACCATTCAAACCGGCATAGGCGCCTATTAAAATACCATTGATGCCCGCTTTGGTTTTCAGTGCATCTTCACTGAAGACCCCTACAGGCGGCCGGTCCAG
The DNA here is from genome assembly GCA_964405735.1 of uncultured Saprospiraceae bacterium. Lineage (GTDB taxonomy): Bacteria > Bacteroidota > Bacteroidia > Chitinophagales > Saprospiraceae > JADJLQ01. The sequence continues at coordinate 37,884 of CAYOPD010000020.1, read as the reverse complement.
GAAATCCTTGTCCACGCAGGCATTCGCAAACAGCAAGCAAACTGCCAGCAGGAAATATATTTTATAATTTTTCATTGTGTCTGAATTTTAAAGTCTTGATGAAATACAATTAAATAGTCCATTAAAAAACAATATTTATCCCTGCCAGGAATTGCCTGGGGTTCGGTACCCGGCCATGGTCAACACCCAAACCAATGTCCCCGCGACCCACATCCAGCAGGTCCGGATCAGGGCCTGAATATTCGGTGATGGTGAATAAATTCTGCCCTTGCAGGTAAATCCGGATGCTGCCTGCGCCCAACCGGTTAATGAACCCATCGGTGAGCGTATAACCCAACTGGACCGTCTTTGCCCTGAAATAAGACCCCGATTCAACAAAATAAGAATGGGGTACGGAGTTACTGACGTTGTCATTGGCGTCCAGTTTTGGCAGGCTGGCATTTTTATTTTCCGGGGTCCAGCTGTCGTACAGCATCTTTCTGGAACGGTTGCCGGTAAACCCATTCATATCCGTCCACCATTTGGTATTGTTGTAGATCTGGTTGCCGTAATTCCAAAAAGTAAAAACATTCAGATCGAAGTTTTTATAAGCTACATCCACATTGAAGCCGGCCTGGAATTTTGGGTGCGGACTTCCTAAAAAGATACGGTCATTTGCATTGACTGCCCCATTTCCATCCTGGTCGACCAATTTCCAGCGGCCAACAGCCTGTTGGGGTGTATTTTTATTAATCCCGGGCTGGGTGGGGGCGGCCGCGACTTCCTCCACCGAATTAAAGAAACCATTGGTCTCATAACCGTAAAACATGCCTATGGCCTGACCGGTGAGGGTCCTGGAGACCGGTGAGTTCCGGGTAGTATTTGTAAAAAAGTCAACGCCGCTGCTCAATACCTTGTTTTTATAAGCCGTCATATTGATGGAAGCGGCATAATACCATTTTGCAGCGGCTTTGCTTCTGTAAGTCAGCATAAGGTCGATGCCTTTGTTCTGGGAATTTCCAACATTCACAAAGGGCGCTGTAAAGTCGCCTTCTGCCCCCGGCCGCGGAATCTGTACCAGCAAGTCAGAAGTTTTTTTGTTGTACACATCCAGGTTCATCTCGAACCTGTTATCGAAAAGGGCAAGATCCAAACCCAGGTTGAGGGTGGAGGTCTCTTCCCATTTGGAATTCAGGTTCCCCTTGCGGTCAAGGTCATATCCACTGACGGTAGACGTATTTGTTCCGGTAATATCGTAAAAGGAGCGTGCCGGATCGGAGCGGTAGAAACTGAATTGGTTGTTCCCATCGATCTGATCATTGCCGACCACCCCATAACCAGCCCGAAGTTTCAAGCTGTTGATGAAGCGGACATCTTTCATAAAATCTTCCTGGGATATCCTCCAGCCGGCGCTTATGGATGGGAAATTTCCATAACGTACGTCCGGAGCGAATTTACTCGAACCGTCTCGGCGCAGGGTGGCATTGATCAGGTATTTTCCTGCAAAAGAATAATCAATTCGCCCGAATACCGAAAACAGGGCTTCTTCCCCCAGGCTTGAAAAATTGCCTTGTCCGACGGGATTTCCCCTGTCCAGTACCCAGAAGGACTGATCGGTAAACGGGTAATATCCGGACCGGTTACCTCCCACCTGTTCAATTCTGTATTCAACAATTTCAGTTCCGGCGAGCAAATTAAAATTGTGATTGCCCAATTGTTTGCCATAGTTCAGGGTATTGGTGAAGGTCGACCGGAATTGGTATCCGCTTTGAAGGCTGTAGGTGGTCTGGAAATTGCCTTCGGAATGTTCCGGATTCACATCCCGGAATGCTTTGCTGAAATTGTTGTTAAAATCAATTCCGTAATTGCTTCTGAACATCAGTCCCGTCACGAGGTCTGCCTCGGCATAAACGCTGCCCAGGATGCGGATATCGTTTTGGGTATTGTTTCTTTCACGGTATAAAATCGCAACCGGATTGGACCCGTTGCCTGTGCCCGGTGCCTTTGAGCCGGCGAAATTTCCCTTAATATCATACACCGGAACAATGGCTTGCATGCGATATGCGTGCGACCAGGGAGCCCCCTCACCATTGTCTTCAGAGCCTTTCCTTTTCCGGAATGAACCGAATAAGGTTTCTCCAAAACGGATCCGTTTTCCTAGTTTGAATTCTGAATTGGCCCGCGCGCTGTAGCGGTCATAAAAAGTGTATTTCTGCAGGCCTTTCTCCGAATAATATCCTAAGCTGAGGTTATAGATTGCCCGATCAGTACCACCCGAAGCACTCAGGTTATGACTTTGAGAAGGAGCAGCCTGCGTGAGTTCCTTAAACCAGTCCGTTCCTTCTTTGTTGGCTTTTACAATTTGATAAAAGCCATTTTGATCGTAATTGTATTTGGAAGGGTCTACAGCGGGGTTGCCTTCCAAAAGTCCACCGGAGGATCCCGCCAGAATATAATCCGGTATCACCGGGCTTGCCCCTTTCCCATACTGGGGGGAAGAGGGTGCGATTCCCGCCCCTGCTGCCTGCTTCCAGAGCAGTTGTCCCAATTCAGCCGTATTCACCATATCCGGGTAACGGGTTACATTTGAAACACCGTAAAACCCATCGTAGGTGATGCGGGTCCTGTTTGGCACTCCTTTTTTAGTGGTGATGATGATGACCCCACCGGCTCCCCTCGCTCCGTATATCGCGGCAGACGAAGCATCTTTCAGAAAGTTTACGCTTTCAATGTCATTGGGATTGAGGGAGTTGGTTCCATTCGTTTGGACTCCGTCGATGATCACGAGCGGTTCATTGCTCCCGAAGGAGCTGATCCCCCGGATCCGGACATATCCGCTTCCACCAGGTTGGTTAGAGCCCGAAGCCACCACACCGGCAACCCGGCCCTGGAACATCTGAGTCAGGTCCGCGGCAGGTTTTGTCAGCATCTGGGGAACATCGATGGAGGCTACCGAACCCGTCAAATCTGCTTTTTTCTGTGTTCCGTAACCCACCACGATGATTTCCTGCAGCTGGCTTGCAGAACTAAGGACGACATCAATATTGCTTTGGTTGCCCACCGCGACTTCCATTCGTTCAAACCCGACATAAGAAAAAACCAGCACTGTATTTTCGTCGGGTACCTGAATGGAGAACTGTCCTTCCACGTCGGTGAGCGTTCCTACCGTGGTCCCCTTCAATTGAACGCTGGCCCCGATGAGTAATTCACCCTGGTCATCGGACACCTTACCTGTGATGGTCCGCTGGGCCAGGATGTCCCCCAGGCTAAGGGAAATTAAAATCAATAAAGTAAAAAGTTTTTTCATATATAAACTGTTTGTTTCGTGACATAACCCATTGAATATTTAACAAGGGCACTGCCGTGACGGTCTTCATGCCCAAGGGTAACCGAATAAAATGGAATGAACCTTTTATGCTTAACTCAGCGGGTGGCAAAATCGACCATATGGAAGCAGGACCAATATTCAAATATTCAATTTGTTTTAAATATAATAATATTTGAATATTTACTACGGATTTAACCTTTTTTGATATAAAATTCACCTTTCTTCATTGGGCCAAGCAGCTGGCCATTAAACGTAAGTGTCTCATGCCACTCTACTTGTTTCAAACCGTCACAATGTATTTTCCAGGTACAATCCGTATTTTATTGGACAGGGTTTGATAAGAGATGAATCACTTACTATATCTTTGAACCAGACATGATCATTCTCCGAATAATCTTATCTTCATTTTGAACAAACAGTACTTCAAGCTCGCCGACCCATGAAAACCGTCTGCTTTATCAGACACGCCAAATCCAGCTGGGATCAGGCTGGACTGGCGGACATTGACCGTCCCCTTAATATCAGGGGGAAAGTGACAGCCCCCCTGATGGCCAAAATACTTGCTGAAAGAGGCTTTAAGCCTGACCTGATCATCAGCTCCACGGCAAAAAGAGCACGTCAGACCGCCAAGTTCTTCAGAAAAGAATACGGGATAAAAAAAGAAGAAATGCAGATCGAACCGCTGATTTACGGAGGGGATGAACAGGCCATATTTGACATCCTGCGAAGACTGCCTGAAGCGGTGGATACCGTTTTCTTGTTCGGGCACAATCCGACCATGAATTACCTGGCCGCCCTTTTTTCCGAAGACCATATACATGTACCTACCTGTGGCATTTTGGTCGTGCAACTCAATATCGCATCCTGGAAAGACGTCCAGCCTGACCATACGGCGCTAAAGCATTTTATATATCCCAAACAATTCATGCCGGATGAAGGGGATGATTGAGCTTGCTTTACTGATTGGCTTAACTGGCCTGGCCGGATCATGTGGTGAAAAAGAAAGGAAACTCACGAAAGAAGAATACCGGGACATTGTCCTCGACCTGCAGGTGGCGGAAACCATCATCCTCAATTCCACCATAAAAAATAAAGACAGCCTGCGTTTTGTTTATCAGCAAAGGATCAGCGAGATCTATGGATTTAAAGACATTGCTTCCCTCAAACAAAGCCTTCAACCCCTTGAATCCGATCCCGAACTCATGCTAGACATCACTAAAGAAATGACCAGGAAACTGGATCAACTGGAGGATTCAGCCAATATTTCAATTGAATAGACCAAGCATCCAAAATTTAATATTAACTTAATCTTTAATTTATAGTCCAAGCGTAAGAATAGTCTTTAATTTACCGTAAATGCCAAAGTATGGAGACCAAAGCCAAGGTGCTGGTGGTGGATGACGAGGATGATATCCGGGAATTTTTAGCCTATAATCTGTCTAAAAACGGCTACCAGGTGGAGGTAGCAGCCGACGGTGCCGAAGCCCTCAAGGTTGCCGAACGTTTTAATCCCCATATTTTCGTCCTGGATATCATGATGCCGGGCATGTCCGGTGTGGAGCTTTGCCGGAAAATCCGCGCGAAACCGGAGTTTAAAGATGTTCTCATCACGATGCTCACCGCCCGGCAGGAAGATCAGACCCAGATTGAGGCACTCAATGTGGGCGCCGACGATTATATCACCAAACCCTTAAAACCCTCCGTTTTTCTCAGCCGGATCAATGCCCTGCTCAGGCGCAGCGATCATAAAACCAATGAAAGCCTTAAATTTGAAGACCTCGTCATCGATCCTTCCAGTTTCACCGTCACCATCAAAGGGAGTCCGGTTGATGTACCCAAAAAGGAGTTTGAGATCCTGCATCTGCTTGCGTCCAAACCAGGCAAAGTATTTGGCCGGAATGAAATCCTGGCAAAAATCTGGGGCAGGGAAGTGATCGTCGGGGACCGTACCATCGATGTCCATATCCGCAAACTGCGGGAAAAGATCGGGGAAAAATATGTGCAGACCATTAAAGGGGTGGGCTATAAATTTGTCTTTTAAATGGAATGAAAAGCATTACCCCCAGGCAACTTGCCGCATTGACCGGCGCCGCCGTTTGTGTGGCCGTATATTTTAACCAATGGTTTTTTGCGAATATCCTCTATAGTGAACAGCAAAATATCCTCCGCCTGGTCATTGCCCTGGTCACCGGCCTGATGGCCTACGGGGTTACCCGGTATATCATCAAAAATTATTTGGTACGCAAAGTCAGGCATATTTATGAAATGATCCACCGTCCGTCTTCGATGGATGATCCAACGACCCAGATTTCCCCGGATAAACCGCTGTTCCAGCAGGTGGAAAAAGAAGTCTCGCAGTTCATCAAATCCCAGAACAAGGAAATGAGCGCCCTGCGTGACCTGGAGCGTTACCGGCAGGACTTCGTCGGTAATGTGGCCCATGAACTGAAAACCCCCATATTTAATATCCAGGGTTATGTACATACGCTGATTGACGGGGCCCTGGCTGACCCGCAGGTCAACCAGCTTTATTTACGGAAAACGGCGGAAAATACGGACCGTCTGATCAAGATCATCGAAGACCTCGACTCGATTTATAAACTCGAATCGGACCAGCTCAGCCTGGAATGGGAGGACATTGAACTGATTGGATTTACGGAAGCCACGCTTCATGAAATGGAACTCATGGCAGCTGAAAAAAAAATATCCCTGCTACTCAAAACCGAAACGGAACAGGAGATTTGGGTCAAAGCAGACCCGGACTACCTGCGCCAGGTCTATATCAACCTGATCGAAAATTCAATCAAATATGGCAATGCCGGAGGCCATACTACCATCAGCCTGCACGACCTTGGTGAACAGGTATTGGTGGAGGTGGCCGATGACGGCCCGGGTATCGAATCCAAACACCTGCGTCATGTTTTCGACCGTTTTTACAGGGTCGATAAAGCGAGGTCCCGCCAGGCCGGCGGAAGCGGTCTGGGCCTGTCCATTGTAAAGCACATCGTGGAAGCGCATGGACAACAAATCAAAGTAAGAAGCAGTCCGGGTAAAGGAACGGTATTCAGTTTTACCCTTGCACGTAAAGCGGATTGAGGATGGTACGGAAGATGCCCGATCAGGACTTGATCAGCGGTATGGGTCTTGGATAATCCGTGAAATCCGGTTGATTTCTTGCGTCCAGCGAATTACCCGAGCGAAGCTGGTCCTTGATTTTGTCCCGCCACTGGAAAAAGGCCGGAAGGTCTTCTTTGGGCATGGGATCCGGATCCGGGAAATTTTCTCGCAGATGATTTACTTGTTTACCATTCTTCCAGAACCGGAAACAGACATGCGGGCCGGTAGCCAATCCGGACTGGCCAACATAACCAATGGTTTGTCCCTGGTTTACACGGGCTCCTGGGCGAATATGGCTGCCCAGTCGGGACATGTGCAGGTATTGGGTCTCATACATTTTATCGTGCCGGATTTTCACATACAACCCGTTTCCCCCTTTTCGCTGGGCTTCTGTAACAGTTCCGTTGGCTACTGCCCGGATGGGTGAACCGTGCCTTGCTGCATAATCGGTACCCAGGTGGGGCCGGCGGTATTTAAGAATGGGATGCAGCCGGCTGGGATTAAAACGGGATGAGATGTATCCGATCTCCACAGGTGACTTCAGGAACGATTTTTTAGTCGGGGCTCCTTTCAAGTCAAAAAATCCCTTGTGTTTAGCCGTCTCGTAATAGATGGCGTAATATTCTTTGTTTTCGTTTTTAAAATAGGCGGCTGTAAGTTTTCCGATATCCACAATTTCCCCTTCGACTGCTCGGGTTTCGTAGATGAGGCGGAAAGAATCACCCTGCTGCACATGATAAAAGTCCACCTGGCTTCCAAGGGCTTCTTCCATGAGCGAGATCAGTTGAAGGGTAGACCCCTGGTCGGACATGGCATTCCAGAGCGAACTTTCGATATGGCCTTCTTTAAAATGGGTGCGGGTGACGATGGGTCGCTCAACCACTTTGGCTTCAGGTTTTTCGCCCAGGCCATATACCACGAAGGACCATGGATTGGGTTCGTAAATAAAATAATCCGGTTTACCGCAAGGTTCCCCGGAGACGAGGGCAAATTTTTTACCTGCCTGGAGTTTGTTGACCGAAAAAATGTCTTTGGCATGGGTGGAAAGCTGGTGGATCAGTTCACCGGGTATGCCGCAATTGGAAAGGATTTTGCCGAGGTAATCGTTTCTGAGGATTTTTCCTTCTTCAATATGAAAAATATTGCTGTCGAAACCGTAGAGATAAATGGGCTCCACACAGTTTTCTTCCCTTGGCGCAGCAGGCACCGGAGTCCGCCCAAAACGGGCCGGAAATAAAAAGAAAGAACTGAAAAGCAGGAAACTGCCAAAGAGAAAGATACCATAACGTGTATGCGATGAGGCAAAACGATTACCCTGATCCTGTCGATGACTAATCCGCACGGTCAAACAAGTTTTTGGTTAATAAATTAATTCGTTTCAGGGGATGATCAAAAGGACAATATTCTTTCTCCCATAAATACGTCAAAGAACACTATGCTCTGTCTTTGCGGGAACCTTTTAGTCAGACCCTGAAGTCCTAAAAGTAATTTAAAATCTTTTGCCTACAAACACTTTAACATATGGCCTTTTTTTACTTATTGGTCTCAGCGTGAATATTTTGACGACCTTCGTTTTAAGAATGTTTACAGATCCCTTTTATATCCCGCGAAGCCTCAATTGCGGCGGGACCCTGGTTTCGCTGGAAAGGCCCATTGTGATAGGGATCATCAACCTGACCACCGATTCGTTTTATGAAAGCTCAAGGGCCCTGCAAGAAGAAAAAATTATCGAAAAGGCCGGGCAGATGATCGCTGAAGGAGCCACCTTCCTGGACCTTGGGGCGATGTCCACAAGGCCTGGAGCCATGGAACTGGAAGAAGGAATCGAAATGGAGCGGCTTCACCTGGCCTGTTCCTGCATCCGCTCGCATTTCCCCGATGTGCCCTTGTCCATAGACACCTATCGCGTTTCCGTCCTGGAATCCTTGAAAGACTACAGGATCCACCTGGTGAACGACATCAGCGGAGGTGCGGGAGGGGAGATCTGGGAGTGGGCCAGCCAGTATAATCTGCCCTATATCCTGATGCATATGAGAGGGAATCCAAAGACCATGAACAGCCTGTCTAAATACGATGACCTCATCCGGGAAATGCTGGATTATTATATCCTGCGAATTCCGCTTCTTCTCCAAAAAGGCATACATGACATCATTATTGATCCCGGTTTTGGTTTTGCAAAAACCGTGGACCAGAATTATTTAATTCTAAAAAACCTGCATGTGTTCAAATTGCTCGAATTCCCCATGCTGGTCGGTTTGTCCCGAAAATCGATGATCTGGAAAACACTGGGCACAAAACCGGAGAACGCCCTGCACGGCACCACCGCCCTTCACATGCATGCACTGAATGCCGGAGCCCGGCTGCTCCGGGTCCACGATGTACAGGCTGCCTCCGATACAATAAAGGTGTGGGAGAAATTGCAACAGAGCGGCCCCGAAAACACCTAATTTCGCCCTCTATGAAGTTCAATAATAAACAAAACGCTGGTGTCCTTCTGATCTTGTTCATGCTTTGTGCCATTCCATTGGGCTCGCAAACGATCTATATCCATTGTGGCAAACTGGTAAATGTAAAGGGCTCAAGAGTGGATTCCGGGATGACCCTGGTGGTCGAACAAAAAAAAATCCGCGAAGTGATCCAAGGCTATGTCCAGCCTCCGTCTTCCGCGAAACTCATTGATCTCAAGGACAAGACCGTGATGCCCGGGTGGATCGATATGCACGTCCATATCGAGTCCGTCATCGAGCGAGGAAGTTATATCAACCGGTTTACGCTTTCCGAATCCGATGTCGCCTTTATGGCTGCCTCTTTTGGAGAAAGAACCCTGTTTGCAGGATTTACTACGGTCAGGGAACTTGGTGGGACAGGCGTAAATGTAGCCTATAAAAACGCCATCCTCAAAGGGCTTGCAACAGGGCCAAGGATATTTACCTCCTTCAAGGCTATCGCTAGTACAGGCGGTCACGGTGACCAGACTTCCGGCGCTAAAAAGGGGATATACGCTTACCCTGGCCCGGAAGCCGGCGTAGCTGACGGCCCGGACGAATGCCGCAAAGCGGTGAGGCAAATGCTGAAGGACGGAGCGGATGTGATCAAGGTAACAGCCACAGGCGGGGTGACGAGTCTGACCCGGGATGGCAGCAGGCCCCAGTTTTCACAGGAAGAATTGGATGCCATCGTAGAAACCGCCACGGATTATGGAGTACATGTGGCCGCACATGCCCATGGGGATGAAGGGATACGGAGGGCAATACTGGCCGGAGTGACGACCATAGAGCACGGTTCGCAGATGACGGATTCCACCATGGATCTGCTTGTACAAAAAGGAGTGTATTATGTTCCGACACTTACTGCGGGTATGTCGGTGTCCGATTCAGCCCGCATACCGGGCTTTTTTCCCGAAATTGTCCGGGTGAAGGCCATCGAAACGGGAAGATTGATCCGTAATGTATTTCAGAAACTGGTGCAAAAGGGCGCCCGGATAGCCTTTGGCACGGATGCCGGTGTATTCCCTCACGGCAAAAATGCCCTGGAATTCCAATACATGAATGAATTGGGGATGAGTCCCATGGATTGTATTCGCACAGCGACGTTGATCAATGCATCCATACTCGGACTGTCCGATCAAATCGGCTCCCTGGAAGCCGGCATGCTTGCTGATATCGTAGCCGTCCAGGGTGATGCGATACAGGATTTCAGCAGGATGCAGCAGGTTCGTTTTGTGATGAAGGAGGGTAGGGTATACAGGCAGGAATGACAGGGTTAAGCGGGGGTTAATCCAACCCGATTAGAAATTAATGATCCCTTAATTGCGTTGATTAAATAATGTCCATACCGGAAAAATACAGAGCCACCCTGAAGGGGAAGATGTTTCGCGGTTTCCTCACCGTGGTGGTGAGTTTTATATTGCTGGTATTGTTTGTGGCCCTCATCATACAGGCTCCTCCGGTTCAAAACTGGGCAAGGGCAAAGGCTGAAGTTTATATGTCCGGCAAACTCGGCCAGCCGGTCACCATCGACCGTTTGTCCCTGGAATGGTTCAACCGGTTCGGTTTAAACGGTGTCCATATGGCCGACGCTCACCAGGATACCCTGCTTTATATTGAAAGATTTTCTGTAGACCTGAATATGGCCGTCACTTCGCTTTTGCGAAAGGATTTCCGCTTCAAAGGGGCCATTCTGGAAGGACTGACTCTGAAAGACATTCAATACGAAGGGGATTCCCTGGGGTCCTTTGACCAGGCTCTCCAAAAATTCAACTTAAAAACCGGGGGGGGGAAATCTCCGGGTGGCGGCATTTCCCTGGATCTCAAATCGATTGCCTTGAGAAGGTTTCATTTTATCCAGGATTCTCCGAAGTCCACGTCTGACCTTTACCTAAATGATGCCCTTATTAATATCGACCTGGTGGACCTGAAAAATAAAACTTTTGAAATAGACAAGATTGTCATGACCAGGCCCGTCATCCGCCTGACTTCAAAAGGACCTAAAACCAAAAGTAAAGGATTCAACTGGATAACAGATTCGCTGCTGACCATTAAAGTGAGGGAACTCAGCATCCGTAACGGAAGTTTCGATCAGTACGGTATCCATTCAGTGCCTGCCTGGCAAGGCGTAGTCAACCACCTGCAGAACATCAACCTGGAGGCCGACAGCCTGTCACTGTCCAATAGGCGGCTGAGCCTGATCCTTGGAAACCTGGCAGCTTTAAATCCGGAACAATTGGGCATTCATTCCATGAGCGCTGCGTCCATGGTCGTGGATCATAAGACCATTCAGCTCAATGGACTTGACCTGAATTCCCGGGACAGCCGGCTTATGGATACCATACAACTTTATTTTGACGGTTTTGAAAACTTCGCTCATTTTGAAGATGAGGTAAAATGGAAACTGGTTTTCAACAACTCCAGTTTATCGGTTGCGGAGCTGCTGGACTGGATTCCTTCCCTTAAGAAAAACCGTTTTCTCCTGGCCAACTCCGGCAAGAAACTGGAGATTGACGGATTCGTCTCCGGCTCCATCAATGATCTAAAAGGGTCAAAAGTGATTTTAAAAATCGGAAATTCCCTTAGCCTGAACGGTGATTTTGACCTCAATAACCTGGCCATTCCTGGAGAAAGTTTTTTATCCCTCCGCTTAAAAAGCCTTCAGACAAAGATGGCTTCCCTGAGACAACTTTTGCCTGAAAATGACAAGCTGGCCAATTTTGACAAATTGGGCAATCTGAGCTTCCGGGGAAATTTTGATGGTGCGCTGTCCGACTTTGTGGCTTATGGAGTATTGACTACCGATCTCGGGTCATCAAGGATGGATATGCGTCTCAATACCCGGAGGGGGGCGGAAGTGGCCAATTATTCCGGCGAAATCGAGTTGATTGATTTTGACCTTGGAAAATGGGCCGGGAATAACGAATTGGGTAAAACCAGCCTCAAAGCGAAAATCACTGATGGAAAAGGCCTCACTGCGGCAACCGCCGAAGCCACCCTGGAAGCCATTGTAAGCCATCTGGAATATAAAAATTATACCTACAAAGACATAACGTTTGACGGCCATCTCAACCAAAAACTGCTGGATGGAAAGCTCATTCTCCGGGATGCCAATGCGGACCTTGCTTTTATCGGGAAAATTGATTTTACTAATACCCTGCCTGCCTACAATTTTATAGCGGACATCAGCCAACTGGACCTCTATCGTTTGAATATTTCCAAGAAACCACTGGCTTTTTCCGGCAGCACCGATATTTCTATGATCGGGAGGAACCTGGATGAACTCAGTGGAAAGGTCGTGCTCGACCAGGTCATCATCCAGGTGGATTCAGTACCCGTCCTGCTTCAAAACATGGAATTTGAGGCCGCCCGTGCAGGCGACGGCATCCGGACAGTATCGGTCCGTTCGGACTGGATCGATGGTGAACTTAAAGGAAAATACCTGATTAAAAACATCTGGCCGGCTTTGAACCGTCAACTGAAAAACCAGTTCCCCGATTTTCTAAAATCCCTCCCTTTCAAAGAGACCCTTAACCTGAAACCGGATTCGCTCATTTCGGTTTCGTATGACTTTGTACTGGATGTAAAAGACCTCCGCGGAATAAGCAGAATCCTGAACCAGAATATGGAAGCATCAAAACCATTCAGCCTCAAGGGTTCGGTGAATTCAGCTCAAAAATACATGGTCGCCAACTGGAATATCGCCGATTTCCGCTGGAACGATTTTAAAGTTTACAACGCGATCGGCAGGCTGGAAGCCAAAGGGGCAGTGGCCTACACCACTTCCCTGATCGATTCGATCTACAGCGGGACCTTCAGGATTCCCCAACTCGTATTGACTGCGGACCTCTCCTACAACATCCTGAATTTTTCGATCCGCACTCCTGAGGTATCCAAGCTGCTCAACAACGTGTCCCTCAACGGGGCCATCCGCCTGATCGATTCCTCCTGGCATCTATCCCTGGCCCCCTCCAATCTTTCCTTCATGGATAAGAACTGGAGTGTTTTGGCAAACAATGAAATTGTTTACCGGCCCGGCTTTATCCGGACGCGGAATCTGCGGTTTGAACATGGTTCCGAACGGATTGAAATCATCAGCACCGACAACAAAGGGCTACGGGTCCTGTTTTCGGATTTCGATATCAACTGGGTCAATTCCTTTAATCCCATCAAAGCCTGGAAAGCAGGAGGCAGATTGGACCTTACAGCAGAAATCGCCGATGTGTTTACTTTCCGGGGTATGAAGTTGTCCGGAAGGGTAGATTCTTTTTTAATCAACAACACTTATTTCGGACTGTTGGACCTGAACCTGTATAATGTAAATACCAACCAGCCATTCCACCTGAGCCTGGCATTGCTGGACGGTTCGAGGCAGCTCATGGGTGAAGGTTATTTTGATCCCAGGGGTAAATATTCAAACGATGTAAAAAACAATTATCAGTTCAAGATCCTGTTCAAGGACTTCCCGCTAAAGTTGTTCGAATTCATGATCGACGACATCGTGGATCAAACCCGGGGAAATATTGTGGGAACCTTTGAAATAAATAAGGTAGGTGGAAAACCGGATTTCAAAGGCCGGCTGAATATTGGCGATGGATCCCTGAAGATCAATTATCTAGGCACCAGTTTCCAGATTGGAAATCAGCCGGTCATCATCACCAACAATTTAATCGACGCCACAGGGGTCAGTCTGAAGGACGAATTGGGAAATACGGGTAGCATGCAGGGCGGCATCGAACACGACCGCTTTAACCGGTTCAGATTGAATGCGGGAATCCGGTCAAGTCGTTTCCTCGTGCTCAAAACATCCAAAGTCCAGAACCCGGACTATTATGGAACCGTAGTCGGCAATGTGAATGCCCGCTTTACCGGGCCTTTCAACCGGATCGACATCGATGTACAGGGCACGACAGCAAGGCCTACGGTATTGAACATACCCATCAGCCAGACCACGGAAATCACCTCCGAGCGGCTGGTCCAGTTCAGGCCCGTCCGGGAATCCGCGGCCAGCGAGACACAAACCCCGCGCGTGGTGGCAGCAAACGGACTGTCGGTAAGCATAGACCTCACCATAAATGACGACGCGGAGATCTCCCTCATTTTTGATGAAAAAAGAGGAGACATCCTCAAAGGGCGGGGCAACGGGGACCTGCAAATGCGGTTTGAACGGAACGGAGATATTGCCATGTTTGGCAACTACGAAGTGGAACAGGGCGAATACCTCTTTACCCTTCTTGGGGTGGTGAATAAGCCTTTCGTGATCAGGCAGGGCGGCACGATACGCTGGGACGGAGTCCCCACCGATGCGGACATCAACCTGGATGCGGATTATAAAGGACTTACCTCCAGCCTGATCAACCTTCTCCCAGAATATGAAAATGCCATTGAAAGTGCTGAACTGCGCAGCCAGACCGCAGTTGACCTGAGTATGCATTTGTTCGGCAAACTCTTCAAGCCTGAAATCACTTTCGGACTCGACATTCCAAACCTCACCGGAAATCTCAGGAGCATCGTGGACAATAAACTCAACCTGCTCAAATCCGATCAAAACGCACTCAATCAGCAGGTCCTCGGACTGATGGTCTGGGGGAGTTTCCTCCCGCCCAACCAACTCGTGGCTTCAAGCGGGGTCATTGGTTCCACGATAAACAACCTCTCCCAATTTATTTCCAATCAGTTGTCCATCCTGGTTGAAAATGCATTAAAGGAACTGGTGGCTGATAACGAAGTGATCTCCGGTTTTGATTTTGACGTCAATTATTACAACAACAACAATGCCATTGATATCAACAACCTTACTGTCTTTGATGAAGTGGCCATCAGCCTTGGGCCCCGTTTTTTTGAAGACAGGTTGAGCGTGGGGCTAGGGGCCAATTTTGTAAACAGCACCATTTTTAACCGGCTGATCACCCCGCATTTTGAGGTGGAATATGCCCTTACCAAAGACCGCAGGCTCAAAATCAGGGCTTATGCCAAAAAGGACGACATCAACCAGGGACAATTGCGGGACCGCATTGGCGGGGGGCTGAGCTGGCGGAAGGAATTTGACTCCATCCGTGAGTTCAAACAAAAACTTAAAGAAGAGCTCAATCAGAGAGGACCGGCTTCCGATCTTTAGGTTCTGAGGACTTCAAGGCTTCCCAAAGGATTTCCACCGGGTGAAATGCCTTCCTTGCCGTTCCATCCAGAATCTGATGCCTGCAACTGGTCCCGGCAGCTACAATCCGGGTCTCCGGATGTGCGGCCCGGACAGCAGGGAATAAAACCAGTTCACCGATCTGCATGGAAAGGGCGTAATGTTCGGCTTCATATCCGAAACTTCCCGCCATACCACAACATCCGGAAGGAATAACCGAAACGGAATGGCCTGAAGGCAGGCCCAGCAGAAAGGAAGTATATTCCATTTTGGAAAGGGCTTTCTGATGGCAGTGTCCGTGGATCAGGACCGACCTGGCCGTCTGATCAAAATGCTGCTCGCTGATATTGCCTTTCTGTAATTCATGATAAAGAAATTCCTCGATGGTAAAACAGTGATCCGCCAGGGTCTGTGCTTTTATTTTTTCTTCTCCCAGGAACAATTTTGGATACTCATCCCTGAAACTGAGAATTGCCGAGGGCTCAAGCCCGACCACCTCATGAACCGGTATAAAGCCCGACAAAACCCGGAGGTTCCATCTTGCAAGCGCTTTGGCCTCCGGTAGCAGGCCTTTTGAAAACTGGGCCCTGCCGCTGGAACGATGTTCTGCAAAATAGACGGGATATCCGAGGCGGTCCAGCAAAAGAATTGCTTTGATGCCCGTCTGCACATCGTAGCGGTTGGTAAATTCATCTATAAAAAACAACACCGGTTGTTTGGTCCTGGATGCAGTGGGTTTGAACTTCCTGGCCCATTGCCTCAGACTGTAGCGGCTAAGGCCGGGAAGGCTGCGGTCAGGATGGATACCCATCATTTTTTTTAAAAGGCTGCTGTTTTGAATTTTGTTGGCTATTGCGGGCATCAAACCAGCCGCCGAATTTATGCGGTCGATTTCGCCAAACAACCTGGAACGCCAGGACAGGCCTTTTTTCATCCTGTACTGGTGGGTAAATTCAGCCTTGAGCATGGTCATATCCACGTTGGAAGGGCATTCGTTGTGACATCCTTTGCAGGAAAGGCATAAATCGAGGATTTCTTTCACCGATTCCAGATCCCGGACCGAGGACAGGGATGGGTCACTGTAGAAGGCTGTCAGGGCATTGGCACGCGCCCGGGTGGTGTCTTTTTCCTGGCGGGTGGCCATAAAACTGGGACACATGGTGCCTCCCATGGAAGCCTGTTTGCGACAATCCGCGGAACCGGAACACCTCGCAGCAGCATGGTAAAATCCTCCCTGGCCTGTAAAATCAAACTGGGTCTCCGGCTCGCTTCCTGATTTTTCATAAGTATACCTCAGGTCCTCGTCTATTCTCGGAGCATGTACAATCTTGCCCGGATTAAAAATGTAATGCGGATCCCAGGTTTCCTTGATCCGAATAAAAAGATCGTAGTTTTTCTGCCCCATTACGAGTGGAATAAATTCAGCCCGCAGGCGGCCATCCCCATGCTCGCCACTCAGGGAGCCTCCGTATTTTTTCACCAGGCGGGCACTGTCTTCGCAGATCGCCCTGAATTCTTTTACCCCTTCCGGGTCATGCATATCCAGTACCGGCCGGAGATGCAATTCGCCGGCACCGGCATGTGCATAATACAGGGGTTTTTGACCATAGGCATCCATCAAAGCGGCGAATTCCTCAACATAAGCAGGCAGGTCTTCGAGAGCAACAGCCGTATCTTCAATGCATTCAATGGCTCTGGCCTTTCCCTCCATATTGGCCAACAAACCCAGGCCTGCTTTGCGCAGGTCCCAAACTTTTTTGGTTTCAGGTGAACGAACGATGGGCCAGGCATAACCAAAGGATTGTTTCTTAAGGTCATCAATCAGTTCCAGGGCTTGTTTTTCAATTTCTTCCTGGTTATATCCCCGGAATTCAACCATAAGCAGCCCTTCGGGGTCTCCGTCAACAAAAAATTTATAAGTCCTGTAAACTTCATGGCCATCGGTACATTTCAGGATGACCCGGTCCATGAGTTCACAGGCAAAAGGATGGTGTTTCATGATAGCCACTACAGCCTTCATGCATTCGTGTATGGAATTGAAATGGGGCACCACCATCAGGTTATACGGAGGCGGCGGATCTACCAGCTTCAGTTTAAGCTCGGTTACCATCACGAGAGTGCCTTCCGAACCACAGATCAGGCGGGTGAGGTCGATATGCCCTTTTTCCATTTCGTTTAGGACCATGTCCACGGCGTAACCCGTATTCCTCCGGTGAATATTTTTTTTGGGAAACTGGGTCCGGATTTCATGAATGACTTCCTCCTGGTGGAGTTCATCCAGCAAATGGTCGTACACTTTTTTTTCCAGGCCGGTTTTCCGGATGACGTCACCGGGAAGGATGGAGCAGAAAATCGCTTCGCTGCCATCGCTGAGAAGAGCCTTCACTTCCACCACATAATCCCGGGTAGTCCCATAGACAATGGAATTGGCCCCGCAGGAATTATTGCCAACCATGCCACCGATCATGGCCCGGTTTGCCGTTGCGGTTTCCGGAGGAAAAAACAAACCCATGGGAGCAAGGACCTGGTTCAATTTATCCCTTACCACACCCGGCTGAACCCTCACCCATTTTTCTTCCGTGTTGATTTCAAGGACCTGGGTCAAATGGGCGGAGAAATCGACCACGATGCCTTCTCCGACACATTGGCCGGCCAGGGACGTCCCGGCCGTTCGCGGGATCAGGCTTGTTTTATGGTCATGGGCAAATTGGATCAGTTTTTTGAGATCGTCCACGGATTTGGGAAGGGCGATCGCAGCAGGCAATTTCCTGTAAACGGAGGCGTCTGTTGCGTAAATCGTGCGGTAAGTTTCATCCCAGGAAAGAGATCCTTCGAGGGAGGCTTTTAATGCCTTGAGATTCTCCTCATTCATATTTGCAATTCTAACATCAAATGGACCGGTAAAAATAACTTTAGTGCGGCAATCCCTGGCAGGAATGCTTAGTTTTGCGGCGACTTTAAACCAGATCCATGAAAGAAACCAGTCAGATCGTGATCGCGGGTGCTGGCGGTATAGGTAGGGCAGTGGCGCTCATGCTGGCTGATCATTACGGTGACTGGCTCCGGATCCATATCGGGGACCATAATCCCAGGGCCTGTGAGAGCGCTTTGCAATGGATACGCTCCGGCACGGTAAACGCGGACCATATCAGTACTTTCAGCATGCCGCCTGCGGGAAGCAATGAAGCAATGGATTCCATTCTGAAGTCCAGCCGCATGGTGCTCGATTGTTTGCCTGGCACCCAGGCTCCACGCATTGCCACCCTGGCCCGTCAGTTCAACCTTCATTACGTAAACCTCACGGAATATGTAAAAGAAACTGAGGAAGTGATCCGCATCGCCCAGGGCGCGGACACGGCCTTTGTGCTGCAAACCGGACTGGCCCCGGGATTTATCAACATCCTTGCTCACCGGCTTTACCTCGACCTGTTCAGGGAGTATCCGATTGAAAAAGCGGATAAAATCATCATGAGGGTTGGAGCCCTCCCATTGAATTGCAGGGACCCTCATTTTTATGGCTTTACCTGGAGCCCTGTGGGTGTTGCCACAGAATACCTGGAAGATTGTGTGGTGATCAGGAATTACCAGAAAGCCTTGGTGCCCGCCTTGTCTTCCAGGGAAAGGCTGATCATCGACGGCATTCATTTTGAGGCTGACCTCACTTCCGGTGGGGCCGCCGACCTGCCCGATTTTTTCATGGGGAAACTCGCAGAGCTGGATTATAAAACCCTCCGGTTCCCCGGCCATTACGACTGGGTCAAGATCTCGACGTCCACCATTCCTCAAAACCGGAATAAAATCGATGAATTGCAGCGCATCATGCTGGAAAACATTCCCATGGTTGAGGAGGACTTTGTTTTGATTTACAGTTCCGCCCAGGGCAGGGATGTTAACAATACCCTATGGCTTAATGAACGATCGTATTGGATCAACCAGGTCACCTGGGGAAACCTCAAATTAAAAGCGATCCAGGCCACTACGGCAGCGCCTATGGCGGAAATCGCAAGGCTGCTCCTGACTGAAAACTGGAAGGGACCCGTGTTCCAAAGCCAGATTGATCCTTACCGTTTTATGGAGGGGCCTTTTGTTACCCGGGTTTATGCAAAATAGTGGGACTTTTTATTTACAATTGATCACGATGGGCTGCATCGTGATCACATTGCTTTTGTGCCCTGCGCGGTCTTCTATATAAATGCTGTAGGTCACGGTATCCGTAGTGGGTTTGTCAGGGATGCTGCAGGGATCGGCATTGGGGTAATAACAGCAAACATTGAAAAGGGTGGTGTGGAGGACGGTAATCGTCCCGGAGACCCCGTTGGCCACTCCTTTTTGAGGAATCAGCGGCATGCTATAGGTCACCAGCATCCCATCCCGGTCGTCCTGCATGAAAATATTGGCTTTGTTTTGTTCATCCCCGATATCTCCATCACCATCCGTGAAACCTATCCGGATATACAGGGAATCGTCACGGACCCTGCCCTGATCGATCACGTTCTTGTTGATTCCTTCAAAATTGATTTCGGGGATGATGGAATAATCCGGTGCAATGATGCAGGCCTGGATCAACCCGAACACCAGGAAAAAAGCAATAGACACATTTCGTTTTCCCATAATGAATATGTAAATATCCGGGTTTTTTGATTCCCGCACTGCCTGAGGCCTACCATATTTTTACGATCATTGCAGAATGGATTGGGAATCGGAAAGGCTGTTGATCATGGACCTGATCCGGCAGGGCAGCTACGCGTTTGATGAGCTTGCCCTGAGACTGTACAAGGCTCAGTATGCCTTTAACCCGGTCTACCGGGAATACATTGACCTGCTTTACGGCCAGGCTCCGACGGTTAAAACCCATGAAGAAATTCCCTGCCTTCCCATTCAGTTTTTTAAAACCAAAGAAGTCCGGACTGGTTTGTTTCGACCGCTTCTGGTATTTGAAAGCAGCGCCACCACAGGCCAGCAAAGAAGCCGGCATGCCATTCGGGAACCCGGCTGGTACCATATAATGGCCTCAAACTGTTTTAGGCATATTTTTGGCGTGGAGCCAGGAAAATTCAGGCACCTTGCTGTATTGCCTTCCTATGCGGAAAATAAAGCCTCCTCCCTGTTGTATATGCTGGATCAATTTATGGAGCCCGGACGAGGTGGTTATTTTCATGCCGATCCGGCAGGTTTAAAGTCAGAACTGGATAAAGATAAAATGGATAAAACACTGCTCTGGGGAGTCAGTTATGCCCTTTACAATTGGCCGGTTAAGTTGCAGGTCCACGGGGACACCATAATCATTGAAACCGGTGGCATGAAAGGACGTGAAAAAGAAATGACCCGACAAGAACTGCATAACAGGATAAAGGAAAATTTTGGCGTATCCTCGGTTGGTTCCGAATATGGCATGACGGAATTGTTGTCCCAGGCTTATGCACTTTCAGAAGGATTATTTGTCCCGGGGCCGACCATGAGGGTGGTGCCCCGCCAGATCAACGATCCGCTGAGCCGGGAGCACCGGGGGCAGCAGGCCGCATTAAATATCATCGATCTTGCCAATGTGGATTCTTGCGCTTTTATTTCGACCGACGACCTGGGCAGGGTTTATGACGATGGCCGGTTTGAAGTGCTTGGCAGGCTGGACAACAGCGATATCCGCGGCTGCAATTTGTTGTTCGCCTGATCTGATAATAAGCTCACCATCGATCACTTATTCTCCTGCGATCCCGTCGTAGATCCATTCCGCCAGTGCCTGACGGTTGGATGAGATCAAGAGCCGTTTATGGTCCTGGGAGTTTTGAATATTTCCCAGTTCCATAAAAATGGTTGAGGGGATGGTATTCCGCATGACAAACAGGTTCCGGGTGCTGACGGTCCCGTTGTAATTTCTCCCTGCCAGGTCCTGGTATTTATTATCCAGTGTTTTCTGGATTTTCCTGGCTATTTCCATGGAATGTGTATTGTCTTCCTGGTAATAAAAATAGACATCCTTCCTCATGTCCTTATGCTGGGAATCGACGTGAATATGGATGGCTACCTGGTCTTTGTCTGAAATTCCCTGTTTACGATGCATCCGGTACAAATCATTCACGGCATCCGTGGTCTGGGTGAGGCGGAGTCGCTGGTTCAATACCAGAGGGTAACCGGTAATGCATTTTTCATCTTTGTCCATCTGCAGATACATATTATTGCGTATTCCGTCGTTCGGGTCCTGGACAATCATATGGACGGTTGCGCCTTGTTCCATCAGTTTCCTGGCCAGGCGAAGGGTGACATCGTAGGCGTATTCGTCTTCACAGAGGGTCATGTTCTGGCCCTGGTACATGGTACCCGGATCCGGTCCACCATGACCGCTGACCAGGTAATAAACTTTATTTTTAAGCGCATCGCTCTCAATCCGGATCTCTTTAAAATCCGCCCCGAAGAGTGGAACGGTTTTGGTGCGGAAGCTCACCTTACCACCGGCAGCTGCTTCAGCTCCTGAGGTAAAGGCTGGTGCGGTTCCCGCGACTTCTGCTTCTTTTTCCTTTATCATTTCAGGCTTGCTGTTCACGGTCTTGACCGCGGGGCTGGATGCAGGTTTTATAGTTGAAGCCGACCTTTCTGTGGATACGGCAAGGGTAGCCCGGGCCGTTGTGGACAAGGGATTACTGGCCGATCCGGATGCACAATTCAGTTCATGATAGGGTATCCACACCAATTTACTCTGGTTGTAAGGCAGCTTTCTCAGTTTGTTGTTGTAGGCTGTTTTATTGTAGTTGATGATCCTTGCGACGGTGGATTTATCGACACCGGGGACAGAGGTGCTCACACTTTTACCATTGAAGGGCAGGAGCAGGACCGGAAGGCGATAGGTCCGGTCGAGCAACAGTTTATTGACATCCTTTAACCGGTTGATTTGTTTAAACTGGCTGATGTTGCAATGGTTAGCGGGGAGATTGTAGCGCCTGAAGAGGGAATACAAACCATCCCCGTTTTTGATTTTGACACTGACATAACTTTCAGCTATCAGAGGGGTTTGGGTCAATACGACCGCAATAATGCTCAATAAAATGGCTTTACCTTTTGGGCAGATACACTGTTTCATGGGACAAATAATTGTTAAACAAATATAAACAAATGTATTTATAGTGTAATATATAAAACAATCAAGGTGCCACTTTTTCTTAATTTTAATCCTATATGGTATAAAATACTGTTAATTTTGAGCCAGAAGAAAAATAATGCTGAGAGAGGTCTTTGGATTATTGGGGAAGGATTTTAAAAGTGAATTGCGAAATAAGCAGGCCATTACTTCGATCAGCCTATATCTGTTTTCCATCATATTGGTCCTTTATTATTCCCTGATGCGGGTCGATCGCATGATCTGGACCGGGCTTTTGTGGATTGTACTTATTTTCTTGTCAATCAATACGGTACAGGGCACATTCAGCAGGGAGGTAAGGCAGAGGCATTGGTATTTGTATACCCTGGCCAGGCCTTTGGCCGTTTACTTTTCGAAAGTCTTGTACAATATGATCCTCCTCCTTGGGCTCAACGCCCTGGCGATCCTGCTGATAGGCCTGTTTTTTGACATTCCAGTCACGAACTGGCCGCTGTTTATTTTGACCATGATATTGAGTACAAGTGGTATATCCCTGATTTTTACTTTTATATCTTTGATCACCGCCAAATCAGGTGACCAGTCGGTCGTAATGACCATACTGGCTACCCCTCTGATTTTCCCGATCCTGATGGCCGGCAGCCGGCTCTGCCTAGTAGCGATCGAACTCATTCAGGACAGCAATTATTATAAGGACCTGATATCCATTTTGGCCATGAACATGATTACTTTTGCATTGTCAGTATTTTTATTTCCTATACTGTGGCGGGATTAAAACAAAATATGGTAAAGTTGGCATGGTGGAAGTGGATGGCGATTATAATTATGCCTTACGTGATCCTTATGGGCTTTATGGTACCCCTTGGCCAGGGCATCATCCAGATTAGTCCATACACGGTCAAGTCATTGAATACCAATACATTGATCATTGAAGGGTACAATACCCGGTTTACTTCTGATGGCCAAATCAAGGCCTGGCTTCGCCAGGGTGATTGGCATCTTGAAGCCGATCGGGTCCTGGTCCAGGATGAAAGACATGCAAGCCTCGTGTTTTCCGTTCCCGTTTTTCCCGACGCGGCCCAAAAACAGGTCGATCTTTCCCTGGTGATGGACACGCCGGATGGTCCTCTGGTATTGCCTTCCGCAGTCAGCCTGGCCAATGACGAATCCCTTGCCGATCCCGGCTTTCAGTCCAATGCGCAATGGTCTCGTGAGAGGATTACTGTAAGGGAGGAATCCAATTTCAACTATCCCTTTAGAAACATCCTGGGAGAAACCATAAGAAATACCTATTTCCACGTACCACTCTGGTTTGCAATGGTCATGGTATTCCTGTTTTCGGTGTATTATAGTTACAGATACTTGAGGTTCAAAGAAATACAAGACGAATGGAAAACGGAATCCCTTGTGGTCGCCGGGGTCTTGTTTGGCATATTGGGGACTATCACCGGGGCCATCTGGGCCAGGTTCACCTGGGGGGCATTCTGGAGTTTTGATGTGAAACAAAACATGACAGCCATTGCGCTGCTGATTTACGGTGGTTATTTTCTCATTCGCAGCAACCTGGGTGACCCTGATGCGAAAGCCAGGATTTCGAGCATTTACAACATCTTTGCTTTCGTCCTGCTTATTCCGTTGATTTTTATAATACCCAGAAGATTTGATTCCCTGCATCCTGGGAGCGGCGGAAACCCGGCCTTTGGCAGCCAGGACCTGGACAGTACTATGAGGCTGGTCTTTTACCCTGCTGTGATCGCTTACATCTGTATCGCTTTCTGGATATCCGAAATAAGGTATCGCATTAAACTGTTATCCAATAAGATGGATTAATTTGATTATAATTTTAATTTAATTATGCACCAATCAATTCCGAAGTTATTTCTCTTCCTTATGCAGGGAGCCGATTTTCTAAGAAGCACCGGAAAAATTTATACAGTAGCCTTGGTTGCCCTGGTGATCTGGCTCCTGGTTTTGTTTTATCTCATTCGCCTGGAGAAGAAATTAAAAAAGATTGAGGATCAAATGACCAAATAACATGAATAAGAAAAACCAAATTAGTTTTTATGAATCTGTCAACCGCAATTTTGACAAAGCGGCTGAACACAGCAACCTGGATAAGGGCTTGCTTGCACAGATAAAAGCCTGTAATTCAGTTTATCATATGACTTTCCCGGCAAAAATCGGCGATGAATTCGTGGTTATCGAAGCCTACCGCGTTCAGCACAGCCATCACAGGCAGCCCACCAAAGGCGGGATCCGCTACAGTATGGAGGTCAACCAGGAGGAAGTCATGGCCCTGGCTTCCCTGATGACCTATAAATGCGCCATTGTCGACGTGCCTTTCGGCGGGGCTAAAGGAGGGGTCAAAATCAACCCCTTCATACTCAAACCTGAAGAAATAGAGAGGATTACCCGGCGCTACACCTTGGAACTGATCAAAAAGAACTTTATAGGACCCGGTATTGATGTTCCGGCGCCAGACTTTGGCACCAGCAGCAGGGAAATGGCCTGGATTTACGACACTTACATGACCTTTAAAGGAGGAGAACTTGACGGCATAGCCTGTGTAACGGGCAAGCCGGTCAGCCAGTTTGGTATACGTGGCCGCACCGAAGCTACCGGCCGGGGTGTTTATTACGGAATCCGGGAGTTTTGTGACGAAGCGTCTGAAATGAAGGCCCTTAAAATGGACAGGGGTGTGGCCGGAAAAACCATGGTTATCCAGGGCCTGGGCAATGTAGGCAGCTACACCGGCACCATATGCCAGGAAGAGGGTGACATCAAGGTGATTGCTGTATCCGAATACGAGGGTTCCGTGTACAACCCAAAAGGAATCTCGGTCACCGAATTGCTGAAACACCGCAAAGAAACCGGGTCCATCCTGAATTTTAAAGGGGCCAAAAACCTGCCCGACCGGATGGCGGCCCTCGAGTTGGAGTGCGATATCCTGGTGCCTGCAGCGCTGGAAAACCAGGTGACCATGCAAAACGCCAGGAAAATCAAGGCCAGGATGATCGCTGAAGCCGCAAACGGGCCGGTAACCTCCGATGCAGAAGAGGTCCTCCTGAAAAAAGGTGTTGCGATCATTCCGGATATGTACCTCAACGCCGGCGGGGTCACAGTGTCTTATTTTGAATGGTTGAAAAACCTGTCCCACATGCGTTTTGGACGAATAGAAAAAAGGTTTGACCAGCAAACCTATGGCAACCTGGTTTCCATGGTCGAAAATCTAACCGGAAAATTCATCGGGCAGCGCGAAAAGAATCTTCTTGTGAAAGGAGCGGATGAAATTGATTTGGTACGTTCCGGCCTGGAAGAAACGATGGTCAGTTCCCTCCAGCAGATCCTTGACATCAAAAGAAGTAAGAATAAAATCAAGGACTTACGAACTGCAGCCTTTGTCTGTGCGTTGGATAAAATAGCAAGTGATTATTCCAATTTGGGCGTATTCCCCTGATTTATTATTGAAGTATAATCCCTTTACCATAAAACATTTCCCGTCATGACAGACTATAAATTAGACAAACTGGATTACCGGATCCTAAAGATCCTCCAGGAAAACAGCAAGATTACCAACCTCGATCTATCCAAAATGATCGGTTTATCCCCGGCTCCAACCCTGGAAAGGGTTAAAAAACTTGAACAGGCAGGGATCATCGCTTCTTACCATGCCAAACTCGACAGCAAGGCCATGGGCTTCCAGGTCAAAACCTTTGTACTGGTTTCCCTGAACTGGAAAAGCCCGGATACGATGGACCGGTTTTTGGAAAAAATAAGGCGTATCGATGAAGTCACAGAAGTGTATATCATCACCGGTGAAGCGGACGCGCTGATCAAAATTGTTTGCAAGGATATCCCCAGTTATGAGAGCATCCTTTTCAAAAAACTTTCCCAGATTGAAGAAATCGAGCGGCTCAAAAGCATGGTCACCCTTTCCACAGCAAAGGAATCCATGGTTTTGCCCCTGCAATATGAATGATGCATGAGCACCGGGAATGCGTTGCTCTGGAGACTCGAATCGGATCTAGCTTCCCCGGCTTCTTACCTTTTTGGTACCATGCACAGTGCCGGACGGGTTTCCCTGGAGTACATCCCAAGGATCGTGCCCTATATCCGCCAATGCCAGGCATATTATGGGGAAACGGATATCGGCCAGCTCGTGAAAACATCCATGACCTTTCACGCCAATCAATGGAATGGCCTGAGATCCCTGCTCGCCCCGGCTGCTTATAGAAAGGCAAGTCATTTCCTGAAAAGGAGGTTCGGTTTAAATCTCGAGGACTGGCAACAAATGCCTCCTTTGTTTTTATCTGCCCTTATCCATGAAAAATACCTCGCCCGCACCGGGGGAGAACCCATGGATGCGCGACTCTGGCATATCGCCCATCAAGAAGGCCTTGAAATGGGAGGAGTGGAGTCCCTGGACCGCCAGCTTGAAATCTATAAAAAAATTCCGTTTCAGGTCCAGCTCTTCCAGCTGAAAACCCTGCTAAAATCACTTTCCGTTGCTTTCCGCCATCTGAAAAAGCTGGAACAGGCCTATGCAAATGAAGAACTCTCCCGCCTATACAAACTCAGTCGAAAACAGCTCGGCGGTTTAAGAAACCTGATGTTTGATCAACGCAACCGGGAGATGGCCGTATTTGTGCAAAATATTCTGGCGGAAAGGAGGCAGGCCTGCTTTTTTGCCATTGGCGCCGCCCACCTGCCTGGTTCCAAAGGTATTTTAAGAAAGCTCAAGGCGGGAGGCCTTACTTTGAGGCCCATTTCACTGTTGAAATAAAAAGCTTTGGGAAAATCTGATCTTTTCAGCCCCATTTTTGTTGAAAGTACCGTTAACAGATGAAACCGGTTTTGACTTTTTTTTTACTGCTTTACGGGCTACTGAACTTGTTTGCGCAGCAAAAAACCCTTACCCTCAGCGGCTATCTGCGTGATTCGCTCAGCGGAGAAACCCTGACGGGCGCCAATGTTTATGTCCGGGACAAGCCTCAGATAGGCACCAGTTCAAACAATTATGGTTTTTATTCGCTGTCCCTTCCTCCAGGTGAATATGAGGTAGTATTTTCCTACCTGGGTTTTGAGGAGAGGATCGAAATGGTCCGTCTGTTTCAGGATCTGAAGCTGGACATCTTATTTAGTCCAGGAGTCCAGCTTGAAGAATTGATCGTGGAAGAGAACAAAAGCCTGGAACAGGTACAGAGTACAAATATGGGCAGGGTCGATCTGCCCACTGAGCAGATCAAACGAATGCCCGCGCTTTTTGGAGAAGTCGATGTATTGAAGGCCCTTCAGCTCCTGCCGGGCGTGCTCAGTGCGGATGAGGGGGGCGCCGGATTTTATGTGCGGGGCGGCGGGGCGGATCAAAACCTGCTCCTGCTTGACGAGGCTCCGGTGTACAATTCGGGTCATTTACTGGGGTTCTTCAGTGTATTTAATTCAGATGCCATCAAACACACCTCCCTCATCAAAGGTGGCATGCCTGCATATTACGGTGGCCGTTTGTCCAGTGTAGTGGACATCCAGATGAAAGAAGGCAATGCAAGGGATTTTGCAGTGGAAGGAGGTATTGGCCTGATTGCTTCCCGGCTTACGGTGGAAGGGCCCCTGGTAGAAAATAAAAGTTCATTCATTGTTTCCGCGCGGAGAACCTATGTGCTGGACCTTGCCCAGCCCTTTATCCGCAATACGGATTTCTCGGGGACCAACTATTATTTTTATGACCTCAATGCGAAGGTCAATCACCGGTTTTCCGACAAGGACCGCATCTATCTGAGTGGATATTTTGGGCGGGATATTCTCAACTATAAATCCGGTGAAAGGGATTTTAATCTCCGGATGCCTTATGGAAACAATACCGCTACCCTGAGGTGGAATCATGTGGTGAGCAATAAATTATTCATGAATACCACCGCGGTTTACAATGGCTACCATTTCAAACTATCCGGAGACCAGGATCTTTTCAGCTTCCGGTTGAATAACGGGGTGCGGGATTTCCAGCTCAAGCTCGACATGGATTATTATCCGGCACCCGGCCATTTTATCCGGTTCGGAGCCAATGTGATCCACCACCGCTTTACGCCCAATATCCTCAGCGGGGCCAGTGGGGAAACCACTTTTACCAATGATTACAAACCCAAATTCGGTCTTGAGTCCGCCGTATTTTTCCAGGATGAAATCCGGATTAATGCGCACCTGACTGCCAACCTGGGATTGCGATGGAGCCGGTTTTCCCAAATTGGTCCTTTCCAACTTGGGGACAAGGCATATGACGATTTTGAAGCGGTAAAATCCTTCAATGGGCTGGAACCCCGCTTATTTGTTACCTGGTTGCTGAACCAGCGGACTTCACTCAAATTCGGGTTCAGCCAGAACCAGCAATATATCCACCTGGTATCCAACAGTGCCAGTACCCTGCCCACCGACGTCTGGGTTCCCAGCAGCCTCTATGTAAAGCCCCAGCGGGGCAGCCAATGGTCGGCAGGTTGGTACAAGACCTTGCAGGACGGGACCTGGAACTTATCTGTGGAGGCATTTTATAAGCCCCTCAGAAACCAGATCGATTACCGGGAAACCTATACCAGCAATCAAAGCACGGAAATTGAAGAGGCTTTTGTTTTTGGAAAAGGAGAAGCTTATGGCTCGGAATTGTTTGCACAGAAATCCCGCGGCAAACTGACCGGATGGCTGGGGTATACCTTCACCCGGAGCTGGCGCTGGTTCAGGGATATCGAACAGGGCAGAAAATTTCCTGCCTCTTTCGACAAGCCGCATGACCTGGAGCTGGTGGCCAGCTATCAGGCCACCCGAAAGTGGAGCCTGTCCGCCAATTTTGTTTACGGTACTGGTAAACCTTTTACTCCGCTGCGGAGTGTCTATTTCATCGACCAGAACCTGGTCACTCGTTATGGACCACGAAACAGCGCCCGGTACCAGGATTATCACCGGGCCGATGTTTCAGCGAATTATACTGCAAAACCCGATTCAAAAAAAGCCTTTTCCAGTTCATGGACATTTTCAGTTTACAATTTATATAACCGTAAAAATCCGTTTTTTATCAATTATGACCTGGACTCCGACCTGTCAGGAGGCAGGGCAAAAGCAACTGCTTACCAGGTGACGCTTTTCCCGCTCATCCCTTCAATAACCTGGAATTTTAAATGGAAGTCATGATGGAGGATAAACAACATCAGGAACAAAAAAATATCCGGGAGCCTATGACCACCCCCTGGATCCCCGTCCTGTTTTTCTTGATTTTGATTAATCCGGGCTGCGAAGTTGAATTTATACCAAGGGACATCAACCTGAACCCGGAACTCGTGGTTGAAGGATATATCGAAGCTGGCCCTGAGGCCCTGCCTGCTTACGTGATCCTCACCCGTTCCAAACCGTTTTTCAGTGAACTCTCGTTGCAGGAACTGGATAACCTCTTCGTCCGGAATGCTGCAGTCACCATAAGCGACGGCCAGCAAACCGCAACGCTGAGCGAATTATGTTTTAATGACCTCCCAGCCGATCTGCAGCAACTGGCTGCTGAACGCCTTGGATTAAACCCGGACAGTGTACTGATTAACTTTTGCGTGTACCTTGACCTTGCCTCACAGATCAAACCCGTATCCGGGAAATCGTATCGTCTTAACATAAGAGCCGGAGATGAGCGGATTGAAGCAATTACCACAGTACCTGAATTTATTCCCCTGGATTCACTTTGGTGGAGGGAGGCGCCAGGCAAACCGGTAGATACCCTGCTTCAACTTATGGCCAGGGTAAAGGACCCCGAAGGAGAAAAAAATTTTTACCGCTATTTCTGCAGGATCAATGAAGGCCCCTTTAAAACCCCCTTCAGTTCAGTCAATGACGATATCCTTATTGATGGCAAAACCTTTGATTTTCGCCTTATTCGCCCGCGGAAAGAGGGTGAGGAATTCGATCAATCCACTTTTGGCCTCTTCCGGACCGGTGATTCCATTACGGTAAAATGGACTTCCATTGATGAAGCCCATTTTAAATTCTGGAATACCTTTGAATTCAATAAAGGTAACCAAGGCCCCTTTTCTTCTTATACCACCATCGACTCGAATATAAAAGGGGGCCTGGGTATTTGGGGGGCTTATGCATCCGGTTTATACCGGCTTAGGGTTGCCCGTTGAGCCCAGATGTCCTTCCTTGTGGTAGGTGGAAAAACCAAATAAATGATAAAGTGGGCACCAGTTTACCATACTGGTCAGCACCAATACGACACCCACGAGTGCCAGTATGATGGCTGTGGTTCCATTGATTACATTGGTAAAATAGAGCAGGGCAATAAAAAAGGCAATACCGATTCTTACCCAGCGATCCGTGACTGACAAATTCCTTTTCATGATGCGTCGATTTTATATCATGCAATTTAGGCCGTTGGTGCCCGGTTTTTGGATACCACAATCACCATGCTCCATGACCCTTGTCAGGAACACGGAAAAGCCGCATTTTGTCCGGCTTGCCTCAATCCCGAAATCCGGTATTTTTGCGCCATGAAAAAATTGTGCTACCTGGTATTTTTGCTGTTTTTTGTGGCCGGCTGGTTACCTGCACAGAATCCGCAGGATTTGTTGCAGGCTAAAATCGACGTCGTTTACCTCTCTTCGGATTTCCTCACCGGGCGGGAGACCGCAACAGAAGGGGAGCGCCTGGCTGCAGAATATATCCAGCACCGGTTCGAGGCACTTGGGTTTAAACCGGCCGGATTAAACGGAAGCTGGCTCTATCCGTTTAATTTCCAGGAAACCCTCAACCCTCACGATACGGCTAAAAGGTCCCTGGGTCCCTTAAAAACCGGAAATAACGTCATTGCATTACTCGATCACGGTGCCGCGCATACCATCGTTATTGGCGCCCATTACGATCACCTGGGTTTTGGTGGTACCGGCTCCGGTTCACTGGCTGCCAACGATACTTCGATACACAACGGGGCCGACGACAATGCCTCCGGAATTGCGGGTATATTGTCCATAGCGGCCAAACTGAAAAACAATCCGAAAACTAAAAACAACAACTACCTTTTTATCGCTTTTTCCGGGGAGGAGAAGGGCCTTTTCGGGTCCAATGCCTATACCAAGGATTCCACCCTGTTTCAGGCTGGCAAGGTCAACTATATGATCAATCTCGATATGATAGGCAGGCTGAACCAGGAAAGAATACTGGCAGTCAATGGAGTCGGGACCTCTCCTTCATGGAAACCCCGGTTTGAAAACCAGGCCATGGTCAACGGAATGAAAATCAGTGCCACGGAATCCGGGCAGGGCCCTTCCGACCATACCTCTTTTTATCTCAGGGACATCCCTGTACTTCATTTTTTCACCGGCCAGCATCAGGACTATCACAAACCTTCGGACGATGCCCACCTGGTCAATTATGAAGGGATCCTGCAAATTTCCGACCTGATCGTAAGCCTGATCGAAGACCTGGATACCAAAGGGAAGCTGGTTTTTACAAAAACGAAGGATGAGTCCGGGAAAAGAGCCGTGGCCTTCAAAGTAAGCATGGGGGTCATGCCCGACTATCTATACCAGGAAGGGGGCATGCGCATCGACGGGGTCACCGAAGGAAGGCCTGCGGCACTGGCGGGACTTCAAAAAGGGGACATCTTGCTCAAAATGGGAGAAAAACCCATCAAGGATATTTATGCTTATATGGAAGCCCTGGGCTCTTTTCAGAAAGGGGACCAGATCCAGGTGGAAATAAAAAGAAATGGGGAGCTAAAATCAATACTGGTTAGCTTTTAACCCGCTTAATTAAACCTCTGGACCGGTCTACCCGGGTTGGATCAGCTTATAATTTTTAAAGCCGCCGATTACATGGCCTCCCAGAAATGTTTCCTCAATAAAATGAAGGATCCTGTATTTGAATTTTTCATGCTTCATCAGCGGCCGGTTTAAAGCCAAAGGCCCCGAGAAACGCAACAAGTCCTGCCAATCCAGTTGATCCATCCACGCCGTCATCACGGCAGGATGAATGCCTTCAAAAACCCGGGCACGGTCCAGCCTTCCATAATCAAACCGGCCTTGAAATTGATCATAGCCAGGTTTATTGTAGTTTTTCCCGGCTTCAACGTTTTTTTGAGCCATCAAGGCGGGGGGTTTTACCCATCCATAGTGAAAAACCCGGGCAGGAAGGGAAACACAGTTCAGTTTGCGGGTGCCCGCGATCCTGAAATAATCATTTCCCTGAAAGTCGGGGATGTACCGGAAGGATTGCCCATCACGCCAGGAATGAATATCCGGGAGGTTTCGGATGATCCGGATTTCTTTTTTGTACCAGCTATGGTCCT
Organism: uncultured Saprospiraceae bacterium; assembly: GCA_964405735.1. Lineage (GTDB taxonomy): Bacteria > Bacteroidota > Bacteroidia > Chitinophagales > Saprospiraceae > JADJLQ01. The sequence goes on along the minus strand of CAYOPD010000020.1, from coordinate 5,442 downwards.
GGAAATAATGCCGGTAATCTCCGTAAAAGTGTAAAAAATCAAAAACAAAACCTTCCACGCGGTGATCGTGGATAAAGGTATCGCAGGCATTTCGGATCACTGGGATATCCTGTTCATGGATCACCTCATCTCCCTGCAGGTAAAACAACCATGCTCCGCTGCAGGCCGATTTTGCAAGGTCCGTTTGCTGGGCATAAATTGATCCTCCACCGTATCGCTCAAGGTTCCACACCGAAGGAATGATTTTCAGTTTGGACGACCCCAGTTCATCCAGCATTTCACGGCTCCGGTCACCGGGATTCCCTTTGCCCAGCACCACTACAAATTCGTCAACCAGGGGAAGGATGCTTTGTATGCTTTCGATGAATGGATAATACAAGAGGCTGGCGTTCCGGAGAAAAGTGAATCCGCTAATCATTCAATTTAACTTTTTAAGGAGGAGGACCAGATCGGCCGTTCCAGCCGGGGCCATGCTCTCATACCACTTTTTAACCGGTCTTGGCGTTTCGCTGTGTATCATCCGGCCGTTGCTTACGTCATACCAATCAGCCTGGTAATTTCCCGGCCGGAGCAATAACTGCACTTTAGCCGGTTTGGAAGAAACCGATTCCAGATATAACGCATACCGGCGGTCATCCCGCATTGACCAGCCAAAGGCTCCTTCGATATGATAGACAAAATTTTTATCCGGTTTCAGGCTGGCCAGGTTCATGTTTTCCAAAAAGCTCCGGAGAAAAAAAAGCTGTTTCCGGAGGGCAGGGCTTCCTCCGCCCGGGGCTTTTTGCAGGGTATCCGTACCTTCCGGGTGATCCACCGAAAACGAATAATCCAGGTGGCTGAACAAACCGCCCCCGCTCATCATGAACCGCCAGGCCTGCCTTCGATAGATGGCGTCGTGGCTGCCCGCAAAACCGGTCTCATTGAACCCAATGACCTTATTGAGTTTATAATTCAAATCGACGGCTTCAGGAAAAGCGTAATGAAAGTTGAAGATGGAAATATGGGGATCTGTGACCGGGACCGGAAGTTTAAAATTGGCGATGTTATGAGATATCAGGTGTTTTTTGGGCCTGTTTTTTTCCTCATCCCGGATCCACCCGGATACGGCCCGGTGCCAGTCGAGGGAAAGCTCCGATGGGATTTCAATAGTATTCTTCCAGAAATTTCCCGGACTCTTAAGCTCCTCCTGCCTGAAATTTTGATTCCAGACGATCAGGGTATCGCGGATATCTGCCCAGGGTTCATTTTGAATTTCAAAATAAAAATGATCATACGCATTTAATGCTTCAACCAGTTTACGCACGTAAGTTTCCTGGTACTGCAGGAGCTTCCCGTTTTCCAGGGTATGCGCTTTGCGATAATCAAGTTTCGCATCCAGGCCTTGACGGTTGTTGTTTGCATGAAAGGGATGATATTCCCAGCCCGCCCCGTAATAGGACGAAAACAAGGTCAATTCCAGGATGACTCCAGCCTTCTCGGAAAGGGCCATCATCTGATGCAGCCGATTGAAATAATCCTCGTTCCACCGGCTAAGGTCGTATTTGCCATCAAGCGAGGCCCAGGGCAACAACATATGTTCCGCACGGGGTGCCAGGGTATTTTTTTCAATTCCAAAAGCGCCCGGTTTCTCAAAGTAGGCTCCCATGAATACCCTGGTATGGTTGAGGCCGTCATTTTTGAGGGTATTGAAATAATCCTCCAGATCAAAGGCTGTATTTACAAGGGCCCCATAATGTTCCCCGGAGCCCATGAGCACGATGTTTTTGTTTTTGTATTTGAAATAATGCGGATTGGCGGGGAGCAATTGCAGAGCCTGAGCCCCGAGGGACCATTGAAATAGCAGTAACAGGCCAAGCGGCTGAATCCCTTTAACGAAGGATTTGAGTCCATCACGTTTCATGGCAGGAAATTAAAACATTGTCCCCGATCGATGGTCAATTTGTTACATTTGGTTCAAACAAGGATGAATATGATAAAAACAGCGGGAAATGTGACGTTCTGGTCCCTTGCAGTCTCTCTGGGTGGCTTTTTGTTTGGCTTTGATACAGCGGTGATTTCCGGCGGTGAACAGGCGATCCAAAAATTGTGGAACCTCAGTGATGTCATGCTGGGCCAGATGGTGGCCATGGGTTTGTATGGGACCATCGTTGGGGCTCTTACGGGGGGCATACCCGCTGAACGCTGGGGCCGCAAAAACACCCTGTTTGTTATTGGAATTTTGTACCTGATCTGTTCGGTTGGTTCAGCCATGGCCCCGGGTGTGGAAATCCTGATGGCCTTCCGGTTCATCGGAGGGCTTGGGGTAGGTGCTTCCTCCGTAGTGGCACCGATGTACATTTCCGAAATTGCTCCGCAGCATAAAAGGGGCCAGCTCACGGCCTTGTTTCAATTCAACCTGGTGCTCGGGATCCTGATGGCCTATTTATCCAATTACCTTATAGGAGCCGGGGCAGGAGATTCCTGGAGGCTCATGCTTGGGATCATGGCCATTCCATCTGTCATTTTTATCATCAGTCTTCTTTTTGTACCAGAAAGCCCCAGATGGCTCATTACCAGAAGATCACGGACGGAGGAGGCAAAACAAATCCTGATGATGATTGATCCAGGGACGGCGGAGGCTTCCCTTGCAGCCATCCAGAGTCCGCGCCCGGAGAATGAAACCAGCCTGGCCCATTTTGTTTCAGGCAAATTCAATTTCCCGATACTGCTTGCATTCCTGTTCGCTTTCTTCAATCAATTGTCCGGGATCAATGCAATCATTTATTACGCTCCACGGATCCTCGAAGAAACCGGCCTCGGAAAATCAGCAGCCCTTTTATCCACCGTTGGAATCGGGGTGGTCAATCTTATTTTCACCATGCTGGGACTCAGCCTGATCGACCGATACGGCCGGCGGTTCCTGATGTATATCGGCAGTTTCGGTTATATCGTTTCGCTTACTCTGGTATCCATTGCTTTTTTCCGCGGAACCGGTGGTGCCCTGGTGCCCTGGCTTTTATTTCTTTTTATTGCTTCCCATGCCATCGGCCAGGGAGCAGTCATCTGGGTTTTTATCTCTGAAATTTTCCCCAACCGGGTCAGGTCCTGGGGGGCATCGCTTGGATCCAGCACCCACTGGCTTTTTGCAGCGCTGATCGCAGGCTTATTTCCCCATTTTAACAGTAAATACGGTGGCGGCACCATCTTCTTGTTTTTTGCCCTCATGATGGTGCTGCAACTCCTGTTTGTTTGGAAAATCATGCCTGAGACCAAAGGGGTATCCCTGGAGGACCTCGAAAAAAAGCTGGTCAAATAAATTTCATCGATACCGGTTACTGACAATGGACAAGAACCACGTGGTCCGCATCCAGTGCACGGATCAAAAAGGGCTGATCGCCAGAATATCGGGTATTCTTTTTCAGCACAACCACAACGTGGTGGAGATGAAAGAATTTGTGGAACAATCCACCAATACTTTTTTTGCACGTCTTGAACTGACCGGCAACCTGAATGCCGAATTATTGTCCAACCGTTTCCGGAACGCGCTTCCCGAAGGAGCGGAAGTGACCATCATCCCACGAAAGAAGAAAAAACTGGTCCTTTTCGTCACGCGGGAACATCACTGCCTGAGCGACCTGCTGGTCAGGCATCATTTTGACGAATTGCACGCCTCCATCCAGGCGGTGATGGGCAATCATGGAGACCTGGGTCCATTCACCGAAAGGATGGGAATTCCCTTTTTTCATATTCCCCATGACGACGACAAGACGGCCTTTGAAAATCGGATGCTGGAAATACTCAGCCGGTTTGAGCCGGATTATCTTGTGCTGGCCAAATTTATGAGGATCCTTTCTCCATATTTTGTGAGCCGGTATCAAAACCGCATCCTCAATATCCACCATTCCTTTTTGCCGGCTTTCAAAGGTGCAAATCCTTATAAACGCGCTTTTGAGCGCGGGGTAAAAATTATTGGCGCCACCGCTCACCTGGTCAACGACGTCCTGGACGAAGGCCCGATCATTGTGCAGAAAACCATCGAGATTGACCACGAGTATGCATTGAGGGATATGATCGAGGCCGGACATGAAATTGAAAAAGCCGTATTGGCAGAAGCCTTGAAAAAAATCGTGGAGGACAAGGTATTTGTCTCCGGGAATAAAACGATCGTACTTGGCTAATCGGGCTGGGATCAGAAGGGCAGGGGCCAGAGCACCACATCCACCCGCCGGTTTTTCAGTCTGCCGTCCCAGGTGGAGTTGTCAAACTCCGGGTTAAAAAGGCCATGGTCCTTGATAAAGACTTTATTGGTAGGTACCCCGTCTTCAATCAGAAAGTCCAGGGTGGATTCACTGCGCATTTTGGATAACCATTCATTAAACCGCACCCCGCCGATATTGTCCGTATGGCTGTGGATATGAATCTCGTAATTGCCCAGTATTTCATTTGCAAGGAATTCCCTCACCTTCATCTTTTCTTCTTCAGAAATATAATAACTGCCGCCGCCGAAAAAGATACTCACGATCTTGTATTCGACGGGTTGTTCTTTTTGGGAAAAGGCAAGCAGGGGAAATAGGCCGGCCAGAAGGAAGATGGTGGTTTTCATGATGAGGTGCTTACATGACTAAAATAACGGTTTTGATTTTAATTTCGCTTTTTTAACCAACTCCGGTTTATAAAATTTAACTTCTCCGGTGTTGTTTCAATCGCAGTGAACATGCCATTAGGTGTGAATCCCTACTTTTGTTTAATTTAGGACGAACAGAACTGAAAATTGACTTAGCGCTATGGTAAAACTGGTTTTTCGTATCGTAACTTCTTGTATCCTTTTAGGCTTGGCCAGCCCGGGTAATGCCCAGGCTACCCTGGATTCCATCCTACCTGTCCGCGGCATCTGTTTGTCGGTGCCCAAACCCGAGGGGGTGGATCAGTTTGTGAAGTTTATCAAGGATGAACTGGTGACCAGGAGGGTGAATACTCTGGTGATCCTGGTGGATTATGCTTATAAGTTTAAATCGCATCCGGAACTGGTCGCAGAAAATGCGCTCTCGAAAAAAGAGGTAAAAAAAATAGTCAGGGCCTGCAAGGCAGGGGGGATCCGGATCATTCCGCAGATCAATATGCTTGGGCATCAGTCCTGGTTTCAGCAAACGGGCCAGCTGTTGAAGGCTTACCCCCAATTCAATGAAACCCCCTGGGTACCGATGAAAGAAGGATCAGGGGACCTGAAATGGCCAAATGAGTGGGGTTTATACTGCCTCAGTTATTGTCCATTGCATCCGGACGTTCATAATGTCGTTTTTAAAGCCATCGATGAAATGATGGATGTATTTGAAGCCGATGCTTTTCATGCCGGGATGGATGAAGTCTTTTATCTCGGTGATGAAAAATGCCCCCGGTGTTCCGGGCGCGATCACGCTGAATTGTTTGCCGGGGAGGTGACCAGGCTCAGGAACCACCTGGCAT
>CAYOPD010000019.1:46032-50449 GCA_964405735.1 uncultured Saprospiraceae bacterium | reverse complement strand
ATCGGGGCCGGGCCGGTGGGGCTGTTTACGGTTTTTGAAGCGGGCCTGCTCCAGATGCATTGCCACCTTTTGGACGTCCTTCCTCAACCGGGTGGCCAGTTGAGTGAAATATATCCTAAAAAACCCATTTACGATATCCCCGGTTATCCGACCATCCTTGCCTCCGAGCTGGTGGAAAATCTAATGAAACAAATTGAGCCGTTCCGGCCCGGCTTTACGCTTGGAGAGAGGGCGGAAACCCTTTACAAAGGGGATGATGGCAAGTTCATCGTCACCACCCATAAAGGTACCCGGATCAAAGCCGGTGTTTTAGCCATTGCAGGAGGGCTGGGATGTTTTGAGCCCAGGAAGCCCCCCATCCCAGGTATCGAAAAGTACGAAGACCACGGCGTGGATTATTTTGTCAAAAACCCGGATACCTATGCAGGCAAAGATATAGTCATCGCGGGGGGAGGGGATTCAGCCCTGGACTGGGCAATCTTCCTTGCCGGTAAGGCCAAATCGTTGAACCTTATACACCGGCGCACGGAATTCAGGGGAGCGCCTGATTCCGTTGCCAAAATCATGGAACTGGCCAAATCGGACCAGTTCAGGCTGATCACGGAGGCCCAGGTCAGCGGGCTGGCCGGTGATTCCGATCTTGAGGAAGTCATCATAAAACACGATCGGGAAGGGGAGATGACCATCGATGCCGATTATTTTATCCCTTTATTTGGACTCACTCCCAAACTGGGACCCATAACAAACTGGGGCCTCCAGATTGAACAGCAGGCCATCCGGGTAAATACCCTGGATTACAGCACCGAAATACCCGGAATTTACGCGATTGGAGATATCAACACCTATCCCGGAAAATTGAAACTCATTCTTTGCGGTTTCCACGAAGCCACCCTGATGTGCCAGTCGGCTTTCAAACACCTTCATCCGGATAAAAAACTGTCGTTTAAGTATACGACGGTGACGGGGATTAAGGGGTTGTGATAGTTTGTAGATTGGGTGTATAAGGCCGAAGCCAAGCTTCGACCAAACAAACGTTTGTTGGGGAGGAGCTTAGCTCCGACCCCCTGTTTTGATCAGAACGCTTGTAGCATGAATACTAGGCTGAAGCAAAGCTTCGACCAAACACCAAGGCCCCCCCCTGTCTTGTAAACCTCATCTGCTCGCCTTCATCGGAAATACCCCGGCACCGTCTGCAGTAAGTTTTCCGGTAAGACTGTTGAGGCTCTCGAACATGCCTTCCAGCCTGACGGGAGTACCTGAATAATAGAAAATTCCCGATATTTTTTTGTCTTCCAGTTTAAATTCGGAGAGTTCAGTGGTTTCTCCATTGGTCTCAAGAAATGCCTTGATCACCCCGTTTTCGGATTTCAGGGACATTTTACCGGTGACATCACCCAGTGGAGTCCCGGGAACAGTATAAGTCCAGTCTCCTAGGTAAGGGATGGAGGGGGCTGCCGCTTCCAAGGGTTTTGCGGTTTTGGGGGAACAGGATACAAAAAGAAAGGCCATAAAGGCGATCAGAAAGAATGGTCCTGATTTCATAGGTCATTTGTTTTGTTCTTGAATGCTTTCCAGGAATTCCTGGTCCGTTTTCCCAAGATTTTCCATCAATACTTTGGCATCGTCTGCAAAATCGTTGTTGGGATACCTTTTGATGAATTCCTGGTAATAATATCTGGCATTCTCAATGTCATGCAATTCATTATCAAAGGTAAAGGCCTTTAAAAACAGGGACTGGGCAGCCACTTTGCTGGCCGGGTATTTTTCTATCACCCAATCGTAGAGGGATATGGCCTTGTTGTAAGTCTTAAGCGACCGTGCCGTCTCAGCCGCCTTATTCAGCAGTTCGGGACAATCGGGATCATCCGGATTGATCAGTACATAAGCTTCCGTGGCATCCACATACTGGGTAGCCGCGGTTTCATTAAACTGATGCAGGCTGTCGTCGTACATCTTTCCAGCCAGGTTCTCGATGAGTGATTTCAGAGGCATGGGCTGGTCTCCAACCACTGCCCTGGCAACATCTGATTTAGGGTGGTTCGGATACTTTTCGAGGAAGCCCGTATAGAGGGTATTGGCCGCGCTTTCATTACGGATCACATTTTTCATCAAATCCGCAAGTTGAAGCAGGCGGTCACCGGTCTTGGAGGAGGCAGGGTCTTCTTTGATCAGGGTATTGAGAAAAGTGACGGACTCAAAATAGCGGTTGTTGGCTGAACTCAGTTTTTCAGCCCGTTCCAGCACTTCGATTTTCTGGTTTTTATCTCCGGCGGTGCCGGTTACGAAGGAAATATATTCGCCGAATAAGGTTTCCAGTGTTTTTGGGTCTTTCGATTTCGCATATTCTTCTTCCAGCTGGTGCAGCCGCTGCAGGGATTCTGGTTCTTTGTTTTTGCAGGAACTGGCCAAGGCTGCAAGACCCAGAATGAGTATGTATCTATTCATGCCATGAATTAAATATGAGGCGCAAAAATACATCAAACAAAGGGATCGAAAATTTATTTTTGATTTAATTAAGGAATGGAGAGGGAGAGGAGCGAAGACAGGGGGTCTCCTCAAGACAGCAGGGGGTGTCTGGAGACACCCCCTGCTGTCTTGAGGCTCAAGTGATCCGGACTGGATTCGAACCAGTGACCTACTGCTTAGAAGGCAGTTGCTCTATCCAGCTGAGCTACCGGACCATATGCGATACCGGACGCAAAGGTAAATTTTTTTGATAATCAAACTTTGAACCTGTCCAAAGGCCTTTACGGCCAAGATCAGACTTCAAAGGCGCCGGAAGCTTGGGTGGACAGGGAGTTTATGCATGGAGGCGACTCATTTCCAGAGGGCTAAAGCCCGGTTGTGACGCAGGTGCCAAGCCCCAGGCTGAAAGAAAGGGGTTGGCTATGATACAACAGTTCCGGGATGGAGCAAACTCCAACATTCAAACTAGAGTTCGGAAGTTCATATTCAAACGGGGTTTTAACCCAGATCTTGAAGTTTGAAGTTATAGCTTCGGCTACGAGAAGGTGAGCCGACTCCTGCATTGCGGGTCGAATATTTCGTCAATCGTCACTATCTTTTGGGCCTAAAACTTTACTTCAGCTCATGCTCACTTTTGTCATTGTATTTCTGGTACTTGCTGCAATCATCATCGCTATTGTACGTTATGATATCCACCCCTTCCTGGCCCTTTTTGTAGGCGCCATCGTTTATGGCCTTCTGGTAGGCATGTCCGGCAAACTGATCCTGGATTCGATCTCCGACGGTTTTGGAAGCGTCGTGGGTCGCATTGGCCTGGTGATCATGCTCGGGATCATCATTGGGACCTTCCTGGAAAAGACGGGTGGGGCCCTGGTCATCGCCCAGAAAGTATTGTCTTTCATTGGAGAGAAAGCAGTCATGCTTGCCATGATGATTACAGGATGGATCCTTTCGATTCCCGTATTCGGAGACAGCGCCTTCATCATGATGAATTCCATCAACAAATCCCTTTCCTTTAAAAGCAAGGCGCCCTTTGCAGCCACCACCATTGCACTTACCCTGGGCATCTCATCGACCCATTCCCTGGTGCCTCCAACTCCGGGACCTATCGCAGCCGCGGGGATCCTGGGAGCCGACCTGGGCCGGGTAATTTTCTGGGGAATTATTGTGAGCTCATTGGCATTGATACCTTGTTATTATTTTGTCAAACACTATGTCTCCCGGTTTAGCCTGGATCCCAAACTGGCAGAGGAAGAGGTGGAGAGTAGAAAAGCATATCTTCCCTCAGCGGCCAAAGCATCTCTGCCGATTATCATTCCGCTCATCCTGATCATTCTTGGATCCGTAGCAGATTATCCTTCACATCCATTTGGCGAGGGCAGGCTGATGTCTGTCCTGAAATTTATTGGCAATCCCATCATGGCTCTTTTGCTTGGTGCTGGCATGTCATTTTGGTTGCCCAGAAAATTTGAATTAAAACTGCTTTCATCCACCGGCTGGATAGGGGATTCCCTGGTCACAGCCGCTCCGATCATCCTGATCACCGGGGCCGGAGGGATATTCGGAAAGATGCTCCAGAATTCGGGGATTGCGGACCTGGTGAGCAGTAACCTCAGCAGTGCCAATCTTGGCCTTCTCCTGCCATTCCTGATGTCCCTGGCCCTCAAAACCGCCCAGGGTTCATCAACGGTAGCCATCGTCACCACGGCTTCCGTAATAGCCCCCTTATTGGTTCCTCTTGGATTGGATAGCGAGTTGATGAAAGTCCTCGCGGTATTGGCCATAGGAGCCGGCGGCATAGCTATCTCCCATGCCAATGACAGCTTTTTCTGGGTCATGACCCAAATGACCGGTATGAATATCAAACAGGGGAATCAGACCCATAGCCTGGGTACACTGATCCTTGCGACCGGGGCGATATCAGTGATTTATGTTATTTCGTGGGTATTTT
>CAYOPD010000019.1:32628-45932 GCA_964405735.1 uncultured Saprospiraceae bacterium | reverse complement strand
CCAACCATATAACTCGAAGCCTTGCTGGAGAGGAAGATGGCAGCTCCCTGGATTTCGCGCAAATCAGCCCAGCGGCCGAAGGCAGTGGCCCCGACGATGAATTTTTTGCCGTCTTCCGTATCTTTTATCGGTTCGTTCATTTCGGTGAGGAAGGGGCCGGGGCAAATGGCATTGACATTGATGTCGTAGGGCGCAAGCTCCAGGGCAAGAGCCCGGGTCAGCTGGACAATGGCACCCTTGCTTGAGGTGTAAGGGGTCCGGTTCGCTAAACCGACCAGTCCAAGCGTGCTGGCCATATTGATGATTTTACCGCTTTTACGTTTTTTCATAAAAGGCACGACAGCCTTGCAGGATAACCAGGTGCCGGTGACATTTACGGACATTACTTTATTAAAATCTTCCAGGCTGAGGTCGTCAATGGCTCCCCGGATATTTATGCCCGCACTGTTAATGAGGATGTCCACCTGTCCAAAATGCTCCAGGCATGCCCTGGTCATGGCTTCTGACTGGTCCTGGCGGGTGATGTCCGCTACATACCATTCGGCCCGGATTCCATATTCCACACTTAGGCTGTCCGCCGCTTCTTTTGCTTCATGGGCTGTTCTGGAAACGATCAGAAGATTGGCTCCTGCGGAGGCAAGGCCGGCGGCCATGGCAAGACCTAAGCCCTTGGATCCTCCGGTGATAATGGCTGCATTACCGGTCAGATCAAATTGCCGGATACCAGGGAGTTTGATATTATCCATATTTGATTATTTTTAGAATCAGGGATGAAGTCCCAGGGCCGTTTTGCTGAAAGCAAGACAGGCCAGCACATGGTCTTCCTCTGCCTTTAATTTTTCTTCCGGTGAAAGCTGGGATACGGATGGCAAGTTTCCGCCATATTTTTTATTCCGTACCATCCGAAGTACTTGGGCCATTGATTTTGCTCTTACCTCCGGGAAGGTCGGCCAGTATTTATCCAGCAGGCAGGGGATTTCAAGCGGATCGCGCGTGATCATTTCCAGGCTGAACCGTACACCCGGATTGTATTGCCTGCATATCCGCATGATTTCATTCAGGTCAAGGATGCCCTTGCCCAAAGGTACTTCTGATAACAAAAACCCGTCTTCGTATTCCTGCACACCCATATCCTTTACATGGGTGCTCATCACATAAGGCGCCAGGGTTTTGATGACCTCCATCGGGTCTTCCAGGAGGGCAATGCTGTTGCCGAAATCAAGAGTCACCCCGATCCACTCGCTGCTGACTTGTTTCATAATACCTGCCAGTTCAGGGGCCAGCCAGTCTTTGTGATTTTCCACAGCCAGCTTCACCCGGTGTTTCCGCATGACCGGTTCGGCCAGATAAATCGAGTTGACCGCGTTTTGACGAAAAGCATTAAATTCTTCTTCGCTGTGGAAAGTCTCATAACGCCGGCCTGAAAGGCAAACGGTGCGGATGACCGAAGCGCCGGCTTCCCGGGCATTGAGGATGTCGGTTTCAAAAGCAGGGATTTCCGCCTGGGTTTTAGGCAAACTGATGGATCCCTCCAGGTAAAGGCCGTATTTTTCCCTCTGGTCCCTGATACTCTGTGTAAAATCCTTTTCCCAGCCCCTGACCATGACCTGTAGGCCTCCGGCTCCGATCTCCTGGCAGTGATGCAGCATGTCCAGGGCATTTTTAAAACCGGGATAATTCCTGCTCTCCGTTTTCGAATTCCATCGAAAACCATAGGAATGCACCACGATTCCCATGGCGTTTCCCTTCAGTGAAGCGGGGATTTCAAACCAGGGCATGGCCGCCATGGCGAGGCCTGCATTTTTAATGAACGTTCTTCTTTGCATATTGAGGAATTATGACAGGGTAAGGTAAAAAGGCAAATTTCAAAATCCGGAAATTCAATAGGTTTGCTTGTTAAATTTATTTGTTTTCGTTTACCTGCAGTGTATCTGCAATATGCCTGTTCAGTTCTTCGGCCGTCCAGGGCATCACCCTTCCCTGGGTAGTATGCCTGGTCATACCGATCAGGTTCCGGGTCACCGGCCCTCCCTGGTTTCCCCATTCGTTCCGGATATAGGTCAGAATGGCCAGGATGTCACCGTCATCCATGGTGGAATGAGAGGGCATCACGGGAAGTATTTCCGGGGCGTCGTATATTTTTCCATTGACCTCAATGGGCCCTTCAAGGCCATGTAAAACAAGAAGGGCAAGCCTTTTTTCATTGCCGGTCACCCAGGACGATCCCCGGAGGGTAGGGGCAAACCGGCTCACCCCGGCGCCATCGGTGCCGTGACAGCCGGCGCAGGAATTCAAATAAAGACTGCGCCCTTTGACAAATAATTGCCGTTCAGCTTCATTCAATAATGAGCCCGAGGCCCCTGCTGTCTTTTTAATTTGGCCAGGCCAGTCGAACAGTTGCATGGCATTTTCAATCCGTCCTTTGTTCACTTCATCCACTCCAGGTCTTGTATTCAGAGCGGGTGCCGCGGTGAGCTTTACCCGCTTTATACGGGGATCAGTTCCTTGGATAGCCATGGCATTGAGAATGGCTTGTTGTTTCCAGGTGAAAGGGCCTTTACCCGTTTCCAACAGGGTTAGGAGGTCTTTTATTTCTGTGGAATTTCCGTTTCGGATGATAGCGGCTGTGAGCAGGTCTATAAAAATTTCCTTTCCCGGATCATGAACTTCCCAGGAGGGAAGGCCCTTAAGAAAAGTCAAAAACCGGTACTCCAAGCCTGAAAGGCTGCTTATGACCGCATCCCTCATCACCGGTTGTTGCAGATGATTCTCGAGCAGGGTGGCAAGTAGTTTGATTCTTATTTCCGGCCCTAGCACATAAGCGGATAGAGCTATTTGAAGGGCTTTCTTTGCAGGGATTCCGGACCCGAACGCCCTCAATTTCCCTTCGATATGTTTTTTGACCCCTTCATTTTTTAAGGCCAGTGGTTCCAGCAACCTCAGGGCGGTATTAAAGATCAGGGTATGGTCATCCTCCATCAGTCGGATCAGGGTGGTTTCATCCTTCCAACCCAAACCGTCCAGGGTCCAAAGTGCATGATTGCGTGCGAGAACCTGCGGTCCCTCCAGGGCAAGTTTTACCAAAGGTTGTATGCTGCCAGGATCGTTTCGCTCCACCAGTAATCTCTGGGACATGTCACGGGTCCATCCATCCGGGTGTAATAAATCTGTTACCAGGTCATTCAAAGTCCTGGCCGACATCTTTTGAGGATTGACCCTTTTATGGTTTTCAGGGACTATTCGCCAGATCCGTCCCATGTGAATGGGGAGCACCAGGTTTCTTTTCAGGGTCTGTTCACGCAAATAAGGAGTCACATAGGCACCATGCTGGATGAGGCCACGATACATATCCGCAACGTAAAGGGCACCGTCAGGTCCGGAAGAAAGGTAGACCGGGCGAAAACGTTCATCGGTGGAAGCGAGGAATTCCCTTCCCGGATGCGGATCATGGGCTGATAGCAGGAAGCCGTTTTCTTCCAGGATATTTCGTTTGACCAGGTTTCCTGAAGGTTCACAGACGAAAACATTTTGATAATATTCAGCAGGGAAAACCCCGGACCTCAAAACGAGGGGGGAGCAGGCGGCAGTGAATTCCAGCAAGTGGCCACTGCTATCCAGTGTGCCCGGGATGTATCCCCTGTTGACTGCCGGGTTCGGCCGGACAGGAAATACCCTTCGGTCCAGGGTGAGTCCGTGGTCAATTCCGCTTCCTGGGATATGATTTTTATTTCTGGAGAGATAGTTGGGAGGCACCAGGTCGGCGTGGAGTTGAGACCAGTTGTAATTATAATAAAGCCGGCCTTCATCATCATGACAGATGCCCCATTGCCCCCTGAATTCTGTGCTGTCGCGGATCCATTTGCCATTCAGCAGCCTGTACCGGAGCCTTGATTTTGCATTGTAATACCAGTTGTCTATGCCTCTCCACAACCCATTGTCCGAATGTTCCGGTAGACCATTAGCCGCATAGGTCGAATCCAGCATTATTTTACGGTCGGGCACCCGGTCGCCATCCGGATCTTCCACCAGCCATAAGGCTTTGTTTTCTGCCACCAGGACCCCGCCTTCCACAAGGGCCATGGCCCTGGGCAGAATGAGACTGTCCAGGTAAATCCGGCTGCTGTCCATGAGCCCGTCTCCATCAAGGTCTTCAAGAATCGATATCCGGCCGGTTGGTTCCGTTTCCCCTTTACCATCGATATCCGGCATGAAACTGCGCATTTCCACTACCCAGAGCCGGCCGTCTTCATCAAATTGAATCACTACAGGATCCTGTACCAGGGGTTCCGAGGCGACAAGTTGTATTTCGAAGCCCGGCTCAACCTGAAAACGGGCTTTTTCTTCCTCCGGGGAGAGTGGCGGCGAAGGGTCGGAAGGTAACGGGTTGCAGGCAGAAAAACATATCCAAATTCCCATCAAAAAGGCCCATTCAAAAGGCTTGATATTTATCTGCTGCATCCGGAGCATGAAGTTACGGTGAAAATGGTTTTCTGGGTTAAAAAGGCGCAACTCCTCTGGAGTCGGGACAGATTGACAGAAATGTATGAGGTTATAATGACGGGTTAAATAGCTTTGAATCATTGGAATCAAACCATGACACCTCAATAACCCCAGAAAGATCCACCCCGATTAACCAAGTTCAAACTCAATCTCAAATCTCAGATACCAAAATGACCTCATAGAGGTAGACCTTATAAACCCAGATCACACCCAAGCTATGACTCCATATCGAACTCAGAGAGATCGGACCTGGAACACCTAAGACCGATTCATGACTACAAAACAACTGCACCACAACATTTTGGTCCACCACAGTTTGTATGACAGGAAATAGGGGATGACCACCATTCCTAAAAAAGGGCTTAGAAACCTGGTTTTTATAGGTAGTGCGGTGGAAAAGGTTGAGATTTGACCTGAAACCATGGTAGCCCTCAGGAAATTAACGATTTTTTCAGGCATTTCGTGCCTGTCTGAAGCGTTACTATTCCATATTTACGCTGTTCAAATTGTTATGACGAAAAATTGTAACCTGAGAGGAATTGAATGGACAAGAAATTGCAAGTCTAAGTTGAAAAAACAAGGCCACCTATGAAAGCGAAACTGATCTGGCTCATCCTAATCCTTGGCGTATCGGGAGCTATCATTGGGTACAGGATGTGGAACAAACCGCACCAGGATATTGCAGCTTCGGACTCGACGGCATCCTTGACGGCTCCGGATTTGCTTAAGGCCTATCAGACGGATGAAGCAACGGCCAATGCAAAATATTTAAATAAGATCATTACCGTCAACGGCAGCATCGAAGAGGTGAGAAAAGAATCGGATCAGATCACGATTCACCTGGGAACGGATGATGCCATGGCCACCGTGATCTGTAACCTGGATCCATTCTCCGGTCATGACGGGACTGAATTAATAACCGGTCGGAATATTACAATGAAAGGGGTGTGTTCCGGAATGTTGACGGATGTGGTTTTGGACCGATGTGTGATCGTCAACCCATCTTCAAATTAAGTGAACGAGATGCAATTAAGAATTGTTCTTTTTACAGTCGTTTGCCCGGTGTTCTTCACCGGAATACTCATGGCACAGTCCGGAAAGGAAGGACGCTATTTCACAAGGGGAGCCCAAATCAGTTTTACGTCCAACAGCCCGCTCGAAAAAATAGAAGCTTCGACCAACAGCGGCAACTGTGTTCTGGACCTGGGAACCGGGAAGCTCGAAGCCGCCGTCCTGATCAATTCCTTCAATTTTAAAAAAGCGCTGATGCAGGAGCATTTTAATGAAAATTATATGGAATCTGCCAAATTCCCTAAAGCCGTTTTCAAAGGAACCCTGTCTAATCCCCGGGAGCTCAACCTGGGAAAAGAAGGGACGTACAAAACCGTGCTGAAGGGAGATATGATCATTCACGGGGTCAGCCGGACTATGGAAACGGAAGTGGTCTTCAGGGTGGGAGATGGCAAGATATTTGCAGAAACCGAATTTGATGTCACCGTGGCCGACTACAATATCAGTATACCGGCCCTGATGCGGGACAATATTGCAAAAGTGGTTCGCCTGAAAGTAAGATCGGAATTACAGGAAATGAAAAAAACCTAAACCTCATATTTGTCCAAATAATCTAAAATGTTATGAAATACCGATTACTCTTTTTTTGCTTTGCGCTATTGGCCTTTTTACCCAGCCCGATCAGTGCCCAGGAAGACCTCCTGTCCCTGATCAGGGATTCCACTTCAGCGGAAAAACAGCCGGTAAGGGCCAGTTTTAAAACTACCCGGGTGGTCAATTTCCAATCACTTGAAAATACCCATGCAGGGAACCTGGATATCAAAATCAGCCACCGCTTTGGTTTTTTAAACCTGGGTATTGAAGAACTGTTCGGCCTGGACGCGTCCACCATCCGCCTGGGTGCGGAGTATGGAATTACCGACCGCCTGATGCTGGGATTCGGAAGAAGCACTTTTGAAAAGACCCTCGATACGTACTTCAAGTGGAAAACCATCCAGCAGACCAGTGGGAAAGGATCTATGCCGGTGACGGTTTCTTTGTTCGGCAGTGCGGCGCTCCGTACGATCACCGTAAATAGCGACCTGGAAGACAAATTATTAAACCGTCTGTATTATACGGGCCAGGTCATAATAGGCAGTAAAATTTCCGAAGAGTTGAGCCTCCAGCTCTCACCTACCATTGTGCATCGCAACCTGACGGCTTCGACCTCTGAAAAAAACGATGTTTTTGGCATCGGTGCGGGAGGAAGGTTTAAGGTATCCAAACGCATTTCATTGAACGCCGAATACATGTACTTGTTGCCGGACCAGGTCGCTCCCGGAATCACCAATTCCCTTTCCATCGGATTTGATATTGAAACGGGGGGGCACGTCTTTCAGTTGCACCTCACCAATTCCACTGCCATGATTGAAAAAGGATTTATTACGGAAACGACCGGAAACTGGGGAGATGGAGACATTCACTTCGGATTCAATATTTCAAGGGTCTTTGATTTTTCAAGAAAAAATAAAAAAAAGGCAGAGTAGGTTGGTATCCCGCTTGGAGAATTTCGGAACAATAGTTGTCAGCTAGAAGTATAGTCCATTCCTTAGCATTAGCCTGGGAGTTGGCATCAGTGAAGACTTCGGTGTTTAGCCCGGAGTGTACGTTTAACCAACGGCAGGCCATCCAACCGGTTTGGGGCTAAAGCCCAAATCCTCCCAGGATCCTTCCAACTCCGGCCTGAAGGCCGGGGTTGGAGACACGGTACCTAGGCGAACGGAGGGCAGGAGGACACAGAGATCACTTCCTTCGTATTCATTTGAAAAAACATTCTGCGTGCTCCCCGCTTCCTCCGCGCGAATTACATTCGGGATACCTTCGGCTTTAGCAGGGAGACATAGCTCCGGCGGGCGGTGGTTGGTGGACCGTAAGCCCTGTAAGACTTCCTCCCTGGTATTGTCATTTATTTTCTCCTAGTTTCCATTGAATTTGCCATTTGCGGGTTTATTCCGTTTTGCGGCAGCACTCATATACCCAGTCAGCATATTCTGGGATAGCCTGGGCATGCCAGCAGGTGATGGCGGGCACTTCGTAGGGGTGCAGCGCTTTGATCTTTTCGATCAGGACCGACAGGGCTTCCGGATCTGTCTTGAGCAAGGCGACAAACTCCGTGTCTTCCTGGAAGTTTCCTTTCCAGATATACCGGCTTTGTACGGGAAAGATATTGGCGCAGGCAGCGAGTTTTTCAACAATCACCTGGTTGCAGATTTCACGGGCTGTGGCTTCGTCCGGGAAGGTGACGTACACCTCAAGGATGGTCTTCATGGATTCTTTGGCTGTGAAATTCAATCAGTCTGTCCATGGGCCTGGGCAGGATCAGTCCGCAGTGTACCCCATTTCCCTCCATGCATTCTTTGAGGATATCCGTGAAATAATGGGCCACCGAGCCGACAAAATGTACAGAAAGGTCCCGGTAGCCATCGTATTTGCTTACCTGGGTATCCAGGAAATCCTGGAAATTTTTAAGCAGAAGTTTATGAATAAAAGGGTCTCCGGTATGTTCCACCGCAAATTTCATAAAGGAGGCGAGGAAGGTATTGGGTGAATTTTTGGAATAGAGGTGAGAAAGAATTTTTTCATGCCTGCCTGGAAAAAATTCATCAAAAGCAGTCCGCACGTTTTCCGGCATTTCCCGGTAGAAATAAGCTTTGATCAGCAGTTTGCCAAAATGGGCACCGCTCCCTTCATCTCCAGCCAGGTACCCGAGTGTTGGTATATTATCGATGAAGTCGCTTCCGTCATATAACCCGGAGTTGGCTCCCGTCCCCAGGATACAGGCAATGCCGCGGGAATGGCCGCAGGTCGCCCGGGCCGCAGCCAGCAAGTCCTGCCTGACTTCAATATCAGCCTTTGAAAACAATCTCGCCAGACCTTTGCGGACGGTCTCCTGTTGTTTCTCTTCGCGGCAACCTGCCCCATAAAAATGGACATGGCCTACCTGCTCCGCTGAAATTTCATGGAGGAGGGATTGCAGGGTTTCCAGGTACTGTGAAATTTCATGGGTGTAGGGATTAAATCCGGGTGCCACCAATTTTTGCACCTCCTGGTCCCGGATGAATACCCAGTCGCCTTTGGTCCCTCCGCTGTCACAAATGGCTATCATCATGTACCGGGTTTAAAATTTGAAAAGCGGATGCGGAATAGGGCATCCTCGGCTTTTTTGGAAACGACCTTCCACCTGCCCTGGTAATCAATGGCAGCCGGGTAGTATTTACCGGAGAATCGGGTCACATCGATTTTCATACTAACATTAAACTGATAAAGAAGCGTTTTGGCCTGAAGATTATAAGTTCGCCGGATGACCCTGAGGCTCCCTTTTTCAAACCAGGTGTGGAGTTCTTTGACTACGGTACGCGGAGAATTCAGAAACTCCGGTTTGACTTCCACGGAGAATTTATAGCAGGGTTGTTGAGACAGGCTGTCGGAACTTATTTTGTAATTGTAATAGGCCATCATTTCCTTTTCGAATATAGCTGTTTTATCGCCCAACAAGGGCACCCTTGCTTTTTTACCTGGTGAAAAAATCAGGGTTTTCAGTTCTTCGATTTGTTTTTCCATTCCTTTTTGCGCAGGCACGCCTGACCTCATTTTCTCAATCCCTGCAGGTCGGGCAGGCTTATGCGCATCCGGCGTTGCCGGATAACAGATTTTCCCATGCGTAAAAAAAAGGCGGTCATAGAGCCTGGCGGTATGATATTGATATTCCCCCTTTTTATTCAGAAAATGACCTGTGACCGATTTTTGTTCCTCCTTCATCTGCCTGCAGGAAGATTCATAAACCTGGTGGGCCAGGCTGCGGTAGCCCGCTTTTTCATGCCGGGATTTATCCAGCACGGAAATGAAATTGTCAAACGAATACGAAGCGAATCTCAGATTGCGAAAGGCCTGGTAAAAACTGGAATCGCGCAATACCAATTCAATGAAATCCAACACATCGAATCCTTCCCGGCCCGCGGTGATCACCACGGAGTCCAGTTGTATGACCTGGTATAAGGAAGCAGGGTTGTCCTGCGCGGACACCGGCCTGGCCAGCGAAAAAAAGTAAAACAGGAAAAAGAAAAAGAAATAATATGGATGCCTCGTTTTCATTCCTCGAACCAGGGTTCGATCTCCTGGTCTGATGAAGTGTCCTTAAAGCCGTCGATTTCGCGTCTTTCTTTTTTGGTAGGCCTGCCGGCTCCTTTACCCCTGACCTCAGCGCCCGCTTTTCCAATAAACCAGGATTTGTATTTATTCAATTCTTCCTCCGGGGTAAGGTTATCATAATATTCGCGGGCAAGGGTTGCACTAACCCGTTTTTCCAACAATGCTTTTACGCGAATGGTCAAACGGAAACCATCCTTGTGCACCAGGAGGAGATCTCCGGCCCTGATTTCATTGGAAGCTTTTAATGCCTGCTCCCCGCGATAAACCCGTCCATCTTTGCAGGCATCGGCGGCCAGTGTCCGGGACTTAAACAGGCGGATGCTCCACAACCATTTATCGGCCCTGACCTGCTCCATCCTTATTTAAGACTGGCCTGGATTTCCGACATGATCCTCTTGTCTTCAACACTGAGCACCGGTAACTGGGGATTCATCTTTTTCAGGGTCTGCAGGACGATCCTGGCAATATAAAAATTGCGGTACCATTTCTGGTCCACGGGAACAATGTGCCAGGGTATGACACTGTTGTTGATGGCGTATTCATAGGCTTTCATGTATTCATCCCAGTGCATGGCTTCTTTCCAGTCGACACTGTTGTGTTTCCAGTTGCGGGTCGGGTCATCTATGCGCTCCTGCAGTTTTTCCCTTTGTTTTTCCTTGGAAATGTGCATGTAGAATTTGAGCACTTTGGTATTGTTGTCAAATTCGAGCAATTGCTCAAACGCATTGATCGCATCCATGCGCTGTTTCACCCTTTTGAGGTCAATCCATTTGTGAACCCGTTGAATGATGATGTCCTCGTAATGGGAACGGTTAAAAATCTGGATATAACCTTTCGCCGGGGCCCTTTGGTGTACCCGCCAGAGAAAGTCATGGGCAAACTCTTCCTCCGTAGGTTTTTTAAAACCAAAGGCATCGATGCCAATCGTACCGCATTCTTCAAATACTTGTTTGGTCGAGCCGTCCTTGCCGCTCGCATCCACTCCCTGGAAAATGACCAGCAGGCTTTGTTTTTTTTCGGCGTACAGGGCATGCTGGTAATCGCCGATCTCCTTGGTCATGTGTTTGAGGAGGGCCTTGGTGGCCTGTTTGTCCGTGCCTTTCGGCGCCTTCGTGGATATCAGTTTGAGTTTGTGCATTTAAGGATGGATTGGATGAGCTTCAAATATAATCAGGATGCGTATGGTCTCAAACAGCCATGCGGCTCCGTTTGGCCAGGTAGGCTTGCAGAATGGGTTTATAGCCTTTAGCAATATCGGCTTCGACCAGGTCGATCTTGTACTGCAGGCAGGTCATCTTGATCTGGTCGTACATGGCCGCCATTTGCCGGCGGTATTCTTTTTCCACTTCCCTGGGCAGAAGCCTTACTTTTTCACCTGTCTCGAGATCGATGAAGAGGTGTGGCCGGTTTTCATACTGGAACTCTATTTCTTTTTTATGGTCTACGGTATGGAAGAGGATCACTTCGTGTTTGTTGTGTTTGAGATGCTGGAGGGAGGAAAATACCTCACGGATGTGCGTTGGATCGTCCATCATGTCCGAAAAAATGATTACCAGGGACCGTTTGTGTATCCGGTCGGCGATTTCATGAAGAACCTGTGCCGCCCGGGTTCCTTTGTGCTGCCCGGGATCATTCAGGACTTTTTCCAGGTAGGAGAGCAGGAGACGGTAATGGGCCGTGCTGGATTTTGCCTCGGTATGGGTTTTTAAGGTTTCGTCAAAAAGATCAAGGCCGAAAGCGTCGCGCTGCCGCTTGAGCAGGCTCATGAGCGATGCGGCACCCAGGGCGGAGAATACAAATTTGTTCTGGCTGTCCAACGGGTTTTCGGAAGCGGCTTTGGGAAATTGCATGGAAGAACTGATGTCTACTACAATCTGGCAACGGAGGTTGGTTTCTTCTTCAAACCGCTTGCTGTACATGCGATCGGTCCTCGCATATACTTTCCAGTCGATGTTTTTAGTGCTTTCGCCCTCGTTGTAGATACGGTGCTCTGCAAATTCCACGGAAAATCCGTGAAAAGGGCTTTGATGCAGGCCCACGATAAAGCCTTCCACCACCTGGTTTGCAAGCAGTTCCAGTTTACTTATTTCCCTGATGCCGGGTTCTTCCAATCTTCTCATCCCGGCCTGCAAGATAGGCAGATTATTTGGCTGATTCTGGTAAGGAAAGTTTAAGACATAAGAGCTTCCAGCTTGTCCGTCAGGACCTTTTTACTGGTCGCACCTACATGGCGGTCCACCAGCTTGCCGTTTTTGAAAAACAGAAGCGTGGGGATGCTTCTTACGCCATACTCCATGGTGACTTCAGCATTGTCATCCACATTGACTTTCCCGATGGTCGCTTTGTCCTTGTATTCGGCAGACAATTCTTCGATGATCGGACCGATCATCCGGCAGGGCCCACACCATTCGGCCCAAAAGTCAATCAATGCCACCCCTTGTTTATCAAGGATTTCCGTTTTAAAGTTACCGTCTGTAAGCGTTTGTGCCATTTTATCTTAAATTTAAATGAACTTGTACAACAAATCGACGACCCGTTTAGTTTAATTACCCCAAAGATCTTGATAATTTTAATATGATTTTAAGATCCCGGCACAAAATTATCGGAATCGTTGTTTTTTCACTCCTTTCGGTATTGGCCTTTTTTATATCCCCTGGCCTTTTAGAAAGGGTTTACGGGCAATTTTTGTATGCCCTCGTAAGGCTTTTTTTCAGCTTGATGGTCTGGATCCCAGTTCCTTTGCTTTACCTCATCCTGGTTGCACTTTTGATATTCATCATTACCCTCCTGAGGGGGCAAGGCAGCCTCAAACGCAAAGGGTTTAAAGCCGGCGTCCTGGTCCTGTCGTTTATCGTGTTGTTTTACTGGCTTTGGGGGTACAATTATAAGAGGATTTCTTTTGGAGACCGTTTTCCAGTCACCATGCCTCCGGTTGACAGCCAGACACTTAAAGAGGAATTGGCCTTCGCCGCTTTACTCCTCATCGACAACAGGCCGGCTCATTTAAGGTACCCATCCCTCCTGGAGACCGAACGGACCATCCGGCCACAAGTCGACTCAGTATGCCGAACATTTGGATACCAGACTCCAGGCACGATCAGGGTGAAGGCACTCTATCCGAAAGGATTGTTGCTGAGGATCCGTACAGCCGGTTTTTATTTTCCCCATGGGGGAGAGGCCTATATTGATCCCGGCTTGCATGCACTGCAGATCCCTTTTACCATGGCGCATGAAATGGCTCATGGATTTGGTGTGGCTGATGAGGGGGCTTGCAATTTTATTGCTTTGATGGCCCTGCACCGGCATGCGGATTCCTTGATGAGGTACAGCGGCCTCATGGGGTATTTCAGGTATGTGGCCGGTGCCTACCGGTATAATTTCCCGGAAGACTACCAGCGTTTCAGGGATCAATTGCCAGCCGATATTCAGGATGACCTGAATCAAATCAATGCCAGCTTATTAAAATATCCGGATATCTTTCCAAAACTGAGAGACCTCATTTATGACAATTATTTAAAGATGCAGGGGATTCATGAAGGAATCGCCAGTTACGATAGGATCATCGATTTGGTCAGGGAGGCGAGGCGGAAGGGCATTTGGTAGTC
>CAYOPD010000019.1:1478-32528 GCA_964405735.1 uncultured Saprospiraceae bacterium | reverse complement strand
TTCAGCAATTCAGCAATTCAACAATTCATACCAGACAAGCCTCAATGAGGCTGGTATAAAATTGCTGCAGGGTATGTCCAGCGGCACGGACTTGCTGGGGCACAATGCTGTTGGCGCTTTGGCCGGGGACCGTATTGATTTCAAGCATATAGGCTTTATCGGAAGCCTCGTTGTAAATAAAATCGATGCGCACGACCCCTTTGCAGTTGAAGATGTGGTACAGTTTTTTTGCCTGAAACTGGATCAGGTCACGGACATGGTCGTTTACAGGGGCTGGGGTGATCTCCTCCGCCATGCCCGTAGTATACTTGGCTTCGTAATCAAAAAAATCTTTTTTACTGCGGATTTCGGTGATCGGCAAGGTAATGATCTCCCGCCCCTGCCTGAACACGCCGATGGTCAGTTCCGTACCTGAAATAAACTCTTCGATAATCACTTCGTCATCTTCTTTAAAGGCTTTTTCCAGTGCCGGAACCAGTTCTTCGCGCGTGCTGATTTTACTCATGCCAATGCTTGACCCGCCATTGTTGGGTTTGATAAAGAGCGGAAGTTCGAGGTGGTTGAATACCTGCCCGGGATCTATGGAATCTTCTTTGAAATAATGAAGCGACCGGGATACCGGGATGCCGGAAAAAGCAGCAACGGCCACGGTATATCTTTTGTTGAAGGTGATGGCCGAGGAAGCCACGCCACAGGCCGTGTAAGGCAGGCCGAGCAGCTCAAAATAACCCTGCAGTTTTCCGTCCTCTCCGGGTGTGCCGTGTATCCCGCACAATACGGCATCAAAAGTGGTCTTTTGCCCGTCCACGATAAAACTGAAATCATTTTTATCCATGGGAACCTGGACTCCCGGCAAAGGGTTGTAAAACCAGCCGTCGGTGCGGATATCGATCCGGTACAAATCATACCGGGCCCGGTCCACATGTGCTTCAATGGTTTTGGCCGATTCATAAGAAATCACGGCTTCCCCGGAATATCCGCCGGTGACAAAAGCGATTTTTTTCTTCATGGGTTAAAGGTACGATCTGAATTTATATTAAGAATAAACCTAATATTAGAGAAGCATGGATCATTTATCTCAGGCTTTCAAGCAGCCGGGTCAGTGCCAGACTCAATTGCTTTAAAGCGGCCGGAATATCCCAGGCTTCACGGTTCCGGGGCTCCACCCGGTTAGAAATGGCCCTGAGCTGAAGGCAAGAAACCCGGTGTACCATGCAGGAAGCAAAGAATGCAGCTCCTTCCATGGATTCAATATCTGGATGTAATTGTTTTTCCACGGCATCGATTTCTTCCTGACGGCCATTTACACGGTTGACGGTGATTGCCTTTACTTCCATCAGACCATGCATGATAAAACGATCAGGTGGATTAAGACAGTATCCATGGAATGGATTGTTTTCTTCCCGGACCAGGGAGGCCAAAGGGATAAATCGTCCATCCCGGTCCTGGGCTCCCAGGTCGCCAAAACAATCTTCCCGGACCTGCACCACCTGTCCGGTAATGATTTCAGGCCGGAATGAACCGGCGATGCCGACCTGGACCGCCAGGTCAGGGATCTGTTTGCTGAAATAACCAGCCAGCCTGAATGCCGTGGAGGGAGACCCGGCTCCGGTGACCAGGGTTTCAACCCCTTCAGACAGTGGTTTCATGGCATCCAGTTCCATCGCCGTCGCGGCGCATACCAGGAGTTTGATCATTTATCTTTTGCGTTTTCCCCGGGCACAAAGATATATCCAAGACTCAGTGCAGGTGAAATCCCCAGGACAGGATGAAAGGCCATGGAAATATCCAGAACCAGTCGCGGGTCCAGTTGAAGTCCGAAACCGCCACCCAACCCGGCCGGTTTCGTGGAAAACCCAAGTCTAAGGGACAAAACGGGAGTGATCCGGTATTCGAGTGCAACAGTGGTTTTCCATGGACGGTTATCCGTTTTTTCCAATTCCGCATACAGGAAAACCGAATTGGAAATGGTACAGGCAAGACCTGCCAGGTGTGCACCCGGGGAAGTGGTATTGCGGCTCTTTCCCGGATTAAAAGGAATGAAACTGCTCCAGCCGATCCATAAATCGTTGTTGATTTTAAAAGATAGTCCCGTGTCAAAACCAACCTTCCGGGCAGGTTCCGCCTGGCTGATCTGCCAGTTCAGGTAATGCAGTGAAGCCCCAACCGTCAATCCCTCTGACAGGGCCCTGCCATAACCAAACCGAACCAATTGCTTAAGATATTCGGGCAATCCATACCATTCCATATTCAAACCGAACGACGCATGGGGCCCGGAGGGTAGTATTGCATGAATAGAGCCTGCACGAATGCCGGTACCTGCAAAGCGGCTTTGAGTATGAACGGAGACCGCGGCTTCATGAAGGCTTCCCAGGGTTGATGAATTTGATAAATAACCATCGGATTCCTGTAGGCTAACCCCAAGGCCACCCAAACCGGTGCTTTTTGCTCCACGGATTTCGGGCAATCCACTTTGAGCCTTAAGCACAGGCATGGCCATCATGGCATATAAAAATATGATGCAATAAGGGTGCAGCTTGCAGGGTTTTCTCGTCAATAAATATGGGGAATTCAGTGATGAGTTCGTGGTACAAGGTGCGAGTTGCCCTGAAAAGGCATACTGCTCAGGCTCCCTGCGCGTATATTTACCTTGATAAGTCCGGATAAGGGTCATGGCAAAATTCAGGTCTCATTATGCAGGCAGCGGTGGAAAAAAGGGCAGGGACAAATCTTTTTTGTTCAGGCTTGTCTTGTATGGGATCGTTCTCCTGTTTTTACTCTATTCGCTGGCCCGGTTCATTCAAAATTCGGAATGGAAATTCCAAGGCCATCCGGAAGACCTGGACAGGTCTTCCAGTAATAAGGATTCGGCCATATTTATTCCTGAGGCGGGAAAGGGCAATCAATTGGTTTTTCACCATCATTTTGCCTTGTCCTATTCCGAAAGGCATGAACAGGCTGAATGGGTAGCGTACGAACTGACTTTGGATCAATTGAATTCAGCGAGGCAGGAACGATTCGGTTACTTTGCCCCCGACCTTAAAATCCAAAGCCGGTCTGCAGTGCACAGGGATTATTCCGGATCGGGATATACGCGCGGTCACCTGGCCCCTGCGGCGGATATGGCCTATGATCCGGTCGCTGCGGAAGAATGTTTTTTTATGAGCAATATCAGCCCCCAGGTGAAGGCCTTTAATAATGGGATTTGGCGTGAATTGGAAGAAAACGTGAGAGACTGGGCCCGGAAAAATCACCGGTTGTACGTCGTTACCGGGCCGGTACTAAGCAAAGGGATCATTGGAAAGATCGGAAAAAACAGGGTGAGTGTACCTTCCTTATTCTACAAAGTTCTCCTGGATTACACCCAACCGGATATAAAGGGGATCGCTTTTCTGATTCCCAACGAAAGAAGTGAACGGCCCCTGCAGGAATATGCATGCAGCATCGATACCATCGAGGCGGTCACCGGTATCGATTTTTTCAATAAACTGACATCCGCTGAAGAAATAGAACCCCTGGAAAGTTCGATAAATATAAAAGCATGGTCATTCAACCGCGAACGGTTTAAGGACAGGGTGGAAGTGTGGAATAAACAGGAATAAACCAGACATTCCGGTTTATTCCTGTTGGGGTTGGGCCGAAGCCGGTTCGTTGGATTAGTTTGAACCGGTGGCCGGAGGGGTCACCGGAGCTGGTGCCGGTGCAACCGGTTTAGCTACTTTTTTGGCTGGCGCTTTTTTTTTGGCTACCGGTTTTGCCTTAGCTACCGCTTTTTTAGCAGCGGGTTTCGCCGCTTTTTTGGCTACTGCTTTTTTAGCAGCCGGTTTTGCAGCTTTTTTGGCTACTGCTTTTTTAGCAGCCGGTTTTGCAGCTTTTTTGGCTACTGCTTTTTTAGCAGCCGGTTTCGCCGCTTTTTTTGCGACCGGTTTTGCTTTTGCTGCAGCCTTGGTGGTTTTGGATGGCTTGGAAGCTTTGGCGGCCTTGGCAGCTTTTTCCGGTTTTGATTTTTTTGCAAGGTCAGCTCGGTGAGACCTTTCAAAAGTCTGGATGTCTTTAAACTTACCGCTTGCATCTCTTACCGCATATAATTTTTTACCGGCAGAGCTGCGATGTGTCGTTCTTTTACTAGGCATGATGATTAATTTTAATTAAACAATTTATAAAAATAACTCATGCGAATATATTATAAAAAAAATTAATAAAAAAAATAAAATGTTTTTCATTTAAAAAAAGGTCCAAACTTTTTTCTTCATAAGTTTGTAAAATCAAAATTTCAAGGTGTATGCAAGACCATTCTTCCCGGTTTCTTGAATCGATCCAGCAGGGTTATTCATTCAAAGGCGATACCATCATATTGGGTGTCCCGATGTACAACAAACAAGTCGTGCCCGGTGCTTTCATCCGCATCCCGTTGAATACCCTTAACCGGCACGGACTGATCGCCGGAGCTACCGGTACAGGGAAAACCAAATCCCTGCAGGTGCTGGCCGAAAACCTTTCGGCCCACGGCGTGCCCTGTTTGCTTATGGACATCAAAGGGGATCTGAGCGGACTGGCTATGCCCGGGGTGAGCAACGCAAAAATCGAGGACCGTTCCGCAAAAACCGGCCTGCCCTTCATGCCCTCGGCCAATCCGGTTGAGTTGCTCAGCCTTTCAGGTGAAAAAGGCATTCGGCTTCGCGCAACGGTTTCTGAATTCGGCCCGGTATTGTTTTCAAAAATCCTGGGTTTGAATGAAACCCAAAGCAGCATCATGGCCCTTGTTTTTAAATATTGCGACGATCAAAATCTACCCCTGCTTGATTTGAAAGACATTAAAAAGGTGCTTTCTTTTTTGTCGAATGAGGGGCGCGCGGACATGGAAAGGGAATATGGCCGAATGTCCGCCGCTTCCGTCGGCACCATCCTGCGCAACATCATTGAACTGGAACAGCAAGGTGCAGAATCCTTTTTCGGAGAACGTTCCTTTGATGTGAATGACCTGGTGAGGGTGGATGAAAAAGGGAGGGGCATTCTTTCGATCCTGCGGCTCACCGATATCCAGAACAAACCCAAATTGTTTTCCACATTTATGCTTCAGCTCCTGGCCGAGATATATGCTTCGTTCCCGGAAGCCGGTGATCTTGCCAAACCCAAACTCTGCCTTTTCATTGATGAAGCCCACCTGCTTTTTGATGAAGCCTCAGATGTTCTGCTGGATCAGATTGAAACCATTGTCAAATTGATCCGTTCAAAAGGGGTTGGTGTATATTTTATTACCCAAAGCCCGACCGATATCCCGGCTGTCGTGTTAAGCCAGCTTGGCCTGAAGATCCAGCATGCCCTGAGGGCCTTCACCGCCGCTGACCGCAAGGCAATTAAAATGGCCGCTGAAAATTATCCGCTCACTGAATATTACGATACGGATCAATTGTTGACCGAACTGGGTATCGGCGAAGCCTTTATTACCGCCCTGAACGAGAACGGGATACCGACTCCCCTGGTCCATACCCTGATGCGGCCTCCCGCTTCAAGGATGGATATCCTGAGCCCTCAGGAGATCGATCAACTGGTCGGCCGGTCTGAACTGGAACGATATTACAACGACCCGGTAGACCGTGAAAGTGCGTACGAAATCCTCACCCAGATCCTGGAGGAAGCCCATGGAGAGGATCATCAAAATCAAATGAAGGATCAGCGTACCCGGGAGAGGCAGGAAAAAAGCACGCTTGAAAAAATGCTGGACAGCACCGTAACCAGGCAGGTTGGCCGTACCGTGGCGCGTGAACTTACAAGGGGACTTTTAGGTGTATTGGGTGTGAGAACCACCACCAGGCGTAAACGTAAACCAACAAACCGTGGATTCAACTGGTTTTAGATCCTACCCGGCTTAATTTTTCTTTTTGATTACTTCGCCTTTCGATTTTGAAGGCGGAGGCACCGGGATGATCAGCAAATGATCGTGTTCGCCACTGGTTTCTATACGGGGTTTCGAGTTGGTGGGCTGATAATGCTGAACAAAGGTGTTCCAGGGTGTGGTTTTGTGCATGTTGTTGGCGAAATAAAACATGATGCGTTCCAGTTCGTCCACGGTCTGGTACCCCTGGATAGGCTGGATGATCTGATAGTCTTCATCCAGAAAGACCAGGGTGGGGAAAGCCAGGTCGCCCATGGTGAGGGCAATAGCCAATTCATGGTACCCGCTTTTATCCAGCTTGAAGATCTGTGAGTTGAAATGGATGTCTTTGCGAAGCTCGGCATTGAATTTTACCGGGTAGAAATTTTCATTGACGTAGTGGGCGATGAACTCATTCTGGAAAGTGGAGAGGTCCATTTTTTTACACCAGCCGCATTTGTCGGTGTACAGTTCCACGAGCAACTTACGAGGGGCTTTAGCCTGCCTGGCTTCCAGTTCTGCCTCTTCAAATGTAAGCCATTTGATCTTAGGCGATATGGGAACCTGGGCAGAAACCGAAGTGACATAGGCGAGGAGACAAAATATTAAACTGAGTCTTTTACCCATGTACATGTTAGAGATTGGATCTTTCACGGTTAGAGATTCAAAAATACAATCTACGGAACAGAATATCCAATGGATCTGGTGCGTGGATGCCAGTTTTAAAAGATATTTAACGCTTTTGACGGAAAGCGTTGTAGTTCTTTGGTTTTCTTTAGGTTTTGTATAAAAAGATCTTGCAAAAATTGAATCGAAAAGAGCCGGATTAAAGCGGTTTGTAGATCGAAAGCGTGTCCTTGTGGAGGAAAAATTCATTTACTTTATTCCCTGTAAAAAAGGGCGCTTTGACCCCGCTGCCAAGAATCATATCCGATTGGGTAACCCAGATTTCATCCCAGAGCCCGAGATCGATAAAAGACTGGAGCGTATGTGCCCCACCTTCCACCAGCAATGAACCAATACCGGCGTTAAGCAGGACACGCATCATGTTGTGCAAATCATTTTCCCAGCGAAAGATCTTTACCTGGGAAGGATGGTAATCGGTATTTTCCGTGAATAACCAGGTGGGCTGTCCGTCCGAAAACAAATGTAAGTCAGCCGGAATCTTCCCGAGGCGGTCCAGGATGATCCGGACCGGGCTTTTCCCGTAATAGAACCGGTTGGACAACCTGGGGTTGTCATTCAGGGCTGTCCGCGTGCCTATCAGGATCCCGTCGACTTCATGCCTGACCTTGTGCACGATATACCTCGACCAGGCATTGGAAATCGGTACCGCGTAGTTATAATTACCAATATAGGAATCCCTGCTGCACGCATACTTTAAAAGGATGAATGGCCTCTGTTTTTGCATGTTGGTGAAAAAAGAACGGTTGAGTTCCTTGCATTCGGCTTCCAGCATGGGCACGGAAACTTCCACCCCATGCGATTTGAGCCGTTCGATACCCAGGCCATTCACTTTCGGATTGGGATCAGAAGTTCCTATCACCACTCTTTTTATCCTTCTGCGAATGATTTCGTCTGCACAGGGCGGGGTCTTGCCATGATAACAACAAGGCTCCAGATTGACGTATAACGTGGATGCCGCTATAAGTTGCTGATCTTTTTCCTCAACCGATTTTATAGCCTCGATTTCGCCATGGTCCGCACCGAAAGCAGAATGATATCCTTCTCCAATAATTCTTCCGTCATGGAACAAAAGGGCTCCTACCATGGGATTGGTGAGCGTATATCCTTCACCGAGCCTGGCCAGTTGAAGGCAGCGTGCCATCAGGAGTACCTGATCCATACCTCATTGGCTATACCAAGTACGGAGCAGGGAAATAACCCTGTCGATCTCGTCCCTGGTATTGGTATGTGAAAATGAAAAACGGATTGTTTTTCGTTCCGGAGGATGGCCGATGGCATTGAGGACATGGGACTCCTGTTCGGCGCCCGAGGTGCAGGCACTTCCACCCGAGGCACTCACTCCAGCCATGTCCAGTTGCAGCAATAACATATCTGACTTTGGACCGGGCGGAAACGAAATACTGAGTACATGGTCCAGAGACTTTTCCGGATCGCCGTTGAAGCGGATGCCGGAATGGAGTTGAAGGATTTCGCTCTTGAAATATGCTTTGAGGTCCGCATGATGGGCCTGACGCTGTACCAGGGAATTCATAGCCAATTCCAGTGCGTAGGACATGCCCAGGATCTGATGGGTCGCTTCGGTACCTGCCCGCATATTTCGCTCCTGGCCGCCCCCGTCCAACAAGGGCCGGATAGGCACGCCCTGCCGGATAAAGAGGATGCCGGCACCTTTTGGCCCGTTGAATTTATGGGCGCTGGCCGCTACAAAATGAGCTTTGATTTCCTGCATGTTTATGGCATAATGTCCTGCAGTCTGCACGGCGTCGGTGTGGAAATAAGCGCCATACTGTTCACACAGATCTGCAATCTGCCGGATTGGGTTGATATTCCCGATTTCATTATTTCCATGCATGAGGCTTACCAGGACAGGAGCGGAGGCCTGTTGCAACAAGAGTTCCAGGTGGCCGGGATCAAACTGGCCAAAAGCATTGACTGAAAGAAAGTCTGTACGAATGTCGTATTCGCGCCTCATGGCTTCGATGCTGTGCAAGACGGCATGATGTTCAATCGCCGTGGAAATAATTTGTTTTACGCCGAGGTCGCGCACCGCACATTTGATCGCTGTATTGTTGGCTTCTGTGCCCCCCGAAGTAAAAAATATTTCTCCAATGGACGCATGGAATATCCTTGCGATTTTTTTACGGGCTTCTTCGATTTTGGCTCTGGCCGTCCTGCCTTCCGTGTGAATGGATGAAGGGTTGCCGCTGTAAGATTCCATGGCCTCCGTGATCACGCGGATGACTTCAGGCATCATGGGCGAAGAAGCGGCATGATCCAGGTATATCCGTTTCATATTAGTTCCTTTTGAATTTCACGGATATCCCGGATCAGTTTTTGGGCAAGGTGATCGGCAACCACTTTGCTGGAGCTCTCTGCATAAATCCGGATGATGGGTTCGGTATTCGACTGCCGCAGATGGACCCATTCCCCGTCCAGGTCGATGCGGAGGCCGTCCTCGCTGTTTAATTTATGTTTCTGATACTGTTCCCTGAGCCGGGTAAAAATGGTGTCCATCTGGCTTTTCCCGGTGAGCTCGATCTTGTTTTTTGAAATCTCATAATTGGGATACCTGGACCGCAGGAGGCTGACCGGCAGGCCGGATTCCGCCAACTGGGTTAGGAATAAGGCAATCCCAACCATCGCGTCCCTCCCATAGTGCAATTTGGGGTAGATGACCCCGCCATTGCCTTCCCCGCCAATGACGGCTTTTATTTCCTTCATCCTGGCCACTACATTGACTTCACCGACGGCAGAGGCGTAATATTGGCCACCATTCTTGAGGGTGATGTCCCGCAGGGCCTGAGTGGAAGAAAGATTGGAAACCGTGTTGCCTTTTTCCTTACTGGTGACGTAATCCGCCAGGGCCACCAGGGTATATTCTTCACCGAAGGGTTCTCCGTTTTCACATACAAAAGCGAGGCGGTCCACATCCGGGTCCACCACGATGCCCAGATCGGCTTTGTTTTTGACCACCAGGTTGGACAATTCACTCAGGTGTTCTGGAAGGGGCTCCGGGTCATGTGCAAATATGCCGTTCATCTCCCCGTTGAGCAAAACGTATTCGCAACCCAGTTTTTCAAGCAGTGGAGGGATGGCGAGGCTTCCCGTGCTGTTGATCGTATCCACCACGATCCTGAATTTCCTGTTTTTTACCAGCTCCGCATCTACCAGTTTGAGCTTAAGGATGGATTTGATATGATGGCTTATGCTGTTTTTGACCAGGGTATACCCCCCAAGGTTTTCAGCAGGACTGTATTGAATTTGTTCCGACGGAAGATGAAGTAAGGCCTGGCCTGTTTCCGCATCAATAAATTCACCTTTTTCATTCATGAATTTGAGTGCGTTCCAGGCCATGGAATTGTGACTGGCTGTGATCATGATGCCTCCCTGGGCATGATGGGCCGTCACTGCCATTTCCAGGGAAGGCGTGGTAGTCAGGCCGGCATCGAGAACATGCACTCCCATTGCCTGCAGGGTGGATGCCACCAGGGCCTGGACCAAATGGCCTGAACTGCGGCCATCCCTTCCGATTACCATTTTTGGATTGGGAAACCGGGCTTTCAGCAAAGATGCAAAGCCTGAAGTAAATGAAATGATGTCCGGGGGTGTCAGGTTTTTGCCAGGCATGCCGCCGATGGTGCCCCTTATCCCGGAAATGGATTTGATTAGTGGCAATTAAAGTGGTTTAAGCGCAAAGTTAGAACATTATTGAACAAGCCCTAATTGATTGAGTATAAATATTTTCAGCAGTATTGCTCTAATTGCAAATCTTATCTTTGACCGCAGTCTTTTATGGTTAAGTCCGTGGATAAAGTTCCTACCATCCTGTTCAGTTTAATGCTGGCAAGCCTCCCGTTTTCAATCGCTGCGAATTCTGTACTCCTGGCCGCCCTGACTGGCTGGATGGTGTTTGAATGGATGCGGTCCGGGAATTCCATTAAAACGCTCAAAGATGCCGGGCACCCGCTGACCTGGGCCATGATCCCTTTGATTTACGGTATCAGCATCCTTTATTCGCATGATCTGACCCGCGCTTTTAATCAATGGCTGAATATGGCGCCCCTCCTTGTCCTGCCGCTTTTCTTTTTGATTTTCGATCTCAATAAAAAGCTTTCGGGCTTTCGCATGGTCATCGGTTTAGCCCTGTGTGGTTCCCTGGTTGCCCATGCCATGGTCAATACCGGTCTTATCAGCCTCAGCACGAAGGAAAGCGGTATGTTTAGTTTATTCCACGACAGCGAAAAAAATGCCTGGATCTTCTGGGCCGGTTTCATGTCCTGGATCAGGGCTCAGGAAAGGCCCGCTGTTATCCGGGTTTTTCAATGGGCCCTTTTTCTCGGCTTGTTGTATTTCGGAAATCTTTGGCTGATTTTACTTGCAGCCATCAGCTGGTTCGTTTCAGAGACCAGGTTTAAGGGCATCTCCTTGACTTTGATTGGTCCCATGATCCTGATTGCCGGAGGAAGCATGGTAGTCTTTGCCCTGGTTTTTTTTCCAGCCTTTACTGTTTCCTTGAGGGACGCTGGTCAAAATGTATTGGCCATCACAGGTCAAACTTCAGCGAGCCCCGGTCTGAATGATTTTTTTGTTCATCTGAGAATGGGCATGATTCAATGGTGGACACATCCTTTTGCCGGGACCGGGGTAGGGGATTATATTCACGCCATGTGGAATGAATATCATGTGCATGGCCTCGAAGCGCCAAACTATCCTCATTCCCAGCTGATCCATCTGCTCGTCAGTACCGGAATAATGACTGTTGGTGCGGCTTGGGCCCTGGTCAAGAGTTGGAAGCCCTTGCCGGCAAATCACCGGATCATCCTTGCCCTTATCCTCGCCAGTTTTGTTTTTATGGCTCCTTTGAAATCCCAGATCAGCTCAACTGCACTGATGATTGCCGTATTATTGATACCCTGGAATGGAAAAAGTCAGGATTAAGGAGATGCCGGCCAGGCGAATGGCCTTTTCGGGCGGACTGATCCTGTTGTTGATTGGACTGGTGACGTCCAAAGCATTGATCAGCATAGGTTCGGTCATTTTGGTCTTGACCGGATTTTGGGGCTTAATGTCCAGGCCACTTCCTGAAATCAGATGGGTTAAGCAGTGGTTTGGTTTTGGCCTGCTGTTCCTGCCGCCGTTTGTTTCGGGCTTATGGTCCGAGTCCATCCGGGACTGGATGCAGGTATGTTTTAATAAAATCATGTTGCCCGCTCTGTTTGGCGCTTTCTGTATTGCCCCGAAACTCGAAAAGAAGACCATCCTGGGGCTCGGTCTTTTTCAGGCAATGACGGTTGTGCTCGCTTCCGTATACTCATTCCTGACTTTGTGGTCAGATCCTTCAGGAATCAGTAAAAGTTATCTGGAGGCAAAAACCCTAAAGGTCTTTCTATCCAACGACCATTTGCATTTCAGCCTATATGTATTTCTTACGATCCTGCTCCTGACGGCTAATCTGCAGGCTGTGCGGAAACAGTTTGGACGAGCACTGTATTTGACCGTGGGTGGCCTGGTGTCATGGTTGGTCATCTATCTTCATATCCTTGGGGCTAAAACAGGTCTGCTGTTACTTTATCTGAGTGTATTTATCTATTTGATAATGAATTTTATGAGTGGTAGATATTGGTTAAAACTTACGGCTGGATTAATAAGCCTTGCCCTGCTGGCCTTCATCTCCATAAAACTGATTCCAACTCTCAAGAACCGGTTCTATTATACCCTTTATGATTTTAATCAGTATATCCATGGCGCTTATATTAACGGTTTGACAGACGGGGCCCGGGTCCTGTCCTGGAAAGCCGGCAAAGAGGTCGCCCTGGGAAGCCCCTGGACCGGGTTGGGTTTCGGTGACCTCCATAATACGTTCATGGAATGGCATCGGACACATAGCGCCCATCTCCAGCCTTACAATTGGCTTCAGCCTTCCAATGAATGGCTGATGTATTTATGCGGATCTGGAATCCCGGGAATGATTTGCCTGACCCTGGGCCTCTGGCTAATATACCGGCACAGTCCATTTCGGAACCATTACTCTTTCCTTGCCTTGTATTCCAGCCAGGTGCTGATGATGTTTTATGAAGTCAATCTTTCGAATCAGATTGGAATCAGCCTGCTTGTATTTTCCGTCGGATGGTTTCAGTTGTCCTCTAATCAGGACGGTTTAGTAGGCAAAGAGGGGAAACAGGCTTAAAAATATTTTCGAACGGTTTGGGTAGATCCCGAAGGACGGGTATAGACTCAGGTGGCCTTCAATGATTTGGCCTGGTCCCAAAGCGCATTCATTTCGTCCAGGGTCATATCGCTGAGCGGCCTGCCTGCCATCCGTTCTATGTACTGGAACCTGGATTTGAATTTTTTATTGACCCTTTCCAGAGCAGTTTCAGCCTCGACGCCGATAAAACGGCCATAATTGATCAGGGCAAACAGGACATCTCCGAATTCCTCTTCGATATGAGCCTGGTCATCGGGCCGGGACAGGCTTTCCTTGAGTTCCGATATTTCTTCCTCCACTTTTTCCCAGACCTGGCCTGCATGTTCCCATTCAAAGCCCACCTGTTTGGTCTTTTCCTGCATCCGGTAGGCTTTTACCATAGCCGGAAGGGAATCTGGCACCCCTCCGAGTACCGACTTTTTTCCTTCCTGAAGTTTTAGTTTTTCCCAGTTTTGTTTCACCTCCTGGTCGTTGGCCACCTTGAGGTCTCCATACACATGGGGGTGACGGTGGATCAGTTTTTCACATTCCAGGTCGAGGGCTTCAGCCAGGGTAAAGGCTTTTTGTTCGGCGGCAATCCGGGCATAAAACAGGAGGTGGAGCATGAGGTCGCCGATTTCTTCCCGCAGGGATTTCATGTTGTTTTCGATGATGGCATCTGCCAGCTCATAGGTCTCTTCAATGGTGAGGTTGCGAAGGCTGTGAATGGTTTGTTTTTTGTCCCACGGGCATTTTTCTCGAAGGTCATTCATGATATTGGCCAGTCGGAGAAACGCTTCTGCGGTTTTTGCATCGTTGTTCATGCCTGGAAAAAACGGTATCTTTACAGTCTTAAATATACAGTGATTGCATCATGTCCCAGTTTTTTTATACCCTGTGCATTATCTTTGGTTGTTTTTTCCTGGCTTTTTTCATGATCAACCTGAGATACTGGATTAGCGGCCGGGAATTCAGAGGCACCTGTTCCAGTGCCGGCCTAGAACTCAAAGGAAAAATCGGAGAATGTATGGTCTGTGGAAGGAAACCCGGAGAAGCTTGCGGAAACCCGGATAAAGAAACCAGGTTGCCGGCTTAAATTTTGCGCCCCGTCATTTTTGAATAAACATACAGGCAGCAAGACAGGAGGGAGATCAC
The DNA here is from genome assembly GCA_964405735.1 of uncultured Saprospiraceae bacterium. Classification (GTDB taxonomy): domain Bacteria; phylum Bacteroidota; class Bacteroidia; order Chitinophagales; family Saprospiraceae; genus JADJLQ01. The sequence continues at coordinate 18,624 of CAYOPD010000019.1, read as the reverse complement.
CGCAACGACGTACAGGATTTGCATAGGATAATAAGTTTGGTTGGTTTGTAAAGTGAGCCAAATATCATAAACAGAAAGTATATATCGTATAATTTTTTATATAATTATTTTCGATATTTATAAATCCTGCATTCCTCCGGTTATGAAATTCGCCTGGCCGCTTTTATTCACCTTTTTCGGGACCCCGATATTGATCTGGTCCCAGAAAGATTACCTCTCTGCGCATTACCGGAAGTTGGACACCCTGATCGCCATGCGGGACGGGAAAAACCTGTATACGGTGATCTATTTGCCTAAAGATGAGACCAGGGAATATCCCATCCTGATGGAGCGCACACCTTATTCCGCCGGACCTTATGGAGCAGGCCGGTACCCGTCCCAACTTGGGCCCAATCCGGGCCTGGCCAGGGAGGGGTATATCTTCGTGAAGCAGGATGTCCGGGGAAGATATATGAGCGAAGGCCATAACCTGGAGGTCACCCCTCATAGACCGGATAAGAAAACAAAGGAGGAGGTGGATGAAAGTTCGGATGCTTACGACACTATTGAATTCCTGCTCCGGTTGATCCGGAATCACAATGGCCGGGTAGGCATTTATGGTATTAGCTATCCGGGATTTTACGCTACGGCTGCTTTGCCGGATGCACATCCCGCCCTCGCCGCAGCCAGCCCGCAGGCGCCGGTGACGGATGAATTCATCGGAGACGATGTCAACCACAACGGGGCTTTTTTCCTGCTGGATAATTTTAATTTTATCAATTCTTTCGGAGTGCCCAGGAACGGACCACTAACAGACTATACCGGGACGCTTACCGACACTTCTTATTCCGATGCCTACCGGTTTTTTCTTGAAATGGGTTCTCTGAGCAAGACCCGGGATCCTTCCTTATTTGGAAACCAAAGCTATATCTGGGATGAATACCTCGAACACGATACCTATGATGAATACTGGCAGTCCAGGAATATCCGAACACACCTGAAAAACATAAAGGTGCCCACCCTGGTGGTTGGTGGATGGTATGATGCGGAGGACTGCTTTGGGGCCCTGCGCACTTACGATGCCTTAGAGCGGCAGAATACCGGAAATAAGAACAGCCTGGTAATGGGACCCTGGACCCATGGAGCCTGGTCATCCGGGAATTGGACGGCATTTGGGCCCCACACCTTTGGAATGAACACCAGTAAATATTTCCAGGACAGCATTGAAACTCCTTTTTTTAATTATTACCTCAAAGGAAAAGGGACCGCACCTGCCGCCGAGGCCTTTGTCTTCGAAACCGGGTCAAACCTCTGGAAGACTTATGCCCAATGGCCTCCGCAACAAAACAAACCGCTGAATTATTATTTGAAACCCAGGAAAGGCCTGGAGGTTTCACCGGTTTCTGAATCCAAGGCCTATACCGCTTATGTCAGTGATCCATCCAAACCTGTGCCCTACACATCAGTAAAACAAAGGTACCGGAACAATCTCTACATGGTCGAAGACCAAAGGTTTGTGGCTTCCAGGCCTGATGTACTCTCTTTCACTACAGGAAGGTTGGACGATGACCTCATCCTCGCCGGCCCGGTGGATGCAGAAATATTCGCCTCCACTTCGGGTACCGATATGGACCTGATCGTAAAGGTCATCGACATCGAGCCGGATACGGGGAACGAAGAGGGTAACGGCGCTCAGTTACTGGTGAGAGCCGAAGTATTCCGGGGAAAATTCAGGAAAAGTTTTAGCTCACCTACCCCTTTTCGCCGAAACAGGCCGGAGAAAATCAGTTTTAGCCTTCCTGACATCAACCATTGTTTTAAAAAAAATCACCGGCTCATGATCCAGATCCAAAGCAGTTGGTTCCCACTGGTTGACCGTAATCCCCATCAATTCCTGAAGATCCCGGCCGCTGGCAAAGAGGATTATAAGACGGCCAAAATACGGATCTACCATGACCGGAAACGGCCCTCAAAAGTCCAGTTTTTAAAAGTAGGAGGATCATCCAATTAATTCTTTAATTCTTTAATTCTTTAATTTCAATTTCCAACCCCAGGGTCTTCCCCTTGAAGGTTGCCGGGACCCCTCTTTCCAGCCAAACCGGAGCAGCTTCATTTTTGAGAAAATGGTCAAAAAACTGTTGTTCCCGGACAGAAATATCTTTTTGATTTTTTCTTTCCCGAAGGTTGTGACCTTCTCCATTGTAATTGAGCATCCAGACTTTCTTGCCCAGCCGCCTGAGGTTGGTGAACAGTTCTATGCCCTGGTACCAAGGAACAGCACCGTCGGCGTCGTTTGACATAATCACGATAGGCGTAGTGACCCGGTCGAGGTAAAACAAGGGTGAATTCTCGATGTAGAGGTCCCGGCGTTGCCAGGGAGTGGCTCCGATGCGGCTTTGAGCCTTCTCATATTGCATTTGCCGGTTGCGTCCGGATTCCCAACGGATGCCTCCATAAGCGCTGAACATATTGACTACGGGTGCTCCGGTCCAGGCTGCTTTAAACTGATTGGTCCGGGTGATGATGTACAGGGCCTGATACCCTCCCCAGGATTGTCCCTGCAGTGCGATATTCATCGTATCAAGCCAGGGGTATTTTTTAAGGGATTCCACACCGGAAACCACATGGTCGTAAGCACTGCTGCCTGGATAACCGATTTCATACGTGATATCCGGGGCCAATACCAGGTATCCCCGGCTCACGAAGAAAGGAATGTTAAGCCTGGAAGGAGTGGGGGCCGGGGGAAGGTATTGATATCTCCCGTCTGTCAGTTTTTCATAAAAGTAAACGATCATCGGGTACTTTTTAGACGGATCAAAGTCTTCCGGTTTGTAGAGGAGCCCGCTTCCTGGTTTGCCTTTAAATGTTGTCCACTCGATCAGATCCACGCTGCCCCAGTTGTAATTCAATTGTTGTGGATTGATTGCACTGTGTTTGGTTTCCGGACCAAACCAGCTGCTGGTAAAGATATCAGGGCTGTTTTGATAATTGCCTTTGGTATAAGCCATCACCTCCGCATTCCTGGCTTTGATTACCGGACCATAGCCATATGCGCCCATGATGAGTGACAGGGGGCCTTTTTTATCGTTTAAAGCCAATCGATAAAAGCCACTTTGTTTGTCGGTGTCCTTAAAGGCGGATAAAAGCAGGACCTGGTTCGGTTTAAAATATTTTTCATCCGGATCGAGCACCACGTTTCTAAAACGGATTTTTTGCTCCCGACCAATGCCCCTGGTCATATTTACGGGAGATTTTTTCCCGGCAGGGTCACACCGCCAGATATCAAAGCGGTCGTAGAGATAGACCCAATGATCCCCTTCGGACCAACCGCAGATCCCATAAGCTTCCGGGTCATCCGGAACGTCGTTTTCTTCGTCAGCAAGACTGCTCCGTATTTTCCGGCTGATCAGGGTGGTTGTTCCGGTAGTGTTGTGATAGGTATAGTACTGGCGCCGGGCATTATCGTACCAGATCAGATAAGCCCCTCCCGGGCTGATGAAGGCCCCCCCGTCAAGGTCATCCATCACCTTTTTTTTTGATCCTTTTTCCAGGTCGAGGAGATAAATGTCTTTCTTGCTGTCGCCTTCCCATTGCAGGGGAATGCGTTGCCCACGGTCCGTTGTCCCAAGGGCAAAACGGCTATTCCCCTTAGCAGCAAGATTCACCTGTTCCAGTACCTCATCCCCCAGTGGCATCCATGTTCCATTCGGCAGGGAAAGGGTGAGATAGGCCCTTTTCAATTCCTGTTCCAGGTTTTTCAATTGCATGGTTTGCAGGTAGTCATCAGCATAATGCCAGATATCCACACTGACCCGGTCAATATGGGGCACTGAAGTGTCCTCCGGTACCGGAATCCTGCCCAGTCCGAAAAAAAGCCTGGACCCGTCTTCGCTGAAGAAAGGGGCAAAATGAGGGCTTACCTGCATTCCCTCTGGCAAGGTTGAATTATCGGAATCCAGCCTGACCAACGCACTGTCCATTCCCGGTTGGTGATACCTGAGCTGCCAGTTTTGTGTTTTCGCGCCGGTGCTGTCCCGGGTCGCCAGGAAAACAAGCTGGTTCCCGGATTCGTCCCAGGTAAACTGTTTCGCATCCAGGTCACCGGCCAGCAGGGTATCCCGGAGAGCGGTGACGATATCATGGCGCAATACGATGGTATGTCTTTTGAGGCTATCCCTGGCTGGTTGGGTTATTTTTACTACAAGGCTTTTGCCTGTTTTGTCAAGGGCATATTCCCCCACATCCGGAAAAACCAGGGTGGAATCCGGGCTGTACCATAAATAGAGGGGGCTGCCTTCCGCTTTTTTTGTTTTGATTGAATCTGGACGGGTGATTTCAAGGTGATAAGCAAAAACGGAACGGTCTTTTTCTGTGACTGCAAGGGATCTGAGGCCTGCAAACCTGGTGATCTGTTGATTCCGGAGGTCATAGATCAGGAGTGAATCCTTTGGCAGGTCTTCCGGTTTTTTCCGGTCAATCTTTGCCTGGCGGGAATCCAGGAATGGTGCTTTGATCCTGGCTAAAAGATAGTCTGAACCTGGAGTAAACCGCATCTCAGAAGCCCTGGATATGGAGTCTTTCTTTGAGGTGTTGAGATACACGATATACAACATGCCATCGCCTTCCTGAGGATCGACGGTGAAGGCAAGCACATGGCCATCCGGGCTGATGGCCCTGGAACCGATGCGCTGCCAGCCATCGTAAACGGAATGGTCGAGTGGGGGTTTTTTCTGGCCAAAAGCAACCAAACAGAGACATAAACCAGTGTATGCTAAAAACGCCTTCCTCATAACATTTATTTAAAACTCTAAATTTAGGTTATGTCCATTGACAATAACTAATTTTGAAGGCTTTGTTGCTTCCCAATCATGGTTTCATCTTCATAAACCCCAGGTATGTTATTACGTTTTTTTATCTGTTTTCTGGCCGCCCTCACTCAAGGACAGGCCCAATCCACCCTGATCGCCGATGACCTTCGCAGGATGTTTAATGAAGAAAAGGACCAGGAAAAAAGGGCCGGGTGGTATCATCAACTTGTTGCTGAAATGCTGGCAACAGACTCCAGTCTGGCTCTGCCATGCGCAGATACGCTGGAGGCCCTGTCTATTCGTTACCCCAAAGGAAGGGCAGAAGCCACCCATATCAGGGCGGAATATCATGCCCTGAACGGGAATCACCGGGAAGCCCTTGCATTGCTTCACAGGGAACTCGAATTGAGAAAGCAGATCAACGATACCGCCGGATTGGCAAGGTCTTTTTATGAACTGGGAAAAAACTTCAGGGAGTTGAATATTACTGATTCCACTCTTTATTATTACAATCAGTCACTTGATCTCTCTGGCCTCACCGGTGATTTTACTCAGGTCGCCGTCGTTTTATCGGCTATCGGTCAATGGTATTTTGAGATGGATCGCCTTTCACAGGCCATCGGATTTTTCCAACAGGCCTTGCAGTCTAGTCAGACTCATGGTAATAAAACAGGCTTTGTATACGCCTGCAGTAACCTGTCCTTGTTTTATGGTGCGGCCGGGCAACTGGATTCTGCCGTGGTTTATGCGCAAAAGGGCATTGGCCTCGCCTTGGAACAGGGGGATTATTTTGCTGCAGGTGCTATTGCAGGCGGGATTTGCCAGGCTTTTACCCAGGCAGCACGTTATTATGAAGCCATTCCTTTAGGCAACCAAGCACTGGACTATTTTGCACGCTCAGGCAGGAAGCAAAAAATGGTCAATATCTATCTCTATCTGGCCATTGCCTGTAATCAGCTGGGCCGCCCGGAAGAAGCCCTGGATTATTCCCTGCCCGGTTATGAGTTATTGACCGAACTGAAACTGGTTTCCCCATTGAAGGAGTATTATGAGCAAATAGCGCAATCGTATGAGCGAATGGGAAGGTCCCGGGATTCGCTGCTCTGGTATAAAAAATTCGTTTTTCTGAAAGATTCCCTTTCCAGGACCGAACAACTCAAACAACTAACCGCTTTGGAAGAAAGATATCAACTGCAAAAAGCAGAAACGGAAAAAGTCCTCTACCAATTCCAGGAAGCACTGGATTCCATGGATCGATATCGTTTTTTTTCAGGGACCCTCGGCACCATTTCCGCATTGTTTGTTTTTGGCCTGTTGGGCATGTTGTACCGAACTCGTCATCAGAAAGGCAAAAAACCAGAGCGACGGGAAGGTCAGGCCTTTTACGATTAAACCCTTTTCAGCCCGGAATCAGTCCGGTGATGTTGGCCGCGAAGATTTTTACGGCAATGGCCACGAGGATTACTCCGAAAAATTTTCTCACTGCAAGCAAACCTCCCGGCCCCAGGCCTCTTTCAATCAGGTTGAGGGATTTTAAAACGATATAGACAATGATCAGGTTGACCAGGATGGCAGTCAATATGACCATGGTGGAATAGTTGGCCTTTAGGGAAATTACGGTGGTCAGGGTACCTGACCCGGCGATCAGCGGAAAAGCGATGGGGACCAGGGTCCCGGATTGAACCTGGGCATCGGTTTTAAAAAATTCAATCCCAAGGACCAGTTCGAGCCCGAGTATAAAAATCACGATGGATCCGGCTACCGCGAACGAACGGAGATCGACTCCCATTAGGTTAAGCAGCCTTTCCCCGACAAACAGAAATAGGATCATGAGGCCGCCTGAAAGCAGGGAGGCGCGGGATTCGTCGATGCCGCCCATTTTGGCCTTGAGTGAAATCAATAAAGGCACAGAACCAATGACATCGATCACTGCGAACAACGTAAAACTGACGGTCAGGAAATCGGTGAATGACCAGGAAACCACGGGTTAAAAATAGGAAGAAGCGGCGATTTTCGGTTCATCGGGAAGACGTTGGGGAATAGGGGGTTGTGGGATTCCGGGGCCTTTTCCTACATTTGCCTGCCTTTTTCAGTCCTTGAAACATGAATGAAATCATCACCCACCGGCCGAAGAAAGAATTGCAGGCCGACCACGCCTGGCGTTTGTTCACCTCTCTCCAGGAAATGATCCAGTTTGCGGATTATAAAGTTTACCTTCTTTATATGATTGCGGGGATCGTACTGTCCATTATTTTCAGCGAATACAAGGAGCTTGCCACCCTGAACCCGGTTTTTAAAGCCTGTTTCGCCATGCTGTTGATGGTCTCCGGTTTACTGATTTATTTTTCCATGAAGACCATGATGCCCCGGTCGCACAACGACCATCATACCCAGACGAAGAAACTCATCTACTTCATGGACATTGCCAGCCAAATTGATAAGGATTTTGTAAGCCGGTTTATAGAACTGCCCACGGACCAGATCACCGAGGACTTGCTCAATCAGGCTGCCATCCTGAGCGACATCCTCAAACAAAAATTTCTCAATCTGAAGCGGGCGATGTGGGCCTTTTATGGCATTTTATTCATCGTCCTCGTGATGCAGGTCCTGAAGATCGCGATGTAAAAGGGATTAAAACTGCAAATAGCGCATCAAAACTTTATTTCCCTCAAAACTCAAAGACAACAATACCTGGAAAGGAACCTTTTTTTCATTTTGAATGGCCGGAATCCATCTCGGCATTTCAGCAATGCACTTTTTGATTTCTAATTTTTCAAGGCTGATCTCGGGATTGGAGGTGCTGGCTTTGGACAGGTTCGGGAAACCTTCCCCGTCTATAATGAGGGTCAGCATGACCAGCCCTTTGAACCCGGCAGGCAGCGCCGTGTTTTGTGCATAGAACCTGGAAAAATATTCCTGAAGATTGCGCTCAGGGTCGGTTCGCGTAAAGCCGGCAGGTTTATCCAGCCGGGTCCACACCCTGCCGAATTTTTCATCCTGGATATAAGTGGATTGCGCCCTGGCTAAGGTGCCGGCAAACAGAAAAAAGATGCATAAGCCCTTTAACATCAAATAAAGATACGGGATCCGGGGAAGGAAGAGTCCCTTTTGCCGCGATCAGAGATTCAGCCAATAATTGATTTTAAGAACGAAGCTGCGGTTTTTGGGGCCCCAGAATTTGACGGCATAATTGTCGGTGTAGACGATGTAAATATCCGACATGGGTTTGTACCTCCATTGAAAACGGCTGTTGACATTAAAATTGTCTGCCTGGGTATTGTATTGGAGGAAGGTGGTCCAGAACAGGTTTTTGGAAAAATTAAATTCAATACGGGGGTTAATCAGCAACAATTGTTCCCGTCCATACTGGTCCGGGAAATCGAGATCATTGTATTCAAAGTTCATTTCAAAATTACCCCAGGGCTGAGCCCTGTATAACATTCCGGCAGTGAAAGCGGTGAGGGCGCCGTTGTAAAAGCTGCCTGCGGATGCACTCAAATTAAACCCGAACCGTTTCCTGAGATCGGAACGGTATTCCGCGCTCACATTGGCATAGCTGTATTTCCCGGGTTCTAGAGGCTCGCCTTCGGTGAATGAAAAGGGGTAAAGCAACCGGAGCTGGTTTCTACTGAAAGACAATTCTATCTCGCTGGAAGATTTAAAACCGAGCTCGTATTCCAACCTGGCACTCCAATCCAGCAGGCTGGTCTCCCCGGGCAGGAATTTGATGGAGTTGTTTAAACTGAACTGGTGTTGATTGATGAATTTGTGTTGCGGGGTGCGCAACACGTATTGGTTGGAGCTGAACGCCGAATTGAATCCCTGCCGGATCACGGTATCCCTCAAGGCATCATAATTATCAAGCTGGTTGACAAAGCCCATATCCGCGGTAAAGTTGGTGCCCGTGGACCCAATTCCGGCGACGGTGCTGAAATTTTTATCGTTGTACCAGATGCCAGCACTGAGTTGTCCGTTCTTGTCCTTCAAATCATGTTTGAAGGATTTATGGAGGCCAAGCCAGGTAAACAGGGAACCCACTTCATTTTGGTAGATCATCTCCAGGGAAGCGTTCCTTCCATAATCCGTGTTGGAAACATAAATCCCGTCCAGAGCCTGCCGGTTGGTGACCAGGCCCTTGATCAGGGATCGCTTGAGCACTTTTTTATGCAGGGTAAAAGCGGAATAATTCTGGCTGGATTGTCCGGCAGTGGCCTTGGTTTGCATGGAGAGGGCTCCGATCCTCCAGGTTTCACCCATATTGCCGCTTAACCGGATACCACCGATGATAGGTACCGTATTTCCATTTTCATCGAGGCCGATCCGCCTTGAAAAAAATATCGGATTTCCCGGATCCCCGAATTGGCTGAAGATGTCGGCATTTTCAAGGAAGAAATTGCGCCGTTCGGGAAAAAAAACATTAAAGCGTGTAAGATTGGTTACCTGGCGGTCGACTTCCACCTGAGAGAAATCCGGGTTGGCCGTGAGATCCAGGTTAAGGCTTGACGAAAGGGTGATTTTTGCATCACCCCCAAATCCAAGATTCAGTTTTTGAACCTTATTTTCTTCGTAATCTCTGGACGTGTTTGCATTGGAATAAGGAATCAGTGTGACTTGTCCTCCTTTTTTAGGCAGCGGACCCGGCCATTCCACGGATCCCATGTAACCGAGGTTGAAAATATCAAATTGCTGGGGAATTTTCGTCCAGGAATAAAATCGGAAATTTTTGACATCACCCCGGAGGAAATTTAGATTCCATGCCAAAGCGTTTGGATCATAACGAAGGATATGGAGGGGTATGGCCAACTCAGCCGTCCATCGGTCTTCGTAGATCTTCACTGCCGACAACCATTTGCTGTCCCAGTTGGCATCCGCCTCGAACTGGTTGATCAGCGCTTCCCCCTGGACCCCGGCAGGGGAAAGCAGGAAAGCATAGGCAAAGTTTTTCAGGCCCGTCGGATCCAGGATCACTGCCACGGCATCGCTGCCATCCATCTGGAAATCCCTCTTCAAGGTCTGAATAATGAATTTTTTATCGGTATCGTAACAGATGAAAGCCACGTATAGGGCATTATCATCGGAGGCGATCATGGCTTCGGTATTGTTCATTGGAGGTCTCGCGTTCTGAGGCCAGTGTTCCTGGAAGGAAACGGCCTTCTGTGTGCTTTTCCAAACCATTTCGTCAAGGGCGCCATCGATGGTCATTTTTTCCTTGCATTGGCCCGCGGTAATGACAAAAGCCCTGCCAAGGCCCAGGGTATCCGCTCCATAGCCCAAGAAACAATATAAACTCAATAACACCATTCCCCCTGATTTCATAAGCGGGCGTAAAATTAGAGCATCAAAGATAGGCTCGTGTCCAGACGGATTGGCTTAACTTTTTCTTAGGAAATCTTTTCCAGGGCCTGAAGAATATCAGCCAGCAGGTAATCGGGGTCTTCGAGTCCGATATAAAAACGGACCAGGTTCCAGTGCAGTTCCGGATCCGGCTGACCGGGCATATCGTAAAAGGTCACCGTAGGCATGATCAAAGATTCGTGGCCTCCCCAGGAAACAGCGAGGAGAAAGGTCTTGAGGCTGTCACAAAACCGGACCACCTGCTCCTTGCCGGCTGCCTTCAGGGCCAGGGTAAACAGGCCTCCACCCTTCATCTGTTTTACCGCCAGTGCCTGTTGTTCATCAATAAAAGGGTAATAGATCTTTTCAATTTTCGGATGTTCCTGCAAGCTGGAGATCAATTTGACGCAACTGTCGTGCGAACGTTGTACCCGCAAGGGAAGTGTGCGCAGGCCGCGAATGGCCAGGAAGGCATCGTGCGGACTGAGGATATGACCGATATTCATGTATTCACTGTAAAATATTTTTTTTATCATTTCTCTTTTACCGCACAATACGCCCATGACGACATCGCTGTGGCCGTTGATGTACTTGGTGCCCGAGTGCAATACGAGATCAATTCCGAAATCCGCGGGCTGCTGGAATAAAGGCGAACAATAACTGTTGTCCAGGATGGTGACCAGCTCGTACTTTTTGGCCAGGTCCGCGCAGGCGGCCATATCCTGCAGTTCAAAAATCATGCTGTTGGGGCTTTCCAGGTAAAGGATGCGGGTGTTGGGAAGGATGGCTGCCTCTATATGATCGATGTAACGGCCATCAACGAAACTATGCGTCACCCCAAACCTGGGCAGGTACTTCTGAAGGAGGGTCTTGGTCCAGCTATAGGCCGAACGGACACAGACGATATGCTCTCCCTGGCGGATATTGGCCATCACCGAAGCGGCGACGGCCGCCACCCCGCTTCCGAACACCAGGCAGTCTTCCATATGTTCCAGGGCAGCCAGTTTTTTCCTTAATATTTCCACCGTTGGGTTATTGCCCCGGGTGTAGACATGGGATTCGAATTCAGTGGAGATTTTTTTTCTGAAATCCATCACCGATTCAAATGCATAGTTGCTGGTCTGCATGATTGGAGGGGAAATGGCATTAAAATAGTTTTCCCGATCCTCGCCCAGATGGTTTAAAATATAACTCAGTTCCATAAATCAAATGTATTGAAGAACGTCCAATTAATACCCCATATTCGCCCCAACGGGGCCCTAATCCTTGGCACTAGTTAAAAAACCATTAATAAACCAAGGAATTGACCGGATAATTCGATTTTTGTGTTTTTATTACCATTATGCTGGGCCTTTTCCTTTTCTTTTTATCCTTTGTGTCCGCAAATGACAAGGGATACGATATCCGTGTTGAATTAAAAAATGCGCCTTCAGACACCCTTTTGTTGGGCTATTATTATGCAGAGCGGCAGTATGTAAGGGACACCGCAATTGGTAAAAACGGGCTATTTCATTTCCAGGATGACAGTTCACTCGCAGCCGGTATCTACATCCTCGTGATGCCGCCGAAATATGATTTTATTCAGTTGTTCATCAATGAAGGCGAGCAGCAATTGGACGTCAAAGCGGATGCCCTGAATCCCATTACCAGCATACAGGTGAGGGGCTCCGATGACAATAACCTCTTTTACGACTATTTGCGTTTCCTGGAGGCCAAAAGGCCCCAGGCCCAGCTTTTGCAGGAAAAACTCAAAGCCGAAAAAGAAGCCGGCAAACCTACCGGCGCGGTTCAGCAACAATTGGATCAAATCAATAAAGAGGTAAAGACCAGGCAGGTCGAACTCACCCAAAAAAATCCTGAAACCATCACCGCCATGCTGATCCGGGCGACCTTTGACGTGGAGGTGCCTGAAATGTCAGGGACCCCTGAAGAAGTGGAACAGAAAAAATACCTGTATTATAAAACCCATTATTTCGACCACCTCGCTTTGGCCGATCCCCGCCTGCTGCGGAGCCCATTGATCCATGACCGGATCAATTATTACATGGAAAAACTGACCCTGCAGCATCCCGATTCGATCAAATCCTCACTGGATGAGATTTTCCGACGGGTCAAACCTGCCGAAGAAACCTTTAAATATTATCTCATCCATTTTGTAAATCATTACGCGGCATCCAAAATCGTGGGCTTTGACGGAGTTTACGTGCACCTCGTGGACGAATATTATGCCAAGGGTTTTGCACCCTGGGTCGGTGAGGAGCAACTGGATAAGATGAAACAAAATGCCGCTTCCCTTCGCCCCATCCTGATTGGTAAAACTGCTCCGGAAATCAAACTGGTCCGGCATCCGGATGGAAAACCGGTGAGCCTTCATGGCATCCGGTCCCCTTATACCATCCTGTTTATCTGGGATCCGGAATGCAGCCACTGCAAGGCCTCCCTGCCCCATGTGATTGATTTTTATTCAAAATACAAAGACAAAGGAGTCGAGATCCTCGCGGTTTGCAGCCAGTTTTCGGACAAGGTTCCCGCCTGCTGGAAATACCTGGAGGAGCAAAAAATGAACCCGGGCTGGATCAATGCGGCTGATCCGATGCATGCTTCCCGTTTTAAAATTCTTTATGATGTAAAAACCACCCCGCAGATATTCATCCTTGATGCGGATAAAAAAATACTTTCTAAAAATATCGGGGCGGAACAACTCCCTGAGGTGATGGATCACATCCTCTCAGTCCCCAAACCCTGACGCCCGGTCAGGAAAACATAGGATGATTTTTCATGCCATTTATAAAATCGGCCGCCACCATCCTCTTTTTGCTTTCCTGCTGGATCTCGGTGATTTCCAGGGCACCGTCTTTAGCATGCAAATAAAGTTTTTTACCCATGATCTGCAGGCTTCCCGGTTCCCTGGCCGGCGGTAAAACCTCTGGCAGATGCGAACGGTACAGGAGGAACTTCAATCCCTTATAAATGAACCAGGAAGTAGGCACTGGGCTCAGCCCGCGTATATAATTATGCAGTTCCTGTCTTGATTTTGAAAAGTCAAGAACACAATCCTGATGATAAAGTTTGGGGGCCAGGCTGACCAGGGCCGGATCCTGGGGTATCGGACGCGATTCGTTCCGCTCCATTTCCTCCAATGCTTCCAGTAAAACCCTCGCACCGGCATCTTTAAGCTTGTCGTATACATCCCCGGTGGTTTCATCCGGGCCGATGGGCACCGCACTCTGTTTGAGTACATCGCCCGTATCAATTTCATGCCTGAGCCTGAATACCGTGACGCCGGTGACCGTTTCCCCATTGATCACCGCCCAGTGAATGGGTGCGGCTCCCCGGTATTTTGGCAATAAAGAACCATGCACATTGATGGTGCCCAGGGGAGGCATGCTCCATATCTTTTCGGGAAGCATTCTAAAAGCGACCACCACCTGGATATCCGCCTGCAGGGCCTTCAGCTCGTCAAAAAATGCGGGTTCCTTAAGTTTGACCGGTTGTAACACTTTCAGCTTGTGGATCTGCGCGTATGTTTTTACTTCAGACTGTATCAATTGGCGTCCGCCACGGCCACCCATAGAATCCGGCGCGGTCACCACGGCCACGACCTGGTGACGGGAACGGAGCAGGGCGTCAAGAGCAGGAACTGCAAAACCGGGAGTACCCATGAAGATGATGCGCATGGGGGTAAAGTTAGTTAGTTAGTCAGTTAGTCAGTTGGTCAGTTGGTCAGTTAGTCAGTTAGTCAGTTAGTCAGCTAGCTAGTTAGCTAGTTTGGCTAGTTGGCTAGTCTTCTTGCTGCTCGTATCTCGTATCTCGCTGCTTGTTTCTCGCCTCAGTTGACTATATTGCCTTTAAAAAATTATTCATGGATGCAACATCATTTCTGAAAGACCTTCCCGGCAAAATCAAACCGGAACTGCTGGAAGGTATGGAGACTCTCTTTCATTTTGACCTTGAAGGGGAGGGGGGCGGCCAGTACACGGTAAAGGTGAAGGACGGCAAGCTGGAAGTCAATCCTGGACTTAACGAAGAACCCAAATGTGTGGTAAAAGCAAGCACGGACACCCTGATGGGCATCGTCGAAGGAAAAATAAATCCCATGATGGCCGTGATGACGGGCAAAATCAAAATCAGCAATCCCGGCGAGATGATCAAATATGCCAAGATTTTCGGCTTAATGTAGACGGTATCTCAAGCCGATCGCAGGGCCGCCAGCATCCGGATTGAACAGCTGCACCCCGAGATCATCATCGATATTGAAATTCTTCAGGTGGGCATCCACAAAAGCTTCCAGGGCGGATAAAAAATGGATGCCGATCAGCAGGAACACGGCGCGGTCCTTATCATCGCGGAAGCGGTCTCGATAGGTCTTAATTTGCCTGGCATCAAAAAACACATCGGGTACCACCTCCACTTTTGAATTGGTGGCCAGGGCCTCTTTGAAGTAACCATCAAATTCCAGATACCGGTCCCTCGTTTCCCGGATACGGTATATCGCAAATCCATAAGCACCATATACCAGGGGCACTTTCCACCATCTTTTATTGTAAACCTGTCCGGCCCCGGGAAGGGCCAGTCCCAACCAGAGGGCCATCCTGGGGCGTTTGCTCTGCACCAGGGTGAGGCTGTCGACATTGACCCCAGGCGACGGGAGTGTATCCTGCTGTGCCGTTCCGGTAAAAAAAAGAAGCAAAAACATACCAATGGTCAGGAAACTCCGCAGAAGGAATTTACGGTTCTTTTTGAATAAACCAATAGTCAGAACATCATTAATCAAACGAAGGGTCATTGGACCATAATAACGATGAATCCCTGGTAAATGCGGTGAAGCGTCACCGGCATCAGGACAAACGATCGAGCATTTCATCCAATTCATCCAGGCTGGTAAAGGGAACGATCAGGGTGCCTTTTCCTTTTTTATCGGATTTGATCTGGATTTTACGGCCAAAAACCGCATTGGCCTTTTCCTGAAAACTTCTGAGCTGGCCGCCTTCCTGAGGAGTGCTGGTGATGGTTTTGGGTTTCCCGGCTGCCTGGTAAGTTCGTATTGTGAATTCGAGTTGCCTGACCGACCATTCATGCAGGAGGCATTCTTTAAACAATTTCATCTGCAAGACGAGGTTGTCAATGCCGGCCAGGGCGCGGGCATGTCCCATGCTCAGTTTTTTCGATTTAACAGCCTGCTGGATGTCCGGGGGCAGTTTGAGAAGACGGATATAATTGGACACCGTGCTCCGGTCTTTACCCACCCGGGTGGACATGTCTTCATGGGTGAGTTTGCATTCTTCGATGAGGCGGGACATGGAGATCGCTACTTCCAGTGGATTGAGGTTTTCCCGGTGTATGTTTTCGATCAGGGCCATTTCGAGCATGCCCTGATCATCCGCCAAACGGATAAAAGCCGGAATCTCGGTGAGGCCGGCTATGCGGGCGGCCCGTACCCTCCGCTCTCCCGAAATGAGCTGGTATCTCTGGTCGGTCAATTTGCGGACGGTCACCGGCTGAATCAGTCCGTGGATCCGGATGGTGGAGGCAAGTTCTTCAAGGCCCGCCTGGTCAAATTCACTTCTGGGCTGGAAGGGATTGGTTTCAATGAAGGCCAGGGGTACATTCATCACATTGGACAGGGCAGCTACCTTGGATTGGTTTTCCATATTGCCCAGCAGCGCCCGGATGCCTTTGCCTAATTCTTTTTTTTGGTCCATAGCTTTATGTTAAACCCCGATGGGTGCCTGTTGCCTTTGAAGCAATTCACTGGCCAGGTTCAGAAAATTGATGGTTCCTTTTCCGGCGGCATCGTAGAGCAATACCGGCTTATGTACGCTGGGCGCTTCGCCGATCC
Source organism: uncultured Saprospiraceae bacterium (assembly GCA_964405735.1). Lineage (GTDB taxonomy): Bacteria > Bacteroidota > Bacteroidia > Chitinophagales > Saprospiraceae > JADJLQ01. The sequence continues at coordinate 2,664 of CAYOPD010000019.1, read as the reverse complement.
TGGAATTCCGGTGGATGATGGTATTGAAGATATAATCCTGGGCATTGGAACGCAGTTCGTGGATCACGAGGTTGGCCAGGCGCAGGCGCTGGTCGTACATGGACAGGACGATGCCTTCGACTTCAAGGCCGGGATTCAGGTTTTCCCTGACCATGGATATCGTTCGTTTAAGCCGGCTGAGGCCCTCCAGGGCGAAGATTTCGCACTGGATGGGTATCAGGACCGAATGGGCGGCGACCAGTGCATTTATGGTGATCAGACCCAGGGAAGGCAGGCAATCGATGAGGACAAAATCGTAGCGGTGGCTGATTTTATCAAGGATCTTTTTTAAAATGAACTCCCGATGCTCCTTGTATACCAGCTCTATTTCGGCGCCCACCAGGTCGGGATGAGAAGGCAGGATCCAGAGATTGGGGGTTTCGGTTTGCAGGATCACCGCGTCAGGGTCAGCTCCGTTGATCATACAATCGTAGAGGGAAAGGGACAATTCGTCCACCAGCACACCTACACCAGAACCTGCATTGGCCTGGGGATCTGCATCCACGAGCAGTACTTTTTTCTCCAGGATAGCCAGGCTGGCTGCCAGGTTGATGGCCGTGGTGGTTTTGCCCACACCGCCTTTTTGATTTGCTATGGTGATGATTTTAGCCATGTCCGGATTTCCTGAACGTGTACAAAATTACATTATTTGCGGCTTAGTTCTAGAAGGGCAGGGGGATTGTGGGCAAACGGCATTCTCCTATGCTCCAATCCAAACTCCGATCCTATCCCCGGATTCATTATGTTCGTAATTCAATTTATCAACACATAAAGCCATGGAATCTGACTACTCATACCTCCAGGTGGAAATTACGAATGGCATCCTCCTGGTCCGGATCAACCGGCCCCAGGCCTTGAATGCCCTCAATACCCAGGTCTTTGCCGAACTGGGCCACCTGATCACCGTTCTTGCACCGGGCATTGAAGGCCTGAAGGGTATTGTGATCACCGGTGCCGGAGATAAGGCCTTTGCCGCCGGCGCCGATATCAGTGAATTCACCGGGATCGGGCCGGGCCAGGCCAAAGCATTCCTGACTCCCGGCAACAGGGTACTGAGGCAGATCGAAACCTTTCACCGGCCCGTGATTGCGGCGGTGAATGGTTTTGCCCTGGGCGGGGGTTGTGAACTGGCCATGGCCTGCCACCT
>CAYOPD010000019.1:0-1378 GCA_964405735.1 uncultured Saprospiraceae bacterium | reverse complement strand
CCGGCATCGATGCGGAAGGCGATCATTTCCGGGATTTGGCCGACACGGCTGATTTCAGGGAAGGGGTGGCGGCATTTTTGGGAAAGAGGAAGGCGGTGTTTGAAGGGAAGTAGGGAAGCAAACCAGCAAAGCGCCAGAAACGGGGTAAATTGTCCAAAGTTTTTGGTTTTGACATGCCCGCTAACCTTGCGCACTTTTTTGTTAAGTTCATTTATGCATTTGAGCGCCAACACACAAAAAATGGTCGCAAGACAGCTGTTTACGGCTGCCCTTTTTTCTGTTACCGTTTAAATCTTTCAAACTTTCAAACGTCTGTCCGTCGAATTATTGCGAAAGCCAGAGGGGCAGGCTACTTGATTAGGTGCCGTACAGTGTCATTTTAAAAATTCTCTGATCATTTTTTCAGTTTCCACAGGATTTGAAATAAAGACAGCATGTTTGGCATCAATAAGCAATTTAACTGTTCCATCAGGAACTTCCCTTTTAAAGCGGGCTTGTTCTTCATTGGAAAAACTTCTAAAGGAATAAACCAAGGTGTCGGACCTCATTTTCTCTAAAGAATCCAGCTTTTCATAGAAAAATATCATCTTTTTTGCAGAGGTTTGAACAGCGTATATAGCTAATGCCGGACAAGTAATATTAACATAATCGGGATGTTCAACGCCCTTTATGATAGCTCCCGGAATGGAATCCGGGGTTAGGTTTTTCAAATACTTTCCCTCTTTAGAAAAGACAAAGCTTTGCTTCCATTCGTCCTCTGGAAATGAGATACCCATTACCTTTTGAAAATAATTGCTTAAATGTTCAAGGGAGGAAGAGTCTTCTGTCGTTGCCTTTGGAGGTTGCGGTTCATGAGCGAGGAGACTGCCAAAACCAGGTGCGGCATAATCGTAAGCAGCATCAAGATATACCACTTTTTCTGACCGGCCGGGATAAGATGAGGCAAACTTTGAAATTTCATTTCCAGCTATGGAATGACCAATCAGAATGACTTTATTCAGATGCAAACTGTCTATAATGGCCAGAATATCGCTGGTCAGCGTTTTTGTATCATAACCTCCTGACGTCTGGACAGACGCGCCAAAACCCCTGCGTGTTAAACCATACACATGAAAGTTATCTGTAAACCTCGGGGCAAAATCGTCAAAAACATGGGCAGTATTACCAAGTCCGGCAAGAAAAAGTATGGGCCTACCGCTTCCGCCCCAATCCAATACTTCAAGCTTATTATTGCTACTTCCGTTTACAAACGTTACCTGATGAGAAGGAAGTTTTCTATTTGCAGGTGTGTAACAAGAACCTACAGCCAAATTTAGTATAATAAAAGCCAACCAACCTTTGAATATGTTCATATCTTGAAATAATTAGTGACTGGATT
>CAYOPD010000018.1:3060-52046 GCA_964405735.1 uncultured Saprospiraceae bacterium | reverse complement strand
GGTACTTTTTCTATGGCTTTCTTAAATTGTAATTCGGCCTCCACGGGTTCCCCTTTTTTTTCAAGCAGGGTGCCGTACACCACATAATTGGCGGCGTCATCCGGAAAACTTTTTAATTGTTTTTTGGCGATTGCTTCGGCTTCCTGCATTTTATCCTGGTAGATCAGGCTTTCCGTTAACCGGTTAAAAAAATAATTGTTGCTCTTGTTCTGATCAAGCAATTTGCTGAAAAGCACAGCCGCTTTTTCATATTCGCCGTCCTGGAAATATTGTTCCGCCAGGCGGGCATCCTGGGCAAACCCGGCTCCGGCAAGGAGTAGTAAAATAAGAAATAGGCTAAAGTATCTAAGCATTCTGGTATAAAAGGGGCCGGTGAATAGCATCAAATTTGATTCCAAATATATGGGATTTGGAAGGATGTCCCTTCAATAGCGGAAGGGCCGCCCGTTAAAGAATACTAAAAACCCAGAAAACCATCTCAACCTTAACCTCAGCCTTAGTCACTTTATTTTTTCCAGCTGATGGTATTGATATCCCGGATTGCTCTCAGGATATCGCGCCGGCTGATCTGACCGGCCAGTTTGCCGTGATCATCCACGACGATCAACCGTTTGTATTTGGTTTCGAGAAAAATATTGGCGGCTTCAGAGATGCTGATATTTTCTTTCACCGTCATCAGCACGTCATCCATGTAGTTGCGTACTGTTTGTTCGGAAAGGGGAGAGTTGTAATATTCCGTAGCTACCAGCAATTTCAGGCAGGTTTTGTCATCTATCATTCCGACTACTTCCTTTTTGTTGTTCAAAACAGGCGCACCCGTGATCCTTTTTTCAAGCAGGGCATTGACCACATCCATGATGTTGGATTCGGGTGTAAAAGTGATCAGGTTGGTGGCCATATAGTCCCGGATCGGCGTTTTTATACCCCCGGTTTCCACCAGGACACTGGGTTTATTCATAAAGTTTTTCATTGTTCGGGTTTTAAAAGGTTAAAAGGTCGATTCTTAACTAAATAAAGTTTCAAGGTAGTCAAAACTAATTACAAGATAAAGTGAATTCTCCTGTTATTCCATTTTGTTTCAAATTGAAACTACAATTTGTTCTTCGGGTATTCCTAATTTTTTCAATAAGGCCCTTGATGCGGTATTTTCCGGATGGACCAGGCCCCGGATCACCGGCAGGTTTAATTGCTCCCGGGCATATCTTAATACGCTTTCAGCGGCTTCAAAAGTATATCCCATCCGGTAAAATTCCGGTAAAAGGGCAAATCCGATGTCCGGAACATTTTTTTCATCCCTTTTCAGGATGCCGCAGACGCCGATGGGTACCGCCTCAACTTTTAACTCCACCAGGTAAAGGCCAAATCCATTTTTGTCATAACTGCTGATGATTGAATCGCGGATATAATCGCCGGCTTTGCTTAGGTCCGATAAACCTTTGTCTCCGATAAACCGGATAAAATCAGGAGTATTATACAATTTCCAGATAAAATGGGCATCATCATGGTTGACATGGCGAAGAACCAGGCGTTCGGTTTCCAGTCGAAAGTTCAGAGAAGAAAATTTTATTAAAGGTGTCGTTAATCCTGCCTGCCTATTGTGTAGATTTCGTTAACTGGGTAAACAACCAATTGTTTACTTTCTCGGTTTGCTCCGGGTAAGTCCAATGGCCGGTTTCCTGGTATAACCACAGTTCCTTCGGCCCGGAAATCACATTGTATACCGGGTGCATGGAGGTGGGAGGACAGGTTTCATCGTTGTATCCCCAGGTATAAACCCCGGGTACGCGGATCTGGCGGGCGAAGTTGACTACATCATAATATTGTGCGGTATTGATCTTCGCTTCCGTCTGATGACCCGGATTGTTTTTATCAAACATATGCGGCCAGCCTCCGGCCCGGTTTTGCAAATATCCCGTAAGATCGGCCAGGGCCGGATAATAAGCGCCAAGGTATTTTACTCTTGGATCAAGCCCTGCGGTCACCACGGACAAAGCCCCACCCTGGCTTCCCCCGGTCACCGCAAGGTTCCGGCCGTCAAACTCGGGCAGGCTGAAAATAAAATCATTGGCCCGCACACAACCGAGGTATACCCGTTTGAAATAATACCGGTCCCGGTCATCCAGGTTGTACACCCAGTAACCGGCAAGGGGACCCGCACCCAGATTCTGGTATACCGAAGGATCCATATCGACCGGAATGCCATGAATGCCAATCTCAAAAGTGATCATGCCTCTCTCTGCCATGTTGATGTCTCCGTTGTATGGCCGCACACCTGCCCCGGGCACCCTCAGCAAGGCGGGGTATTTGCCTTCTTTTTTGGGTACGCAAAGGATGCCATACAATCTGACGGTACCTCCATCGCGGTAATTCTGGAGATTCACATGATAAACATTGGTTTTCTCCGTGCATCGTTCGGGCATAAGGGTCATTCTTGCATCCAAAGGTATTTTTGCAAGGTCAGCTTTGGCCTTTCCCCAGAAATCCATAAAATCACCGGGATACCGGATGGCGGGTTGCAATTCATTGGGATTGAAACCGGCCGTGGCCAGACCGCGGTACATTTTTCCATCGATCCAGGTGGTGACAACACATCTTGAAAAACCGGCACCGGTCATACTGCCTCCATCGATTCGGGCCATACCGTTCACCAGTTTCATGGAATCTTTTTTCAGAGGGGTCATTTTTTCCGGTCCGATCTCATAATAGATGGTACAATCCGTCACCGGTTCCTCATTCCGGCTTACACTGATGGAATAAAACACCTTTTCCCCAGGTTTATAGGTCCAGTCTTTATGATCCGGGGATACCCTTACTTTGATCAGCCTTTCGGGGGGCTGGGTCATTCCCCAGGCCTGGATCAATACCAGGGCCAAACCAGTAAACAAGATTCTCCTCTTCATATCATTCAATTTGATGGTTAAGATACAGAAACCACCCTGATTGAATAAGAGATTTTGGCCCTATGAAATATTTTATTAACAATTTTTATTGTTAGTTAAGGTTGTATCATTAGATTGAAAATCAGGTCGGTCAAGCCACGCACCCTCTCCCGCGGCAAGTTATCCACAGTCTGCCAACATCTTATCCACATTTTTCGGCTACCCTGACCGGCCCCCTTGTTTTTCAATTGAAAGTCACCTCCTTACATTTGATCAGCGGCTTGACATTAAAATTGATTTATATATTTTAATTAGGATTATGTTTGCCGGTGAAGAATGGAAAACCCAAACCCAATAGTTGATATAAATACTTCCTCTGCCAGGAAAACCACCCGCAAACTGGAGGATGATTCCAGCATCATGACCTATGGTAAAATTCAGCCCCAGGCCGTGCCGCTGGAAGAAGCCATCCTGGGCGCCATCATGATTGACAAAGACGCCCTGCCCGTAGTCATCAATATCCTGAAGCCGGAGAGTTTTTATAAACCGCAGAACCAGATCGTCTATAAATCCATGCTGGCTTTGTTTGAAAAAACACAGCCCATCGACCTGCTTACCGTGCACGAAGCCCTTAAAAAAGTGGGTGAACTGGAGTCCGCAGGCGGGGTTCATTACCTGGTCGATCTTTCCAATAAGGTGGGATCCGCAGCCAATATTGAATATCACGCCCGCATCGTAGCGCAAAAACATATCCAGCGCGAACTCATCCGTATTGCCACAGGGACGATCAGCGGGGCATTCGACGAGACCATTGATGTATTCGATCTTCTGGATGAAACCGAACGTAATCTCTACGACGTCACCCAGGGCAACTTAAACCGCGGTTATGAATCCCTGGGGGCACTGGCCGCCCGTGCACAAAAATCACTGGAAGAGATATCCAAACGCGAAGAGGGACTTACTGGTGTACCCTCTGGCTTTACGGCCCTCGACCGGGTGACTTCCGGCTGGCAAAATTCCGATCTTATCATTGTAGCTGCAAGGCCGGGTATGGGCAAAACCAGCTTTACCCTGGCCCTGGCTCGTAATGCCTCCTTTGACCACCGAATGCCCATCGCGATATTTTCCCTTGAAATGGCCAGCCACCAACTGGTCACCAGGTTAATATCCCTGGAAGCCGAAATTGAAGGAACCAAGATGCGAAACGGCAAACTGACAGACGAGGAATGGGCTAAACTCCACCGCGTCATTGAAAATATGGCCGAAGTGCCCATCTATATAGACGATACGCCCGGGATCAACATTTTCGAATTGCGCGCCAAATGCCGACGGCTCAAGATGCACCACGATATCAAAATGGTGATCATCGACTATCTCCAGCTCATGAGCGGGCGTTCAGACAATAAATCCGGAACGCGTGAACAAGAGATTTCATCCATTTCCAGGGCGCTTAAAGGGCTGGCCAAAGAACTGAATATCCCGGTCATCGCCATCTCTCAGCTCAGCCGGGCCGTGGAAACCCGTGGCGGGGCCAAGAGGCCGATGCTCTCAGACTTGCGGGAATCGGGTGCCATTGAGCAGGATGCCGATATCGTCACCTTCATATACCGCCCGGATTATTATGAAATGGAAGGCACGGATGATAACCTGCCCAAAGGCGTGGTAGAAATCATCATAGCCAAACACAGGAACGGCCCCCTTGAAACGGTCCAACTCCGTTTCATAGACCGTTTTGCCAAGTTCACGGAACTGGATGCCTTCGATTTCACCAGGTTGAAGGGAGAAATGCCCATCCCCGGTCAAACGCCGTTCAGCACAGCAATCACCCGGCCCAGCAGGATGAATGAAGACGATGATGTCCCGTTCTGATATTCGGCCAACTTCACCGGTTTAATATAAATTCACCTGTTTGGGTGATCGGCATCCCCCGTATTACCCCCATCTTTATTGACATGAAGGCGGTCGTTTGGCCGCTTCAGACTATTTGGACTGTCATGATGAAATCGATCCTGATCATTTTTTTTACCGCCTGTTGTTTCAGCCTGATCCTTGGACAGCAGGATTTGATTTCGACTGCATTTTGGAAAGAGCACAAGGAAGTGCTGCACCGCTGGAATATCTTGCAGACAGAGGTAAAAGACAGTGTCCTGGTCACCTTAAACAGAGCCTTGAATCTGCTGCCGGCAAAGGCCGAACCCTTGCAAAGAGCCGGCATCAACCATGCCATCGGGGCATTATACCTGGAGAAAAAAGAATATGGCCCGGCCTTGCGCCATCTGAATGCTGCCCGATCCTTGTACAACCAGGTGCTGCCAGATTCAGCGGGAGTGAGGCTGATCTCCGATTTGGCAAAGGCCTTTTTTCACCGGGGCAACTATTTTGTGGCAGGCCAGAACTTTATGGATGCCTTGCGATCGAACCCCAAACCGGAACCCGCCCTGGAAGATGAAATCAGGGACTACCTGACCAGGATTTACAATATGAATGCCAGCATTAATCTGGATCCACCTTTTTTTATCCAGTCCATGGAGCTCAAAAAAAAACTGGGTGATTTTTTGGGGATGCTTAGGGTGGCACAAAGGCTAACCACTACGTTTTACGATGAAAAACAATATGCCAGAAGCCGGGCATTTGCGGAGCAGGCCATTGACCTGGCGGTTCAGTTGGGACTTCCGGAAGACAGGATCTTTTCAACCATAGAAAAGGCGAACAGCTTGATCCGGTTGTCGAAGTTTCATGAAGGAATAACGCTCCTGGAAAATATTCAAGCTCAAATTCCACCCGCAGACCTCAACCTGGTCAGCCGTTTTGAAACCACCCTGGGAAATTATTATCTGGTCCAGGGAATGGATTCGATAGCGGAAATCCATTATAAAAAAGCCTTGCCGGCAAGGAATTCTCCCCTGCTCAATCAGCATGTAAATCGAAACAGGGCCGAATCCTATGAACAGTCGGGGAGGTTTAAAGAAGCCATGGAATACTACCATTTGTACACCCGGGAACTTGCAGTGGGAAGCGCCATCAATATTCAATCCGCCATAGCCCGGATCGAAGAAAACTCGGCTCGCCTTAAATTCAAAGACGAGATCCGTTATCTCAACGCGGAAAACCAGTTGATGGACTCCTTGCTAAACAAAGAAAAACTACTGGCAGAGGCCTTGTCTTCAAAAAACGAAATCCAGTCGCAGCAACTGGAAGATCAAAAGAAGCTGAGCGCTTCCTTACAAAGGGAAATGATGCTCCAGGCACAACGATTCGCGGATGAAAAAAAAATGAGGTTATTTTTTTTCGGCGCCAGCCTGATTTTTTTATTGCTCGGAGGGCTGTTGTACTTCATGTATATGCAACAAAGAAATAAAAACCGGATTATAGAAAAACAAACCGAAAACATGGAGGTCCTTATCAAAGAAATCCATCACCGGGTCAAAAACAACCTGCAAATCATATCCAGCCTGCTGGACCTTCAGTCCCTTTCCATCCGTGATCAGTCCGCCTATACAGCCATCCGGGAAGGTAAAAACCGGGTGCAAAGCATGGCCCTGATCCATCAGAACCTCTACCGGGACGGCAATATCCGAAGCATCAATGTGAAAGACTATATCCAGCACCTGGTGTCCAGCCTATTTGATTCCTACCAGATCGAAAAAAATAAAATTAATCTCCATACGGATATCCATCCGCTCCTCCTCGACGTAGATACGGTGGTGCCCATTGGACTCATTGTGAATGAACTGATCAGCAATTCATTAAAGTATGCCTTTAACCATCAGGAAAGCGGGGACCTTTCCATCACGCTAAAACCCAATGGCAACGGTTCCTTGTATTTCCGTGTGAAGGACAACGGCGTTGGTTTTCCGCCGGGCTGGAAACCCGATGCCGGAAATTCATTTGGTTATCAGTTGATCCGGGCTTTCGCCAAAAAACTGAAAGCGAAAGTTGAAACCTACAATGAGCAAGGTGCCGTGGTCGCCCTGCACATCACCAAATATAAAATCATCTGATGCGGAAGGACCTATTGACCAATACGATGAGCAGCGAATGCAAGATCCTGATTGTGGAGGACGAACCCCTGATTGCCGAACACATTGCCACCTATCTCAACAATTCCGATTTTATGGTTTCCGGCATTGCCTATGACGACGAGGAGGCCCGTCAATTGCTTCGGACATCCTCTCCGGATGCGGTGATCCTGGATATCAATCTGGACGGGGAGACCGATGGCATCCAGCTTGCCGATTTTATCAATAAAAATTACCAGCTTCCTTTTTTGTTTCTCACCTCCTATGCCGACCGGGACACCCTGGAACGGGCAAAAAAAGTGGAGCCCTGGGGATATATCGTAAAACCCTTCAACGAAAAAACCCTCCAGGCCACCCTGGAAATCGCAATCTCCAACTTTGCCCAACGGACCAACCAACTGGTACCAGGGATTCAGCTGGAAAAAATAAACAGGCATCTGCACACCCCGCTCACCCCACGTGAGTTTGATGTTCTTCAACTGATCTATACAGGCCAGACTAACCGGCAAATTGCCGAAACCCTCTATGTCAGTACCAATACCATCAAGCGGCACATTAACAATGCTTATCTGTCCCTGGAGGCTACTTCAAGGAGCACGGCCATTGCCCGGCTGAGGGAACTGATGCTCAAATAAGGGGTGTCGATTTATCGCCCGGAATCCCGGCCGGTATGCCATCCCATATTTCCCGCATAACTTTGCAGCGTGTCTTCCATAAAAAATATCCTGTTTGACCTGGGGAATGTGATCATCGATATTGATATTCCCCGAACCCGCCAGGAGCTGGTCAAACTGTTGAGGCGTCCAGACCTGGAAGAACAGGTAATGGATGAATTGCAACCGGTTTTGGTGGATTATGAGAAAGGACTAATCTCGGATGAACTGTTTATCAATGACCTCATCCGACATGCAAAGCCCCAGGTCTACGCCCAGCAGGTGATTCGGGCCTGGAATGCCATGCTTATCGATATCCCCTCCGAACGCCTGGATTTTTTGAAGCAGCTCCGGGACCAGCAGTACCACCTTTTTGTCCTGAGTAATACCAACGGGCTGCACCTTTCCTGGGTAAATGCTTTTATGGAGCGGAATTACAATGCCCCCTCCCTGGAACCCTGGTTTGACCGTATCTATTATTCCCACCTGGTGAACGCCAGAAAACCGGAAAAGGCCTCTTTTGAATATGTTTTACAGGATGCAGGTATCCGGCCAGAAGAGACCCTTTATGTCGAAGACACCTATGAAAATATAGAATCTGCCAAAACCCTGGGTATACGTACCCTTTACCTTACCGGCGGCCATGATGTCATCACGGCTGTTAAAAATTATCTGGCCATCAAATCCTGAACATCGGATGAAACCCGTTCTGACGATTCAGGAAGGCCTGGAGCTTTTAAGGCAATATTGCAACTTCCAGGAAAGGTGCCATCAGGATGTCCGGTCAAAAGGACTGAAACTGGGATTCCGGGGGGACGACCTGGAAGAACTGATCTCTGCCATGATTACGGAAGGCCTTCTTGACGAAGAACGGTACGCCCGTTCCCTGGCGAGGGGGAAATTCCGCAACAATCAATGGGGCAGGATCAAGATTGTACAGTCTCTTAAAATGCACAATATCCCTGAATACTGCATCCGCAAGGCCCTCACCGAGATCGATGAAACCGAATATCGCGAAACCCTCCTAAAACTGGCTGAACTAAAAAACAGGTACCTGCCCGGAGGCCTTACGGATTATGAAAAAAAACAAAAAGTCATTTCCTATCTGATGCAAAAAGGTTATGAATTTGATGTGATTGTTTTGGCGCTTGGGGAGGAATAGATTCAAATTCTTTTATTTACGGAGTTCAACGGATGAATCATAAATCGGATTGGTAAAAACACCTAAGCAGCCATTAAAGGCTATAAACCTCTGCTTCGACCATTTCCCAATGCGGGAGCGGGAATGGGTAGAAAGAAATAAAAGGGTAGTGGCCCCTGATCATTACCTTTGACCTGATCAATCAGATTACGAAGCTTAATCCAGTCCATATGAAGTATCTCAGCTTATTTGTCCTTTTGTTAACGCGATTCATGAGTCCACTATATACTCAGGACGATTATTTTCTGATCATCGGCACCTATACCACGGCCCCGACCGACGGCATAGAAGTTTATAGTTACAACAGCGCCAAAGGCCAGTTTCAATATCTCCACAAAATCGCCGCCCAAAACCCCTCCTACCTTTCCCTGTCTCCGGATCAGAAATACCTCTATGCGGTCACCGAAACCGGTAATCCCAATGGAGGGGGTGTGTCCGCCTTCCGTTTTGACGACCACCAGGGCAGCCTGGAATTTATAAATGCACAGCCTTCGGAAGGCAACCATCCCTGTTATGTGTCCACGCATAAAAACGGGAAATGGGTAGCCGCCGGCAATTATTCTTCCGGCAACCTCGTGTATTATCCTGTTGGCACCGATGGATCCCTGGGTAAGGCCACGAATATCCAGCATGCAGGCAGCAGCGCCGTAAAGGGCAGGCAGGATGCCCCCCATGTACATGCTGCCGTTTATTCACCCGATTACAAATACCTTATGGTGCCCGACCTGGGCATCGACAAGGTCATGATCTATAAACTCCAGGCCGATGGCAAGATCAATACCCAAAAACCGGGTTTTGTACAATTGAAACCCGGTGCAGGGCCCCGCCACCTTGATTTTCATCCCAACGGCAAGTGGGCATACCTCATGGAAGAGCTGTCGGGTAATGTCACCGCGCTGAATTATAAAAAAGGAAAACTGAAAGTGATCGGTTCCGTCAATGGGCATCCTGCGGATTACAAAGGACCTTTCGGCTCTGCCGATATCCATGTATCCCCCGACGGAAAATTTGTTTATTGCTCCAACCGGATGGAGTCAAACACCATTGGCATTTTTAAAGTCAATCAGGCTGACGGTTCTCTGACCCTGGTGGGCCATCAAAGTACCCTGGGCAAGACCCCGCGCAATTTCACCATCGATCCCTCCGGAAATTATTTGCTGGCCGCTAACCAAAACACAAACGATGTCGTGGTTTTCAACATCAACCGGGAGACCGGTCTGCTTACCGATGCCGGCAAACGGTTGTCGGTGAATAAACCGGTGTGTTTGAAATGGGCGGTGAAGAGGTAATTAAGGGAATTAAATAATTAAAATAATTAAAGAAATGAAAGCTACCACCCAGTATATACCTTTTTCATTATTACCGTCTTCTCTTCATCTTCAGCTACTGAAAAACTGGTAAACATCATGACCCCGCTCGACCGGCCAATGGCCCCATACCGTAAAACTTTTTCAAAGGCTTCTGCCGTGATGACCCCGGGATCATTATGAGCCTGAACAATGGGCCAGACTTTGGGGTATTGATCAGGTTGAACATTCAACCGGTGGGTGAACCAGCTTATATTTTCTTTGACCCATTCGGGATCTTTTCCCATCCTGCCATGATAAACCATGGGTGAAAACACATCGGCACGTTCGCGGAGCAGGTCATAATCCAGTCCCAGGATCCGGCGCCGGGCCCCATTAAAATCATCGTCGTTCCAGGGGCAATGGTAGATGCCCAGAAGGGCGCCAGGCTTTTCCACCTTCAGTATCTTTTTAAAATCATGCACCCAGCCTGCGATCACCGTACATCGCCAGTTTCTCCAGGTTTTGTCCTGATGTTCGAGTATCCAGGTCGCTTTTTCAGCAGTATTTACCCCAGGCAAGGTTAATCCTGTGGCGGACTGAAAGCCGGAGAGGCAATGATTGCAAAAACAGGTTTCAGGGAGGATGGGCTCCGGATCTTCAAACTGGGCATGGTAGTGCAGGTAATCCATCCATACCCCGTCGAGGTCGAATTTTCGCAACAGATTTTTCAGCGCTTCGGTCCGGTATTTCCTGAAACCGGGTTCTGTAGGACAGACCCCCATGAACCAGGTGGCAGCCTCCACCTTTTTTCCGTTTTGATCGATGGCCCAGGCTTCGGGGTGCTGATCCACATAATTTTTACCATTCAGGGTGGCAAACTCTGCAAACACCTTAAGTCCTTCGGACCTGGCACGGGACATGATCTTTTCATTGATCGCTCCATCGTGCATAAATACCGCATTCACCCCGAGTTGGTCGAGGCGGAGATCCTTTTTCCAGAATGGCTCCGGGCTTCCGTAGATCCCCCGGATTTCAATTTTTTTGGAAGCCGCAGGGTTATGAGTCCCCTCGCTGATTACAAAAGCGCAAAGCAGCAGGCAGATACCAAACAAAATCAGGTTGGACAAGCGCATAAGACTACAAGTTATTGAAACGAACCGAGGTAGTTTTCCATCAAGGTCAGGTATTTTTTCACATCGTCCAGGTTTTTTATTCGCTGGGCGCCTTCTGCCTTCATCGCCCTCAGGGCATTTACTTTGGCTCTTACATTCGCGCGGTAGCTTTTATAGTAAGCGAAAAGCATTTGTTCCCGGTGACCGAATGCTTTTTTATTCCCGGAAAAATAATAATCTGTAAAGGCTTTGCTCAATCCGTAAAAGCCTTCCGCTTCCAGGTCCATGCAGAAAAAGGCGATTTCATCCAGCACATCCATTTGCCGGAATTCATCGTTGAATTCAAGGCAATCAAACAGAATGGGGCGGCGGTATAAAAAAATATTACGGGAATGAAGGTCACCATGGCAGTCCCTGATGAATCCTTTGTCAATACGTTGTACAAAAAGATCCTGGTGGCGCTTCAGGAATTGGTCGGAGTGGCGGATTGCTTTTTTAATGGTTTTAGACCAGGGAGGCCCCAAAACCAACTTAACAAAACCGGTTACGGAAAGAAGATCATTGAACCTGGAGGAAAATGCGTTGGGCCGAAAGGGAGTGCGGATCACCTCTGCACGGCTGTGAAAACCCCGGATCAAAGAAGCCAAGGCCTGAATATGCTTTCTATTGACCTGTTTTTTTTCGAGCATCAGGTGCATCTGACTCGACTCCTTCAGCCGTTTCATCTTCACGGCGTAATCGATGATCTTCCCGTCCTGGCCATCAATGCTGATTTCATTTTTTTTCCGGCGTACCGGAACCACACCCAGGTACACCCCTGTTGAAAAACGGTTGTTCAGTATAACCTCGCGTTCACAATAAAACTTTCGCTTTTTTAAGGTTGAAAAATCAAGGAAAGAATATTTGATTTCCTTTTTGAACTTGTAAACCAGGGATTTTCCCAGGATGACGTAGGAAATATGGGTTTCAACCAGCTTAAGGTTATTGAACGGGTGCGGAAACTTTCCTGATCGTATTATGATTTCAATTTGCCGGCTGTTCATGGGAGCGATGAATATAGTCAGCGGCCTCCGAAAGCATCTCCGAAATGTTATCATTGGATGAAAACAGGATCAGATGATCCTTTTTCAGCGGATCATAAGCCTCTTTCAGCTTCAGGTATACAGCGTGATCCGCTTCACTGGACAACCTGGGTTTTTGGAGGCGTTCTTCTATGAGGTGCTCCGGGGCGGTGACTTCGATATATATTATTTTTTCCCGGTAACCTTGGGCGATTTCTTCAAACTGATTTCTCAATGACTCCCTGTAAAAGGTCGCATCCAGGACTACCGGTTTTTTATGAAAAAGGGCGTCCGACATCATGCTGCCCATGGCGTCATAGACCATTTTTTTTTCTTCCTCACTGTAGGTTCTTGTAGAAAGTAAACTCATCCTGACTTCGTCCGAACTGATGTAATCCGCGCCTAGTTCAGCTGCCAGTTTCGATGCAAAATAACTTTTGCCTGAACCGGGTAAGCCCAAAACGATGATGACCATCTCCTAATGCTTAATGAAGATTAAATATAGGTCAAAACTGGTTTTGTTTCAGCAGTCAGCGGAATTGAACATCGGCATCGGCAGGGTGTCTTCATTTCGAGGGGACTCAACAAGAGTCATGGTGTCGGGGTTAGCCCTATTTGGATTTGAGGCCTGTTGTTAATAGCACCCCGCCCCTGTGAGGATTATCCAAACAGGGCGGCTTTCAGAATGAATACATTTAGAAAACCATTTCTGAGAAATAGGTTTTTGGCTTGACGCACGTTGCTGCAGGGCCTCACTCCAGAGGAGGTTCAATAAAATCCTCCTGCCTCGGATGAAGATGGTTGCGTGTAATCATTCGCACACAAGTGTTCCAGTGAAGAATGGAATCATCTTTGTTTGGCGGGCGAATGGCTTCGGCTTTTTCAAATAATTCCATAGCATCCATCAACCACTCATAGGCCATAAAATCGCCTCCCGTGAGGTCTTTGGTTAAAATCGCCTTTGCCTGCCGCTCGCATATAATGCCCCCATAATAGAATTGGTCATAAGCGCTGTGCAAACGGGAAAGAAACTGCCTGGCATCGGCCACGTCTGCTGACGCAGAACTGCCAAACTGATCGGTTTTGGAAAGAAGCAAGGTGATGAGGGCTTCCTGGTTTTCAGGGTCAATTTCCAATATATCAAGACAAATGCTTTCTGCCAATCGTGGTTCGTTCAACAACCGGTATCGTACCGCTTTTTCAAGTGCTTCGGGAATGCCATCCGGTGATATGGGTTTTAATTGCAACATGGTCTTTTTATTAAAATGCTCCTGAGCAATAAGATCCTTTAAGTTAGTTTAAATTTTTATTTTTTAGTAAAAAATGAATCAGGATAAAGCCGGGCAAACAAGCATTCAAATGGACTGTTTTTTAGGGAAAAATTTCCGGTACAGTATTTTAAGGGGATCATAGTACCGGTCCGCTACCCGTTCTTTCAAGGGGATGATGGCGTTATCGGTAATGGCGATCTCCTGGGGGCATACCGTAGTACAACATTTGGTGATGTTGCAATATCCGATGGAATGGGCCTTTTTAAGGTCCTCGAGGCGGTCTTCGACATCGAGGGGATGCATTTCCAAAGCGGCTATATGGGCGAAAAAGCGGGGGCCGGCAAATTCATCGTGTAAATGGTGTTCCCGCAATACATGACATACATCCTGGCAAAGAAAGCACTCAATGCATTTTCGGAATTCCTGTACGCGGTCAATATCTTCCTGGTACATTCTCCATGTACCGTCCGCTGCATCCGGCGGCCTTGGTTTGAATTTTTTTATTTTCTTTTTTACTTTGTAATTCCACGAAACGTCGGTAACCAAATCTTTGAGCACCGGGAAAGCTTTAATGGGCTGAATGGTCACCGGCTGATCCAGAGGAAAATCGGTCAGCCGGCTCATGCACATCAGTTTTGGCCTGCCATTCACTTCTGCAGAACACGATCCGCAATGTCCCGCCTTGCAATTCCACCGGACGGCCAGATCACTTGCTTTCTCAGATTGAATTTGGAGGACAGCATCAAGAACCACCATTCCATCCGTGACTTCGGTGGTATAATCCACTAAATTCCCTCCGGCCGTATCGCCACGAAAGATCTGAAAAGTGGTTTGTGACATCGATTAATATTTAATGGTTATTTCATTTCCTCTATGATTTGTTTAAGATCAGCCCTCATCTCCGGGATGAACTGGTGTTTTAGTTCCATTTCACCATTTTCATTCATTTTGACAACGATATTAAACTTACCGCTTTTTTCATCTTTGGCAGGAAAATCTTCCCTGAAATGAGCGCCCCTGCTTTCTTTCCTTTCCAGGGCCGCTTTTGCGATGGCTTCCGAGACCAGCAACATGTTTTGAAGATCAAGCGCCGTATGCCATCCCGGATTGAACTCCCGGTTGCCACTGACCCTGACTTTGAGCGAACGGGTTTTTAATTCATTCAGCCTGGAAAGGGCAAGCGTCATTTCATCCTCTTTACGGACTATACCGACCAGGTCCTGCATCATGGCCTGCAGGTCGTGATGAACATCAAAAGGGCTTTCTCCATTTTCAGTTTCAAAGGGCTGCAAGGCCTGCCGTGCGGCATCTGTGATTTGATTTTCGTCCAGCTTGGGGATCCCGTTTGCCAGGGCAAATTTTGCAGCATGCTCTCCTGCTCTTTTTCCAAATACCAAAAGGTCAGAAAGGGAGTTGCCACCCAGCCGGTTGGCCCCATGTAGGCCCGCTCCGCATTCCCCTGCGGCAAAGAGGCCGGGAACGGTGGACATCTGTGTATCGGCATCAACCTTAATACCCCCCATCATATAATGCGTTGTAGGTCCGATTTCCATGGCCTCCCTGGTGATATCGATATCAGCCAGTTTTTTAAACAGATGATACATGCTGGGCAATTTCCTTTTGATGTGCTCTTCTGCACCAGGCAGTTTCTTTTTGATCCAGGCTATATCGAGGAATACGCCTCCGTGGGGACTCCCCCTTCCTTCTTTGATTTCACGCACAATGCACCTGGCCACATGATCACGGGTAAGCAATTCGGGCGGGCGTTTGGCATTTTTATCGCCCTGGGTATAACGCCAGCCTTCTTCCTCGTTGTCGGCAGTCTGATTTCGATAGGGCTCGGGAATGTCATTAAACATAAATCGTTCCCCGTTTTTATTTAAAAGAATTCCCCCCTCTCCCCGCACGCCTTCTGTAACTAAGATGCCGCGGACACTTGGAGGCCATATCATTCCAGTGGGATGGAACTGCAGGAATTCCATATCTATTAATTCAGCTCCGGCCCGGTAAGCCAGGGCGTGGCCGTCACCAGTGCATTCCCAACTGTTGCTGGTAATTTTAAAGGATCTTCCCACACCTCCGGTTGCCATGATCAAGGCTCTGGAACGGAAAATTTTAAACTTACCTCTTTCCCGGTCATAAGCAAACACGCCGGCTACGCGCTCACCGTCCTTCAGCAGGGTAATGACCGTGCATTCCATGTGTACATCCACTCCCTGGTGAATGCCATGATCCTGCAGGGTCCGTATCATTTCCAGGCCGGTTCGGTCACCCACATGAGCCAGTCTGGGATATTTATGTCCTCCAAAATTGCGTTGTAAAATCCGTCCGTCTTTCGTGCGGTCGAATAATGCACCCCAGGCTTCCAGTTCATTTACCCGGTCGGGGGCTTCTTTGGCATGCAATTCTGCCATTCTCCAATTGTTGAGATATTGCCCTCCGCGCATGGTATCGGCAAAATGAACTTTCCAGTTATCCCGGTCATCCACGTTTGAAAGGGCTGCAGCTATCCCGCCTTCGGCCATCACCGTATGGGCTTTCCCCAGCAAGGACTTGCAAATCAGACCGACGGTAACGCCGTGAGCCGATGCCTCTATGGAGGCACGGAGCCCTGCGCCTCCTGCCCCGATGACCAGGACATCGTATTCATATGTATCGTAATTCGTCATATTAAATTATAAGTTTGCCCTTTCGCCATCAGACTGGTTTTAAGAAGGGCGCAGATCGTAAAAAATTATAATATTCTGAGATCCGTCCATACTCCGGTTGCACACATCCGCACATATACATCCGTGAAGGCAACCCAAATCAAACTGATCCAGGCCCAGATCATATGCTTCCTGTTCAGGCAGGTGACGCAGCGGTAGGCCATCCTGCGCACGGGTTTACCGGAAAAACGGTCCATGATTCCGCCCACCGCATGTCGCAGGGAGTGGCATCCCAGGGTATAGCCGCCGAGTAAAACCACATTGATCGATAACACCAGAGTGCCGATACCGATACCAAACTGCTTTATCCCCGTTTCCGGATCAAAAAACCACATGGCCTTCCAGGCATCATGACTCAGGAAAAGGATAAAAAGAAGCCCGATATACATCAGATAACGATGTACATTTTGAATGATCAGGGGGAAGGAATTTTCACCCCGGTATGTCTTTCGCGGTTCTGATACCGTGCAGGAGGGAGGGTCGGCCCAAAAAGCCTTATAATAGGCTCCACGGTAATAATAACAGGTCAGTCGGAAGAGGCCCGGGGCCCATAAAATCAGCAATGCCGGTGACCAGGGCAGGATGGAAGGAAACCAGCCGGGCTTGGGCCCGAACCAACTGTGATCAGAATCACCAAAGAGCTCAGGAGAATACAGCGGTGAGATATAAGGGCCAAAAACGTAATCTTTGCCCTGAAAAGCAGCCCAGGTGGCATAAACGATAAAAGCAGAAAGAACAAGAAAGGTGAGCAGTGGCTGAATGTACCAGGCATCTTTACGGTAGGTTTTCCCATAACGATGGATGGTTGCGGGCAGGTTTAATTCAGCCATATAATCTTGTTTTAGATGTGATAATGATGGAATTCGCTCTTCAAATAAATCAATTTTACCGCCACGACAGCGTGGTTTGAATATGTATAAACAAATATAATATTTCTGACTACATAGGCAATACTGCCGTCGGAAATCTATTCGTCAAAATCGAATTCCTTTATTAT
Organism: uncultured Saprospiraceae bacterium; assembly: GCA_964405735.1. Lineage (GTDB taxonomy): Bacteria > Bacteroidota > Bacteroidia > Chitinophagales > Saprospiraceae > JADJLQ01. Next base: position 34,856 of record CAYOPD010000018.1, on the reverse strand, counting down.
TAATTATTATTATTATGGAACTATGAGCTATAAGCGGATACCCATAAGGGCCGGCCGATGGGGATATCGGGGAACAGACGCCTTATATCATGAGACGATCGGGGAGGATACCCCGGCCTTGACTGCATTTGACCTGACTTATTTAAATGGGGATCACCATGTGCAAACACTGATGGCAGGGGGTAAAACGGGAGATTCGAACAGTTTTTTGTTAGGCCTGGGTGACGGGGACAATGGAATTCTGGGAATTGAACGGGATCCGGTGGATCTTAAAGCAATCTACTATGCGATAAGCGCTCCTCACCTGACCCCGGGTAGCGAACGGAGCATATCGGGGTCCTCCTCAAACCGGCAAAACAGCAATGTTGTCATCCCCAGGCTGGCGGAGGATGAAATTTTCGTGCTCCGTGGCTTTGAATTTCAGGGAACCCCTGGCAGGAACCATCATCTTCGAAAAGTGGGTGTGCGGTATAATTCAATTCGCAGTGAGATAAGAATTGATTTTCTGGATAATTCTCCCCAGGATGACCGGTATACCTACACCATAAGGTATTTTGTCCTGAAAAGATGGTGTGACCGGAATTGGTTATGCCTCAGGGGGATATATAGCCAAACGTTTGAATTCATCAACTCGGCCAGTATCCTGAAAACCAACCGGGGCAATGCCTTGTTGGCAGGCTTTAATTTTGAATTTATGGACGACGATCATCATCTCAGGCGGATTGCTGTCAATGTTCAGCCGATGAATGAAATCACTGTAGCTTTTACAGATAGCGAAGCAAACCACCGGGTGAAGGCAAGCATTGACTATGTGGTATTAGACTGGTCAAATGCCTATCGTTAAAATACGGATAGGTTAAAGAATATACTTCGGATGGGTTCAGGGTCTGTCTCCGGACCTTTTTTCCGACAGGGTATGGACCATGGCTTCAGCTCCCCGCGCAACAAAAGTCGCATCAGCCCCGCAGGCCAGGAATCGGTAACCCAGCTGATAATACATCTGATATTCCGCAGGATCCAGCAAGAGAACCCCCGTTGCTTTCCCGTATTTCTTTGCCGCCTGGGCAACGGACCGGATTGCCTGTTGGTATAGCGGATGGTCAAGTTGTCCGAAAATGCCCAGGGATAGGGTCAGATCTGAAGGGCCTACAAAAAGGACATCCACTGCCTCCAGGGATGCGATGTGGTCCAGTTGATCCAGCGCCCCCGGAGTTTCAATCTGGACCACTCCGACTAAATTTCTATCCAGTTTATTGATATATTCCGAAGCATTTTTCCCAAAACCCATGGCCCTTACCATTTTGGCCATGCCCCGTGTGCCCTTGGGCGGATAATACATCATGCGGCTTACTTCGTCTGCAATTTCCGCCTGTCTTATCTGGGGGAACATGATGCCGGAAGCCCCGGCATCCAGGATACGCTGTATTTTTGAACGGGAAAGTTCATCTGTGCGCACCAGGGGCGTGGTGGGAGTTCCTGCAAGGACCTGCAATTGTTGGTACATCGCCAGGTCGTTGCCCGAACCGTGCTCCAGGTCGATCAACACCCAGTCGAATCCGGCCCGGCCGATGATTTCCGCGGATACCGTGGACCCCAGATTGATCCAGCAGCCGTGCACGGCTTCACCGGATTGGATTTTTTCTTTAAGGTTTTTCATGACAAATCACGAAGTTGGACAAATGAAATGGAATTACGGCTCTTTTTTAAAATCGTAAACTCATACTGGCCCAGGATTATTTGATCATTGAGATTGGGAATACGTCCGAATTTAAGGTTGAGATACCCTGCCAGGGTATTGTATTGACCATCTTTCCGGATGGGAAAGGGTAAAAAATTATTGATATCCTCCAGAGGAGCGGATGCCATGCAGGTATATATTTTAGGACCGGTTTTTTCCACAATGGCGGCTTCGGTATCGTATTCATCCTGAATTTCTCCAACGAGTTCCTCCAATATGTCTTCCATGGTTACGATGCCTTTTGTACTTCCATATTCATTCACCACTATGGCTATTTGCTGATGCTGCATTTGAAATTCCTTCAGCAATTGGCCAATTTGTTTTGTTTCCGGCACCATCAAAACGGGTTTCATCATTTCCCGGAGGTGAATGGTTTCATTTTTACGCATCCTGAATAATATATCCTTAAGGTATACCACCCCGACGATGGTATCAAAACTATCTTCGAAACAGGGAATGCGGGAATAGCTTTCTTCTATTATTTTTTCCAGCACCTGTTCGTTGTAATCGTTCAGATCTATGGCTAAAACACGGGTAATCGGAACCATGATTTGTTTGGCCGTATGTTCGGAGAATTCAAAGGCATTTTTAATGATGTTGTAATCCGACTCATCAATGGAACCACTCTCCTTCCCCTGCATCACCAGGTATTTTAATTCCTCGCTGCTGTGCACCTCTGAGCCATGAACAGCTGAAATGCCCACAAGCTTAAGTAAGAAATTTGCAATTCCGTTCAACAGCCAAATGAAAGGTTTAAAAACGATATAAAAAAACTGCAAGGGATAAGCTATAAATAAAGTGGTTTTCTCCGATCGCTGGATGGCCATGGATTTGGGAGCCAGTTCTCCGAAAACAATGTGTAAAACGGTGATGATGGCGAAAGCCACTGGAAGGGCAAGGTCGTGAGCCAATTCATCGCTGATTTCTATCCCCACGAGGGTCATAAGTTTGATAAGCAATTTGGAGACCACGGGTTCTCCAATCCAGCCCAATCCCAGGCTTGCCAGGGTGATGCCCAATTGAGTGGCTGCAAGATATCCGTCCAGTTTTGAAATGATGTGTTTTGCCAGCTGGGCCGTCCGGTTTCCGGACTGTGCTTTGAGTTCAAGTTGTGAGGAACGCACTTTGACAATGGCAAACTCAGCCGCCACGAAAAATCCGTTCATAAAAACCAGCAGGGAGGTAATGAGAAAGTCAACGGCCATTCTATTGAAAGTTATTTGAATTCAAAGTTATAAAACCCCCTGACCGGTCAGGTAGAGGTCAATTTCCAGGCCTTGGATTTTTTTAATTGCCGGATGATCTCCTTTTCATTTATTCCTTTACGACGGGAACCGTATTTATATTCATTGATGTCCGGGTGTCCGAGCGTCACTTTATTCTGCCCGCAAGGCCGGACCCGTAATGCCAGGGGGGTCATCTCCAGGCGTTTTATTTCATGGCTTTCATTCTGAGTCTTTTCATCGTACAACTGGCTTACCACTACCGGCCGGAAGTTCAGGGTTATACCCTCGCCTTTTATTACATAGGTGCCCCGGAGATACGTATCGTTGTGCAGGCAGCGGTCGATCAGGGCAAATTGTCTTTTATTTAAGAAAATCAGGTCCGAAGCACAGCAGTCACAGGCAACGTCCACTTCGCAAGTCTCCTTAGAAAAATGATCCGATAAAATGTAGACCTGCTTTGAAAATTTCTGGCCCCAGGTCAGGCCTGACACTGTAAAAATTAAAAAAAGCGTGATCCGTATTCTCATTTTTTCATGGATTGATAATTATGGTATAATCTATTTGACAAGCCCAACTCATGACCTTTGGGCTAAGTTCGCTCATCACCCTTTTTTCTGCCACACCCTGACATAATCCACTTCCATCCGCTGGGGCCAGATATTTTCATCCACGCCCTGCTGGCCACCCCAGGACCCGCCGACCGCAATATTGAGCAGGAGGTACATCTTATTGTCAAAGGGCCAGGCTTCATAAGAACTGTGTTCGTTTTTAAAACTAAAATATACCTGGTCATCCATGGAAACGCGAATTTCTTCTGCATCCCACTCTAACCCATAGCGGTGAAATTGTTCAGAACAATCGGGTACTGTAATGTTTGCAGTTTTCTGGGTGCCGATGCTGTGGTAGTATTTTTTGCAATGAATGCTTCCGTGCACCCGGCCCTGGTCCCAGCCGACATGTTCCATGATATCAATTTCTCCGTCATCCGGCCATTTGAGCGGCTGACGATCGCCCAGCATCCAGATGGCCGGCCAGGTCCCTCTTCCCTTCGGTAATTTGGCCCTTACTTCAATCTTGCCAAATTTCCAACCATAGGGTTTAACCAGTCCTGTTTGTGCCGAAATCAGCCGGGCTGAAGTATACGACTTTCCCTCCCATTCCTCTTTTCGGGCTTCAATGACCAGGAGCCCATTTTCCACCCGGGCATTATTTGTTCTCTTTTCTGTATAGAATTGTAATTCGTTATTTCCCCAGCCATGGCCACCCACATCATAGGACCATTTGCTATTGTCCGGCAAGCCGGTATAATCAAACTCATCATTCCATACGAGTTTATAAGACGGTGGGCTTTCCATTTTTAGGCTGGAGTTGCAGGAGATTCCTGCCAAAAGGATAAAAAAGAGAATGAATCCTTGCATAAGATTCCTGGTTTTGATTAATTGAGTTAATCCAGAACCATTTTCAAGTGAGGAATGCCATCCTCCATATAACGCTGCCCGGTGGGCCTGAATCCAAGGGAGGAGTAAAAAGCGGTGAGATAGGCCTGGGCGCCTATTTTTACCGGAAAGGGACCATGAATGGACCTGACTTGTTCAATGGAATGGTGCATCAGTTTTCGTCCATAAGAAAATCCCCGGTATCGGGGACTGGTCACCACCCGACCAATGGACAAATAGCCAGGATAAGGCATATTCAACCCGAATAACCGGGAATAGGCTACTAAATCCTTTTGTTTATATATCATCAGGTGATGTGCAGCCTCATCAAAGCCATCGGTATCCAGGTAAAGGCAGGATTGTTCCAGGATAAATACCTGCTGCCTCAGCCGGAGGATATCGTAAAGTTCAATAGCCTTCAGTTCCGCAAAGGGCTTTCTGAATATGATCAACGGTTCGCTCATCTGGGTTTTATTTGTGATCTCAAGCGGGTTTTTCCCCCAACGGTTTAATATTTTTTATCGACCGGTATTTCTTCTCCTGAAGGTTTAAAGGTATAATAACCCTGTATCCCAAGATGCAGGCCGCCGTGAGTCCTCACTTCTTCCAGCTGGTCACAACGGAGGGTCGAAGAATACAGGATGTGTTCGAAGGGCTGTATAAATAAATGAGGCTCCCGCTGACTCAGGTTCAGACGGGTGTCATTGATCAGTTGTTGCAACGAAAAGTCCCAGGGCGAAAGGTTAAAATCACCGGCAATCAGTTTTGGCAGGGTATCGCCATCGGTAACCCAAACAGTCAATGAATCCAGAAAGTGTTGGACTTTATTAAAATCCGATGTATTCAGCCTGGGAAGTACATGGCAGCTGATAAAATTCATCAACCTGCCTTCAATATCAAGTTGAAGTTTCAGCAAGGGAATCTCATAATTTAACAGCGTGTCCCTGAACACCAGGGTATCGGTTTTGCGGATCGGGTATTTGGAATAAACCACCATACCATAGGGATCGATCCTGTTCATTTCTGCCCGGTAAGGATATTCTTCGCTTAAACCATCGTGAAGAACCAGGGCCCAGTCCGGGGTGAGTTCCTGAATATTGAGGATATCGGCTTTGCTGGCCCGGAGACGACGGCTGATGTTTTCGTATTCATCTGTTCCGGCATTGATAAGTACCTGGCAGAGGCTGAAATCGATATCAGCATGCCTGAACAAAGACTGTATGCTTGAATTGCTCGTTTTTTTCAAATACAGGCATAAAATGGCGCACATGCCCAGGCAGGTAAACATGATTTTAGGCCGGTCAAGCATCATAAAACCCAAGGCGGAACCCAGAAAAAGAAGCACCGCTTCAAAGGCATGGCTGCTGAGTCCAGCCAGGGTGGCAAGGTTCGGGGTAAATAAAAACAGCAAGGTGACCACAATCATCGAGAGGATGATCCCCCGCTCCACCCATTTGTTTTTAAGCAGTTGTTTGATTTTTTTCAAAATGGCTTCCCTCCGGCAAAGTTAATCTTCAAAGCATCAACGGAATTAATTGGAAATTTAATTTTACCGGAACTACCCCCGGCCCGACAATACCGCGGCAATCTTTTTTTGCACGCGATTTCCATGTAAATCCAGGGCTTCCGCCACCAGGATATATATCCCGGTCGGGCAATTCAATCCTGCTTCGTTCCGGCCATCCCATTCAATTTTCCCCTCCCGGGAAAAAGACAGGTTGTTGACCAGTTTTTTGACTAATCCCCCTTTATCGTCATAGATATAGATCTTGCCCAGGTATCCGCTCCGGGGCAACCGGTATTCCAGTTCAAGTAAGTCCCTGTACCCGTCTCCATCCGGGCTGAAGACAGTATATCCTAAATGAAAATACACATCACCGGTGGAGGAAGCAGAGGTGGAATTCGGTCTCGTAGGTGTTCCATAACCTTCCAGGCCAGAGGCCGATTGCCAGTTGGAGCGATTCGGGGCGGCCTCCGGGTCGATGCGTTCCAGGGATACCCCCTGGTTCGAATTCAGAAAAGGATGATGGAAACTTTCGTCATAGTATACCGAATCCACCAGCAATCCCTCAGGCGAATAAATGTTCAACTGGCCTGCGCCATCAGCCAGGGCGGGCAAAGGCTGGAGTATCATTAAATCCCATTTCGATTTTTTAAACCGGACGGAGATATCCACCGGATCTGGACTTAATACAAGATATCCGCCAGGCAAAAGGAAAACACTCTTGCCGATGGTCCTTTTTTGCCTGTTCATTTTATTTTCAAGGGACCATCCATTGAGAAAAAGGACTTTACCGGACCGGTTGTAAAATTCTACAAAATCAGAACCCTGGCCTTCCGGATTAAATAGAATTTCATTGATGATCAGGTCATTCTTGTTTATGGCTTCCGGTTTGGCAAAGTATGAAGGATGCATGCCCGCAAAGCGGCCGGCACAATCCCGGAGCCTAACGGAAAACCGATACAAGGTGCCCGAGGCAAGCGGTGTTTTCAGGAATATCCTGAAGGACTGAAGGTCTGTACCCGCCATGATCGTCGCTTCTTCGATGGAGGGACTAAAAACCAGATCGGTGACGGAAGGCAGCTGGATTTCTTTATTCACATACACCACGATCATGCGGTCACCGGATGCCACCACCGAATCCAGCGCTGGATCTACTTTAAAATTTTTATCCTCCACCGCATTTTTTCTCCCCGGACTTCCTCCGGCTGTATCGGTGGAAGCCGTCCAGTTGTTCATCAGGTCGCACCAGTTAGAAGTATTGATCATTTCAAGGGACCATCCTCCGTTTTTCTTCCGGCTGTCCCGATACCAATCATCATTGTAAGATACCCTGTGAATCAGCTGGTTTTGATGATATAAGGCAAGGGAGCCATGGCTGTTTCGGATCCCCGGCCATCCCGTCAGGCCTATAGCTGGTCCCCAAGGACTCAAAGAAGGATAAGCCTCCTGTTCGCATAAAATAAAATATTGTCCTGGTTCCAGGATGAGGTCGTCCCGGTCAATCCGGCAAAAGCGCGATTCAAAATCCAAAGTCAGGCCGGAAAGGTTTATCGTTTTGGCGGATCCATTATAGATTTCAATGTATTCATGTGGGGGCAAGCCGATGGCAGGTGAGGGATCGGCCATGATCTCATTGATCAGCAATTCAAACGGGAGAATGCCATCCGGGTTAACTTTCCTCATAACCCTTTCGGAGAGGTGGAAATCAGATAAAAAGGGTACAAGAACCGGTATGCTGCAAACAAACAGGAATAGCCCTGTTGCCAGGGAATAGGAGCGTATCATAGGGTGTGTGTTAAACTAAAAACTTATATTAAAAAATTAAATATAATAAGTCTCTGACCTAAAATTATACTGCATTTTGAAACCGTGTATATTTGCGGGCTTAATATAATTTTACTCCATATGAAAGTTGCATGCGTTGGCGCTACCGGATTAGTCGGCACCGTCATGTGCCAGGTGCTTGAAGAAAGGAATTTTCCGGTGACCGAATTTATTCCCGTGGCTTCTGAAAAGTCAGCTGGAAATAAATTTATGTTTAAAGGAAAGGAATACCGGATTCATACCCTGGCCGAAGCGGTAGCGAAAAAACCGGACCTGGCCCTCTTTTCAGCCGGCGCGTCGGTTTCCCTGGAGTGGGCACCCCGGTTTGCGGAAGTGGGTACGGTGGTGGTGGATAATTCGTCTGCCTGGAGGATGGACCCTTCGAAAAAACTGGTGGTTCCTGAAGTGAACGGCGAGGTGATCACCCCCGAAGACCGGATCATCGCCAATCCGAATTGTTCCACCATTCAGATGGTGGTGGCCCTGGCGCCTCTTCAAAAAGCCTATGGCATTAAAAGACTGGTCATTTCGACTTATCAATCGGTTACCGGTACCGGAGTAAAAGCGGTCAAGCAGTACGACCGGGAGCAAATGGGCGAGCAGGTGCCCCTGGAAGAAAAAGCCTACAAATACCCGATTTTCGAAAACGTCATTCCTCATTGTGATGTCTTCCTGGACAATGGCTATACCAAGGAAGAAATGAAACTGGTCAATGAAACCAAAAAAATCCTTGGTGATCCCGCGATCCGGGTGACCGCCACGGCGGTCAGGGTGCCGGTAAAGGGCGGACACAGTGAAAGTGTTAACGTCGAACTGGGACGGGATTTTGCACTGGATGAAATAATAAACTTACTTTCTCGGGCTGAAGGGGTACAATTGATGGATGATGTGGCAACTTTTAAATATCCCATGCCGTTATATGCAAAGGGAAGGAATGAAGTTTTTATTGGACGCCTTCGTAAAGACGAGTCCCAGGACAGGACTTTAAATATGTGGATTGTAGCCGATAATTTGCGAAAAGGGGCTGCCACCAACGCTATTCAGATTGCTGAATATATGTTAAAAAAAGAATTACTGCCGCTTGAAGCGGAAACAGTATAATGAACGAAATCAAAATTTACCGATTAACCGCACCTGCTAACTGATTGCCTGACTTTACTTTATGAAAAGGAGAATAGTTTTTTGGGGTACAAATGCTGAGAACGAAAAAGTACTGGTTGCTTTGCAGCTTGATCCCGAACAGAATATTGTACATGAATGGATTTTCCCCCAAGCCCATGTGACCGAAGAATTTGCCAATAACATGATGAGGGACTGGAGGATAGGAAAAGAGATCGATTTTCCGGAGTCGGCCGTGCATTCTGAAAAAGCCCTTACGGCATCGGAATCCCTTCTGTCGTCCGGCTTAAAACCGGATAAGGAAGACATTATCCTCCGGGCCCAGACCGAATGGCATTTTATCGTCCTGTCGCATAAATTAAAACAGGGCTTTGAAAATGAATACCAGGAACTAAAAGAAAAAACCGACAAACTCCTCAAATACGATAACGAACTCTGGGAAGAGCTCAAAACCTTCTGGGACCGGGTTCAAAATCAGGTCAGGGAAAAAAACCTGTTTAAAGAACATGCCCAGATCCTTCGGGACGGCACCAATTCCCTTTTTGAACAACTCAAAAAGTTGAGGAAAGCCGTCGATGAAGAATTTGACCGCTCTTCCAGGGATCATGTCAACCAATTTCAGAAAAAATTGGATGAAATAAACCATAAACTTTCCAATAACCTCAGTCTGCAGCCGCTTTTTGCCGAATTGAAGGAACTGCAAAACGCATTGAAAGGCGTTGAGATGAACCGCAATGACCGAAGTTCCATCTGGGACCAGATTGACAGATTATTCAAACAAATCAAAGACAAAAGATTCGGGCATAAGGATTCCCGGGAAGGTTCCGGTTCCGATCGGCTTTCCAGGAGGTACGAAGGCCTTCTGGAAGCTCTGCATAAAATGGAATCCTCCATAAAGCGGGATTACAATGACCTGGAGTTTGAAAAAAGAAAGGTTGCCAATTCCGAAGGGCAACTGGAGGCTCAGATCCGCCAGGCAAAAATAAAAATGATCGAGGAACGCATTCGCTCCAAAGAAGAAAAACTCCACGACATGAGATCGACTAAGGAAGATCTCGAAAAAAGGCAGGAACAGGAAAAACAAAGGGAAATTCGCCGCCAGGAAAAATTAAAACTGGAACAAGCCAAACATGCTGTCGAAGACCGCATCAAGGATGAAATAAAAAAGGCCGCTGAGGCCAGGAAAGACGACACCCGGATTGAAAAGGCCGCTGAGGCCATCTCGGGGACCGCCAAGCCGGTCGAGCCGCACGACAGTATCCTGGATGCTATCGGAACCACACTTGGGGAGACCCTTGAAGATGTGGTGGATACCGTGAGAGCAGTTTCCGAAGTCGTAGGTGAAAAGATTCAGGAATTTACCGAGAACCTCAAGGGCGACAAAACCACTGAGGATAAAAATGCCTGATTACAGCCACTTGGGGTTTATCCCGGTTTATCCATTCGTTCTTTTTAACCTCTTAAGGATTCTCTTTTTTCCATCGAATTGCCTGGAGTCCCCTTGATCCATCCCCTGCAGTTGACGGCGCCACACTGACAGGCAAAGGATTCCATGGTTTCATCCAGGAAAGTGGCATAATCCAGGGTAAGCTCAGTTCCCGCAGGTATATCCTTCAGGGCAATGACATTTAACCCGTCGTAGCCGGTATTTGGATTGCAGCTGTGATTTTGGGGAGCCCATACCGAGGGGTCATCGTCCCAGAGTATATATATATGTCTGCTCAACGGCACCGCATACCGGGCAAACAGGTCTTTTTCCACAGCCGACCAGTTTCTGTCAACAAATTGTTTGGTGACAATTCGATGTCCACGGGCTTCGTTGTTGAACATCACGTCTCCCTGGTTGATGTCTACGGTGGCATAAATTCCAAATCCGTTGATGGAATCGCCTTTCATCGTATACTTTTTGAGCTGGGATCTGTGACGGAAAATCCCTTCCCGGATGATATGCTGCAAAAACCCAGCCTGGCCGATACCGTCAAATCGCAGGATGTAATCGGCCGATCCTTCATATCCGTCGGAGTAAAAAACGGAGCAGGTAAAATTTATTTCCAGGAAATAGATCTCCTTTTGATCGTTGACCCTGAAATCAAGCCTCGCATATCCCAACCCTCCAAATCCCCTGAATATTCTTTGGGCTGCCTGCCTTAACCGGTTTTCCAGTTCAGGGTCCTGGCAGGGAATATTGGCATCCAGGTGTAATTCCGAAGTTTTGAGGGCATAGGTTTTATAGGCAAAACCGCTTGGAAAGACATATTCAACCGGTTTGAAGGTAAGGCATTGTTTCTCATTGGTCGGGTCGGCTGCCACCAAAACAGTATATTCCCGCCCTGCGATATATTCTTCGATGAGCAGGGATGGATATTCAAGCAGCAGCGCATTCGCTTTTTCCAGAAGCAGTTCCAGGCCCGTGACCAGGGAATGATCGTCCACGCCAAGGCTGTCACCGGCTTTGGCCGGTTTTACAAATAAGGGATATTGCAGTTTTTGTACGGCCTTTGCGATATCCTCATGGCGCCCAACCAGGGCATATCTCGGAGTGAGTATGTCTTCCGTATAAGCCACATATTTCATGAGTTCTTTGGAGGGATCATACAATCTGCTCGTCGGACCGGTGAAGGGAAGTTCGAGCGATTCCAGGGCATGAATGACATCGATGGAAGGAATATCCCAGTCCAGGTACCCTTCACACAAATTGACAAAAATATCATAGCCTGCATGCTGAAGGGCACTCAATTGCCGGTACGTGTGCAATTTGTTCAGGAAGACATGGTCCACTTCATGTCCCGGAAGCAGGCGGGATAAATTACGGGCAGGATCATAATTTTTATAATCCACGGAAGAAGCCGAATAATCGGGCTGTAAGACACAGACTTTCATCTGAAAAGGGGACGGGAAACTATAGGGTTCATGGTTTGATCAGGCAACCAGGACATTCGCACGGACGCCGGCCTGTTGCTCGAACCGGATCAGCGCATCATGAATGATTTCCTGAATGAGCTGATCAAAGGATTTTTGAGAATATTTTAGAATAGCCCCGATAGAGGTATAATTTTCGTCTTCACTTAATCCGCATTGGGCGTTTACCTCCAGCACATACAATTTTCCGGTCGTCTGGTCCATACGGATATCGATCCGGCCATAACCTTTACCGCGGACAGCATGATAAGCGGCCAGGGAAATCGATTCAATAGCCTCCTGGATTTCCGAAGGCGGGGATTTGTATTCATAAAAATTCCCCTGCAAGGGCATGCTGGTTTCATTTTCGTATACTTCCCACAGTCGTTCGAAAGACAGGAATTTTTCATGATCGGGAAGGGAAGCATGGAAGACCCGTTCGACCGGCGCATAATAGATGAGGTCATCCGGCCGGTCATAGGAGCCCACTATCAGTGTGGTGTATTCCGGTCCGGAAATAAACTTTTCCGCGATGACACCACCGGTGCCGAATTCCCATCCGCGGTAACCTTCAAACAACTTGAGGACCTCTGCCTTCATTTCAGAAGGAGTATTCACTACATTTTTGATACCAACACCAAGGGATCCACCCGAGACCGCCGGTTTGACGATCAGGGGTTTGCCCAGTCTTTTGAATATACCGGCCGGACTGGGATTGGATGCCTGAATCGTTTTCCAGGGAGCATTGGAAACCCCAAAGGCATCAAAGGCTTCCTTCATCGGAATCTTGGAGGTGGTGATATCGTAAAAAAAACGGTCTGCGCCGGTAAACACAAGGCCGCTGTATTCCAGCGTCTTGACCACGGATATGCCCGGTGTACCGTTTATTTCATCGCCGTCGCAGAGATTTAATACCACAGGAAAAAACTCCCCTTGATGCAATTCATGCTTCAACGATTCGATGACCTCGCGGTAATCGTCCATGGTCACAGGCTGCCACTTCCAGGGGGTTTTGGTTTTTTCAAAAACCCGCGTATACTCCGCTATGCTTTGATTAAAATCATAATAATAGTCCAACTGCTCATCGTTGGTCTTCAAATAAGGAGAAAGCACCCAAACCTGGATTTTACGGTTGCCGGTCAGCTTCTTGAATCTGCGTACGGATTTCATGAAAGTTGAAGTAGGTATTTCTGTTTTATACCAGGGAAGGCACTTCTTTGAGCTGGCTTTGAATGTAAGCGGACAAATGATAGCGCTGGATCAGTTCAGGTTCGATGGCGTGGGCCCCCTGTATGTATCCAAGGCACTGTGGGCTGCCGCAGGTACAATCAAATGGCTGGATCATCTGCCATTCGGTGGATGGATAAAAGTAAACCATCTGTTCCCCTGCTTTGATGTCCTTCACACAACGGAGTACGCCATGGTCAACATCAAAAAATACATTGGGATCGCAACCATGATTGATGGCAGCCAGAAATTCTGGATCGAGCACGATATGCTGGCCTTCACCAATCTGAACCGTCAGATAGGTTGGATGAGCCTGGATCTGTTTGGGGCCGAAGGTGTAGAGAATTTCTCCCGATTTGATGTTTTTGGTAGCCAGGAATGACCTTTGCTGGGTGTTGCGATCGTAATAAATGTTACCCAGACCATGACGGCTGAGTAAGTCGACGTGTGATTTGCCTGTTTTGAGTTTCATATATAATAAATGATGTTTCCGGAGTACGAAATAAGCCAACCGCTCCCGCCGGGATCAATAGCTGAAATGAAAGCGTTGATGAAAGAAGGGTGGAAGTTGAAAGATCCGATGTAAAATCAGTTTCCAAGAAAGTTTTCGTGTTGGTTATAATGTCTTTAAAACTTTAAAGCAATAAATCTATATTAATAATTACTATAAACCAAATATTGATAAAAATAATTTCATATTTTTTATTACATCTTGTTATCTCTATGTACAGGAGGTTATTGTTTTGTTGAAGGACTTAAAATTCGGAATGCCGATGGGCCCGTGCAATGCATAACATTATATCATGATCAACAGAAAGAGGGTTACGTTTTAAACAATCCGTATGCCCGGTTTGAACATCAGGAACCCCATCAACAGCATCATTCAAACAAGGAATAACAAGTACCTTGCTGCCGGATACGATCGGATGAAGAAAGGAAGTCTCCGGGATTGAACAAGAAAATCAGGGTTGAACAGATTCTCTCAATGGGTATCCGAAACCCGGTTTAAAGAGGCTCCTGGAGTAAACAAAATTGAAGTCCCGGTCACCAGATTTTGGGGGAAATTTATCACCTTTACCGCGTGAACGAAGAAGAACGGAAACGCTACGACCGGGTATTTGAAAAAGAACTTTTACCCCATATTGACGCCCTGAGCACTTTCGCCTTCCATCTTACCCTTAATGAAGACGATGCGGACGACCTGGTTCAGGAAACCTATCTCAAAGCTTACCGGTTTATTGATAAATATCTGGAGGGAACTAATGCCAAAGCATGGTTGTTTAAGATATTGAAAAACGCGTATATCAATGAATACCGGAGGAAGAGTAAAGCTCCGGCACATGTTGATTACGAGGATATCATAGGATATCAGGACAGTGAGGAGAGTGCAATCGGGGAATATACCGATCTGCGGGAAGAGCTTTTTAACACAGTAATGGGTGATGAAGTGACGAATGCGATCAATTCATTACCCGTTGATTTTCGCACGGTGATATTATTATGTGATGTTGAGGGGTTTACGTATGAAGAGATTGCTAAAATCCTGGATGTACCCATAGGTACAGTGCGTTCCAGGCTTTTCCGGGCCCGAAATGTGTTAAAAGATAAATTGAAAGCATATGCTGAATCCATGGGTTTTTCAGATAAACGAAAACCCAGGACTCGTAAACTTGAAGAATAAAAATGGTGCATTCTAACGATTTTGTCGTATGAGAAATCCAGATCCAATCCACGAATATCATCGGATGGTCAATATGTTCCTTGACCACCAGTTGAATGACGAGGAAAACCAGAAAGTGTTACACCAGGCGCAGGAAAATCCTGAATTTCAGAGAGTACTCCGTACCGAACAAAATTTCAGAGACCTGATCAAAAAGAATGTGGTCCAGCGGCCTCATGTAACCTCCCGCCTGATAGACAATATCCGGAATAAAATTTCCGGCCAGGGTGACGGACGATAAGTCTTATACCCGATCCCAATCCTGAAAATTATTTTAATTGTGCGCTGCCGAACAATACGGTAAAAGCTTTACACCAGATCAGCACATAGGTACGCTTGCTGGTATCCGCCCCAGCGGGTACGTCAATTTTGAAATTCCCGGAAGGCACTGTCGTGGACAATTCGGTATAATTGGTTGCTGATTTATCTTCGGCCAGCCATATTCGGAGGTCTGGCCCCGGGTCCGATTTAAAATTTTCAAACACCAGGTACTTCTTACCCGCTCCATCTTTGGCCAGTTTAACCGTTCCGCTGGTCGGATGGGCCGCCGATTCAAAACTACCCTGTGAAAGCGTGGTCAGGTCGTCGGGTATGGGGTCGCCTTCCACTTCGGACTTGTCACAGGCCAGAAAAAAAACAGAGAATAAACAGAGAATCAAATTCAGTTTCATACATACACGTTCTTGATGATCAAAGGTAAGCCCTTGCCATCTATCCTGCTTTGTTTTGTATCTCCATCATTTTTTCCAGCATATCCTGGGCTATTGGACAAAAAGTCAGGTTTTTGAGCGTCAGTTCTTTTCGTTTTAAGAATACATCTTCATCGATATAAGGAAACCGCTGGCAATCCGAAGGCCTCGCTTCATAAATGCTGCACCGGTTGTCCTGTCCAAGAAAAGCGCAAGGTGTGGTTTTCATTACATAATCGCCGTCTTCATCGCGGTCAAGATAGAGGTCCATGAGTTCGGTTTCTTTCATGCCGAGATACTTGCTGATTCGTTTAAGGTCGGGGGCTTTGAACCTCGGGCTGTAATTTTTACAACAGGCCGCACAGGCAAGACAATCATGCCGCCGATACACCTGTTGGGCGATGCCATTCAGCCTGGAACCCCATTTTATTAAAGGTCTCCCGGCCAGAAATTTTTTATAGGCTTGCCTGTTTTTCAGAAACCGGTCTCTGATTTTTTCAGGATGATATTTGTTGTCTGCCGGCAAAAGAATCTTGTGAACGGACTTATACAAAAATATCCATGATCAGGACCATGACGAGTCCGGCAAAACTAACAACCGTCTCCATGAGTGACCAGGACTTGATGGTATCCCGGATATTGAGGTTAAAATATTCCTTAAACATCCAGAATCCCGTGTCGTTGACATGTGAAAACATAAGACTGCCGGCTCCGATAGAAAGCACCATTAAATTAGGGTTGACCACGGTAGGGTCAAAACCCTGGGCAATCAGGCCGGCGGCGGTCAGACCGGCAACGGTGGCGCTTCCCAGACTAAGACGGATCACGGCTGCAATAAACCATCCGGTGACCAGTGGGGAAAAGCTGGAAGTCTTCATGATATCTGCAATCTGTGTACTGATACCCGCACTGATCAGGATTTCTTTCAGGACCCCGGCGCCAGCAATGATCATAAGAATGGGAAATACGTCTTTGGTGGATTCAATGCCTTCCTGCATGACCTTACCCAGGGTGTGGCCCCGGCTCAAGCCCAGGAAATAATAAGCCACCATTAAAGACAGCAGCATCACGATATTGGCGTCGGCCATCAGGCTGGACAGTTTATAGGCCTGACTGCCCTTTTCAAACAGGGAAGTAAACCAGGTACCCAGGGCCAGCAGGACGACGGGAAGCAGGGCGCAGAAAAAACTGATGCCGGATGAAGGCATTTCGGCTTTTTCGAAAATCCTTACCTTAAGGCTGGCCAGCGGTGACCCCTGGATATTGCGAACGGTTTTCGCAAAAAGTGGACCTGCCAGCAAAATGACCGGTACGGACACAATCAGGCCATAAATAAGGGTTTGTCCCAGGCTGGCATTCATCATAGGCACAATGGCGGTAGGCGATGGGTGGGGAGGTAAAAACCCATGGGTCACCGATAAAGAGGAACACAAAGCAACAGCCAAATAAACCAGAGGGAGCTGAAACCGCTGCCCCAGGGAATAGATCAGTGGGATCAACAGGATGAACCCCACATTGTAAAACAGGGGAATGCCTACAATAAATCCGGTGAGGGCCAGCGCCCAGGCCAGGTTCTTTTGGCCGAAAAGGGTGACCAAAGATTCAGAGATCTGCTGGGCTGCTCCGCTCGATGCAATGATTTTACCCAGCATCGAACCTAAAATAATCACGGAAAACACCGGGCCCAGAATATCACCCACCCCTTTCTGCACGGAACCACCTATCTGTGCCGGGTTGACTCCCAGCAGGAGGGCCGCCAGAATGGAAACGATCAGAAAAGCAATAAAAGGATGGATCTTCGCCCAGGTGATCAGCAATATTAATACCAGGAGAATACCAAAGACTGTGAGGATCATGACCAAAGATAGAAACGAATGCCCGGCCCGTGATCAGATTTTTACTGAACGAAAATAATTTTCTATCCCCTGTAGGCAATCATCGGCTCATTCGTCCGCGCTGAGGAAAATCCTTCTGAGGTAATGATCTGCGGTTACCAGCCTTTTTTGGCAACACCGTCCTTTACTGCCTGGAGGGCTTTGACCTCACTGAGCAGACTGGTCAGTTTGTTGCCTTTTCCGTCATTGCCCTGGGCCATATAACCTCCGCGAGCCGTCTTGGTAATGACGGCATCTTTCATTTCAACATTTTTTTCTTTGGTTTTCACATTGTATGCTCTGATGGGTTCTGCCATTTTATCTTGATTTAATGAAGCGCAAAAATACTCTTTTATTCCCACAAAAGCAGCCCTGTTAAGCTTTCGTTAAACGCCGGGGCAAGGACAAACGGGGACTGAAAATAAAATAGCTTTAATAAACCTTATCTCAGATAAATATGAATAGAATCCATTTTATGAGGTCCCTGGCAGCGGGATCCCTGGGATTAACACTTCAATCCTCCCTTCTTCAAAGTCAGACAAACCCTAAACCGGAGGCCCTGCCTGCGGATAAAGTAAAAGAATTCGTTGGAGTCTGTCATTCCGACCTGGAAAAGGTAAAAGCCCTCCTTGTGGAATTTCCAAATCTGATATTTGCTTCCTGGGATTGGGGGGGTGGTGATTTTGAATCGGGCATCGAAGCGGCCGGGCATGTTGGCAGAAAGGACATTGCCTCCTTGTTATTGGAAAAAGGCGCAAGGACCAATCCCTTTTTACTTGCCATGCTGGGACAAACCGCCTGGGTGAAATCCTACCTGCAATTGTTCCCCAGTCATCTATTTATGAAAGGCCCCCATGGTTTTTCCCTTCTCCATCATGCCAACAAAGGAGGAGAAGAAGCTTCCGAACTGGCTAGTCATCTTCAACAAATTGGACTTAAGGAAACCAGGTTCAATTTATTTTCCTGAAAATAGAATCCAAGAGCGAATGAAAACGACCATTCTAGTCCTGCTGATTCTTGCCGTTCATTCAGCGATTGCCCAGATGGACCTGCCTCCGGTTGCGGGGAATCCCAGGGCCACTTTGTCTGAGGAAGTGGGCATCACCAGCATCACACTAAATTATTCGAGGCCCGATGTCGCCGGCCGGGAAGGAAAAATCTGGGGTGCCCTGGTGCCATATGGATTCTCCACAACCAGTTTTATCACGAATGCCAACACGGCTCCCTGGCGTGCGGGAGCCAATGAAAATACAACCATCGGTTTTGAACATGATGTTCGTGTGGAAGGCAGGGCGGTCCCGGCCGGCACCTATGGAATTCATATGGCAGTATGGCCGGACAGCGTCATGCTCATCCTGACAAGGCTGCACGATGCATGGGGCAGCTTTTATTACGAAGAAAAAAACGACGCTTTGAGGGTCATCGTAAGGCCATTGAAAAACGACCAAAATGTGGAATGGCTCAAATATGAGTTTATCGAACATTCAGCCAGGAGCTGCACGGTGGCCTTGTTATGGGAAAAATGGATCATTCCTTTTAAAATTGATGTGGACGTTGAAAACATCGTGCTTGCCCGCTTGCGCGAACAGGTCACCAGCCAGAAAGGATTCAACAGCAATAATCTTATTCAGGCAGCTCAATATTGTTTGAACAATAATATCAATCTTGACGAAGCCTTGCGCTGGAGCCAGAGGGCCGTAAACGGATTTCAGGGCCAGAGAAGTTATTTCAGCCTCCGGAACCTGGCTGCCGTATTGGAAAAATTAAACCGGAATGCCGAAGCCGATAGTGTGATGACTGAGGCATTGACCATGGCCACTCCCGCGCAGCATTCGGCTTACAGCAGAATTTTAATCACCCAGAAAAGGACCGGCAAAGCGCTGGAAGTGCAACAAGCCAACCTCCAGAAGCACGGGGATATTTACCTGGTCAACCTGGGATTTATGTTTATTTACTCCGCCCAGGGCGATTTTGAGAATGCGATAAGATATGCCAACAAAGCATTGGCTCAGGTACCAAATCCAGGGGCCAGGGCCCAGCTCGAGACCAACCTGGTTAAGCTAAAGGAGCATAAAGACATTAATTGAGCCGGGCCGGGCCACAGGGGCTTAAAAAATGGGGGGTGGAAGTTACCGGGAGGTGACAAAGAGATATTTCCATTTTTTATCTACTTTGGACAAACCTTTTTCGCGTGACCCAGTCCGGCTTATTCTCATTTTTGTTTTGTCTTGGCCTCTTTGCCTGCAGTGACCATAAAAAAATATATTCGGGAGGTATTCCCCCAGAACAGGCAATTTCCACCTTTGAAATTGCCGACGGTTTTCAGATAGAACTGGTCGCTTCAGAGCCGCTGATTTCCGATCCGGTGGCCATGGATCTGGATGAGCAGGGCAATATCTATGTGGTTGAAATGCATGGCTATCCCCTTGACAAAAGCGGTTCGGGAATAATAAAAAAACTAACAGACATTGACGGGGATGGAAGTCCGGATAAAAGCACGGTCTTTGCAGATCAACTCGTTTTACCGACAGGGATTATGCGGTGGAAAAAAGGTTTTCTGGTTGTGGACGTTCCCCATGTGCTTTATCTGGAAGATTCGGATGGTGACCACAAAGCAGATATCCGGGATATCCTGATCACCGGTTTTGCCGTGACCAATCCCCAACACATCGCCAACACGCCGGTATTCGGACTTGATAATTGGATCTACCTGGCCCACCAGGGGGCAGTGAATCCAAAAGTATTCCCCAAGGAATTTGGAGATACCGGTTCTGCTGTGCTCTACCCGGCAAGAACCGGAGCACCGGTACTGCCTGCCGATGCCAATGGACGTAATGTCCGGTTTAAACCGGATGAATACCTGCTGGAAATGATGGCCGGTGAATCCCAATATGGTCAGACCTTTGACCCTTGGGGCCATCAGTTTCTGACCAGCAATGCCGACCATCTGTTTAGTGAAATTTTGGCCGCGAGGTATTTACAGCGAAATCCCGCCTTGTTGGTGGCGGAGGCTACTGAAAACATTCCGGATCACGGCGATGCTTGTGAAGTGTATCCGGTTACTAAAAATCCCGAACATCAATTGCTCACGGATGTCGGCGTAGTCACCTCTTCCTGCGGGGTTACCTGGTACCATGGGGGTTTGTTTCCGGATAGTTTTTCTAACGTTACCTTCATAGCAGAACCGGTACACAACCTGGTACATGCCGACCTCGTGCAGGACCGGGGTGCCTCTTTTACGGCTTCCAGGATATACCATCAAAAAGAATTCCTGGCCTCCCGGGACGCCTGGTTCAGACCCTGTCAATTTTATATTGGCCCCGATGGTGCCCTTTATGTTCTGGACTACTATCGGCAGATCATTGAGCATCCGGAGTGGATGAGCGATGAAGTCAATAAATCCGGAGCCTTATACAACGGCAGCCGGCAGGGCAGGATATATCGCATTACTCCTACCGGTACCCCTCCAATGGATTGGTGCGGAAAATTAAACCTTGATTCAATGGATATTGGACAGTTGGTTGTGCTGCTCGATCATAAAAACAACTGGTGGCGGCGACAGGCTCAACGTCTCCTGCTCGCCAAAAAAGACACCGCGCCTGCAGCATTGATCAGGAAGGCACTCCTTGATGGAAAATTTTCTGCGGTGGGGACCGTCCATGGCCTGTGGTCCCTTCAAGGTCTGAAACTGCTTGTACCGGAAGACCTTACCCTTGCCCTGAAACATCCTCATGCCCGGGTAAGAGAGAATGCCATCCGTCTGGCAGAAGATGCGGGTTTGGTAGAATCTTTACTGAAGGACCTGGTCAAAATGGACCGGGATCCCGATGCAAAAGTCCGGTTTCAATTGGCTTGCACCCTTGGCGGCTTTAATCATCCTGAAGCAAAAAAAGCTATGCAAAATATCCTGCTCAGGGATATTGAGGACAAATGGGTGCAGACCGCGGCCCTTACGGCCGCCGGTAGCCTTGGCCCGGATATGGCTATGGAGATGGTCCCCCTGCTCGGGAATAAAAAGACAAGAGGCAGTAAACAATTTTTCGAACAATTGGGAGCAGGGATTGCTTTGAAGGGTGAGCCCGTTTCACTTGTCCAAACTATGGCATTGGCTACACGCTCCGAAAAAGAATCAGCAGCCTGGTGGAAGGCTGCTTTATTGCATGGATTGTATGCCGGAATAAGAAATAATAAACCCGATTCTGCTTCCAGAATAAACTACCGGGATGCCTTATCTGGCGCTTTCCATCAAAACGTTTATCCTGAAATCAGGACAGGGGCCGTGCAGTTGCTTACCCTATTGGGCCTGCCCGAGGGAGAACAAAAATTGGCGATGTCTGTCCGGGCCAGATTGTTTATCGGGGACCCTTTTTCCCCGACCAGTCTTCGTCAGGATGCCTTAAAAGTTCTGGGTTTAAACCGGGATACCGCAGATATCCTATTGATGGAGCGGTTACTCTCTCCCGGCGAATCGGATGAGATTCGTGGAGCAGCCCTGCAGGCCTATTATGAAATCGCTCCCAGGGCAGCCTGTGCTTATAGCCTGGAACATTGGAAAAATCTTACGCCCGATGTTCGGGAAACCGCCCTCCAGCTCATGGTAAAGTCTCCGCCGGGAATGTTCACCTTGTTGAGGGCGGTGGAGCAGGGCCAGATCCATAAAAGTTCAATAGGCTGGCCGAGAACCGTGCGTCTGATGAACAGCTATACGGACTCCATCCGTAGTTATGCCCGCAAATTATTGGGTCACCCTGAAGAAGGCCGGAAGACCGTTTACGAAAAATATCAGGCGGCTCTGTCCATGAAAGGGGACCCTGTAAAAGGACAGTCTTTATTCATGCAGCATTGTGCGATTTGTCACCAGATAAATGGCGTCCTGGGTAAGGCCATCGGCCCTGACCTGGCCACCATTCGCAACCGGGAGGCCGGGTTTATACTTGCAGATATCCTTGATCCCAATCGTTCCATCGCGGATGAATACCAGACCTGGACCATTGAAAAAAGGAACGGGGAAAAATTCAGTGGAGTCATTTCGACACAAACACAAAGTTCTCTTGCCCTCACGGATGCTGCAGGGACGACCACCCTGATCGCCAGGGAAGATATCCAGCTCCTCGAATCAGCGGAAATGTCCATGATGCCGGTTGGTTTGGAAAGCAATCTCACGGTGGAGGAGGTAGCCGGTTTATTGGCATTTTTAAAGGGTAAATAATGTAACATTAAATATGAGAGTAATCGTTACCGGGGCAACCGGTATGGTAGGTGAAGGAGTTTTGCATGAATGCCTGCTCCATCCTGAGGTGAAGGCCGTGCTGGTCATCAACCGCAAACCCTGTGGCATCAAAAATCCTAAACTTAGCGAGATCATCCTTACGGACTTCTTTGACCTTTCGGCCATACAGGCTCAACTGGCTGGATTCGATGCCTGTTTCTTTTGCCTGGGCGTTTCTTCTGTTGGTCTTTCCGAAACCGAATACACCCGGTTGACCCATACCCTCACCCTTCACTTCGCTTCCACCTTGATTGCCCAAAATCCGGGCATGGTATTTTGTTATATATCCGGTGCAGGGACCGACAGCACGGAGAAAGGCAGAATCAGGTGGGCAAGAATAAAAGGCAGGACCGAAAATGACCTGATGAAACTTCCTTTCAAAAAGGTATTTCTTTTCCGGCCGGGTTTCATCGAACCAGGTCCCGGACTTAAAAATACGTTGCGGTCTTACAAATACCTTTTTTGGCTGATTCCTATATTCCGCCGGCTGGCACCCAACTGGATCTGTACATTAAAAGAGATTGGATTGGCCATGATCCATGCTGTTCTAAAAGGATTTTATAAAAATGTCCTGGAGGTCAGTGACATTAAAAAACTCGCCCAATAAACCCAATCTTATCACAAATTCATTAGTAAAATGTGCAATGCATTTATCCGGTTCTGCTTCCTGATTATTATACTGATTACCTGGATTTTCCCATCCTGTAAAAAAGCGGTTGAGACCAACCTGCAACAAGATATGGCCATAGCCGATGAAACGAATACCTCTGACTGGCTGGCTTACGGAAGGACCCACTCGGAAAGGCGTTTCAGTCCGCTGACCAGTATTGATACATCAAATGTTTCCGCCCTCCAGGTGGACTGGTATATTGACCTTCCCCAGGACCGTGCCCTTGTATCCACGCCCCTGGTGATCAATGGTATCCTTTATTTCACGGGCACTGGAAATGTAGTCCGCGCGGTCGATGCTACCAATGGCAAGGCAGTTTGGTCTTATGATCCAGAAATCGCTAAAGAAATTGGAAATCACCGTAAAGTCGGCTGGAGCCAAAGCAGGGGTTTGTCGTATTACCGGGGTAAAATATTCCTGGCCACCTGGGATGGACGGTTGCAGGCGCTTGATGCAAAGTCAGGAAAAATGATCTGGAGTACCAGGACTTTTGACATAAACAAACCCTGGTTTATCACCGGAGCGCCCAAAGCGTTCAAAGGAAAAGTGCTGATCGGGAATGGAGGAACCGAACAGGGCCCATCCCGGGGTTATGTAACGGCTTACGATGCGGAAACCGGAGAACAGGCGTGGAGGTTCTATATTGTTCCGGGCAATCCAGCCGATGGATTCGAAAATGAAGCCATGAAAATGGCGGCAGGTACCTGGACCGGCGAATGGTGGAAGCATGGCGGGGGAGGTAACGCATGGCATGGATTCACCTATGACCCCGAACTCGATTTGCTGTATATTGGTACAGGCAATGGCTCCCCCTGGAACAGAAAGATCAGGAGTCCGGGAGGAGGGGACAACCTGTTTCTTTGTTCCATTGTGGCGCTGGATCCCGATACCGGGGAATACCGCTGGCATTATCAAACCACACCGGGTGAAAGCTGGGACTATAACTCCAATATGGATATTGTCCTGGCTGACCTGATGCTGGAAGGCAAAAAAACAAAGGTCATCCTGCATGCCCCGAAAAATGGATTTTTTTATGTGATCAATCGCGAAACGGGCAAACTGATCTCAGCCAGGCCTTTTGTGGAAACATCCTGGGCCTCCGAAATCGATTTATCTACCGGTCGCCCGGTTGAAATACATGCTGCACGGTATGAAGAAGGTCCCGGATATGTGACTCCCGGCCCACATGGAGCCCATAGCTGGCATGCCATGTCATTCAACCCCAATACCGGGCTAGCCTATATCCCCACCATTCACGATGGCAATATATATTCAGACCAGGGCATTGACCTGCCTTCCTGGCGGGCCATTGATTTCAAAGGCGGGATTGGAGTGAACCTGTCAGAGCCTGAAAAACTGCCCCGTAATTATCCGGCCTCTCTCCAGGCCTGGGATCCCATAGGCCAAAAAATGGTCTGGTCCGTACCACAGGAAGAACTCTGGAACGCCGGCACACTCACCACGGCGGGCACCCTTGTTTTCCAGGGAAGGGCCGATGGAAAATTTCTGGCTTATCATGCCGTCACCGGTGAAGTCTTATGGACATTTGATACCCAACTGGGTATCTCAGCTCCTCCGGTTACTTACAGCCTTCAGGGACGTCAATACATAGCTTTACTGGTTGGCTGGGGTGGGGCCTTTGCAGGTGTTGGTAATAAAGTGCTGGGCTGGGAATATGGCAAACACATGCGCCGCCTGATCGTGTTTTCCCTGGAAGGCAAAACGGAATTGCCTCCCTTGCCTCCCCCCTATTTCCCCGTTCCGCTGGAAGCCCCGGCTTTTGCAGTGAATGATTCCATGGCTGATGCAGGGGCAGCGTTGTATGGAAAATGCAGCGGTTGTCATGGTCCCGGGCTCAACGCGGCAGGAATGGCTCCGGACTTAAAAGCGTCAGCCATCGCATTAAATCTGGACCTTTTCAGACTGGTGGTTCAGAAAGGAGAACGCCTAAATATGGGAATGCCTGCTTATCCCGATCTTACGGACGAACAGTTGCTTTCTCTGATGCATATGATTCGAAAAAAGGCTAATGAATCCCTGGAGAAGAAAAAACTTCAATAGTATGGTATTATCTGCAATCCGTGTTAATACCCAGGATATAGTGTTGCAGGATATTAACCTGTTTAGCAGACTCTGCACCCAGAAAACCGCTGATCATTTCATTTTTTAACCGCCGTTCACAAAAACCGGTAAGAGACCCAGCCAGCGGCGTATAAGACCAATGCCATTTTTCTTCATGGTATCCGTAAGGACGCCCGGCCGTATAGGGTTGGCAAAAACCATACTGTCCGGCATGGGTAATCAGCCAGTCGTATATTTTTTTCCCTTCTCCTTTTGCAAAAAATGAATTGTTGAGCGCATTAAGGTCCATATCGGTTCCCCAATGATGTCGGGATGAGCCGGGCATGGAAGAGTATTCCAGGATTTTTAAAGCACGTTTTACCGGATCAGGTGTGGTGAGGGCAAGATTCTGACCGTCTTCCACCAACCGTTTTCCGGTCCATTTATCTTCCCAGATGGATTTTTGACTGATAAAATTGCGGGTGGCTGAAAGAATTTTAAGTTCTACCCCGTCTGCTTCGGCGGCCTTTGCCATTCTTACAAACGCCTCCAGGGTTTCCTTTCTGAGGTACATCCCTTCGCGGCTGGCGTATTTTTTTTCAACGGGAGCAAACCATTCATGGCTGGCGGGATCAAATTTTCCCATCACATAAGCCAGGGTATCCGTGGCCGGAAGAGATGCCTCCGGGTGAATGGGCAATAAGGACGGCAGGTCCTGGCCGGATTCCGGAGCCGTCCTGCAAAAAAAGAAAACAGGGAGCGCGAGGCCTATTAAACCGGTTGAAATCAGTCGGCCGGTCAGGTCACGCATTTTATTTGTTGGAAACGGTAAGGTATTTTTCCAAAGCCATGCTCATGGAAGGAACATCAGGTGCTGGAGCTTTGATATTCAGTTTCAAGCCCAGGTCCTCGACTGCTTTGGAAGTTTGCGTTCCAAAAGCAGCGATCCTGGTTTCATCCTGTTTAAAATCAGGGAAGTTTTCATAAAGGGATTTCAGGCAAAGGGGGCTGAAGAAAACCAGGACATCGTATTTGATGTCTTTAAGATGGGAGAGATTGCAACTGACGGTTCGGTACATGATGGCTTCCGTGACTTTTAATCCTTTGCCCAGGAGGTAATCCAGGACTTCTTTTGCACCCTGGTCACTGGATGGAAGCAGGAATTTTTCGTTTTTGTGCTTATTGAAATAGGCGCTGAGGTCTTCAATGCTTTTTGTGCCTACAAATACTTTCCGTTTGCGGTACAGGATAAATTTCTGCAGGTAATTGCCGATGGCTTCCGTGAGGCAGAAATACTTCATGTCCGGATTGACTTTGATGCGCATTTCTTCACAAATCCTGAAATAATGTTCAATGGCTGTTTTGCTCGTAAAGACCACGGCCGTGAATTCATCCGGACGAATCCTGCTTTTCCTGAATTCTTTTTCGGTGACCGGGCTGATCTGGTTAAAAGGGATAAAATCGATTTTCAGATTGTATTTTTTCTCAATATTCGCATATGGAGAATGCTCGGGTTTAGGTTGGGAAACCAGTATGGTTTTGATGCGTTTGAACTTTTCCGGAGAAGTCTTGGCTGTGCTACTCATTCAAGAAATCAAGTTTTACCTGGTTTTTTTATAGATACCCGGTGGCCGTAGGGGGCATTTACAGGGTAAAATACCTCACCAACAACATCCAGGGTGCGATTTCAACGGCACAAAGGTAAATAATAAAATGCAATTTTCTTGAAACGATGATCGGGAGGTTGTTCAACAGACCCCTCACCTGTCTCATGGCATACAACAAGCCGATCAGGCACAAGCCGATAATGATCAAGGTCTTTCCGGAAGCCGAATCGACAAAAGAAAGCAGCATGTTGATGACCATAAGACCTAGCCCGGCTGTGAGGTTGTGGATTCCAATGGTGTAATTGAAAAACATGGTTTCTTTTTCCATTGGAAAAATTTTCCCCATCAGGTATAAAACCAGGTGACGCACCAGGTAGATGCCCACGACGATCAGGAGGGCGACCAACAGGGAAAGCGGTGCAATCTGGAAGATCTGGAAAGTCTGGTATATAAAAATTCCGGCATTGATCACAAACAGAAAATACAGGATGCTGAATACAATCATGTGATTGCCTTTGGAGGCGTCCTTAAACAACATCCGCAGTTGATTCTGATTGTAAGTGGCCTTGAGCAGGGAAGCCGGATAGGACCGGTTAAAATTGATGGCGATGGCGGCAAGCAGGAACAGGAAAATATAAATTACGAACCAGGCATTCTTACTGATCGCTCCGCGGGCGTCGGTGGTATTGTTTCCAAATGATTTCAGCTTCTTTTGTAGCACATCCATATCCGCGTCTGCAGGCTGGCCCGCGGGATGCCCTGCGGCTTCAGTGACAGGCTGTTTGTCGCCCGTGGTTGTGGAAGAATCAACCCCGGCAGTTTCGGCGGAAGTCTCCTGGACCGAAGGAAAACCTGGGCTGACTGGCCGGGATCCCGGTGAGTTTGGAGACGGTTTGTTCAGGATGACCTGTTTGGGATTTCCTCCCGCTTTGATATCGAATATATTGGCAGAGGGGCTTCCCGTTTTTTGAAACGGGGCAGGAATCGTCTCAACCGGAGCGCTCTGAAACGGTGCAGTTGAGGGTTCGGTTTTTGTCGTTTGGGCGGGAGGCACCACCTGAACCGGAGCCTCGTTTTTTTTTATTTCCTCCTTTTTGACTGCCGGCTTGTTTTTTGAGGCATCCGTTTTTTTTATATCAAAAGGATTTTGTCCGGTCAGCATTCCGGCCAGTCCGAATAGAAAAAACAGCGTAATCAGTCTGTTCATAAGGTGGAATATCCGTTGCCCTGGTGGATCACCACTTTTTTCACGGTATTGAGATCCCAGTCAATAACCAGGCCTTTGGCAATTTTATCTGCCACCACTTTTCCATAAAGCAATTGAACGAGATACAAAGCCGATTCAAAGGACCGGGCCCCACCGGATGAAGTAATCACACTTTTGTCGTGGACAAAATACACGTTTTCATAAACGCGAACCTGGGGGAACATGTCTTTAAAGGTTTTGATGTTGGCCGGGAAAGTCGTGCAGGAGACTCCATCCAGCAAACCCGCTTTGGCCAGCACGAAAGCCCCATCGCAGTGGGAGGTGACAAACATCGCATTCTCGCCGGTTTTTCTGACCCAGCGGATCATGGTGGTGTCGTTGAGGTCGGAATCGGTATGGTGTTCGGCGCTGGGAATGACCAGGACATCGATCTTGGGCAATTTGTCGCGGGTATAATCAAAATCCGGTTTAACATAGAGCCCTTCGAAGGTACGGATTAGATCGTGGGTATTCGCTACCGTGAATACATTCATGGCCTTGATGTTTTCCCGGTACTGGGTGTGTTGAAAAACGTCATACGGTGCGGTGAGTTCCGTATTGTATACGCCGTTCATCAGGAGAAAGGCTACATTGTAACGGTCTGGCAGGATGAGGTCTTTTTGTTTTAGGGTGACTGCCCTGGTCTGACTGCCATCGGTCTGCACACGATGCCGGCAGGCGGCATAGAGGAAGATGGCGGCAGCCAAAAGGGGAAAGACACGAATTCGTATCCTGCTGATCAGGGTTAAAAACATCATTAGAGAAACGGAATCTTGTACAAAATTGTTATTTTTTTACTTTCGCCGCAATTATCAGGAGGTTAAATGGAGATAAAAAACAGAAAAGCGCAGCATGAATATATATTCAGGCAATCCTTTGAGGCGGGGATAGTCCTGGATGGAGCCGAGGTAAAATCCATCCGGGAAGGCAATGCCAACCTGAATGATGCCTATTGTTACTTCAGGGATGCAGAATTATACATACGAAATTTTCATATAGCCCCTTTTAAGCAGGCAGCGGGCTGGGCGGTGCACGACCCTCTTAGGGAAAGAAAACTGCTTCTGAAAAAAAGCGAGCTGAAAAAACTCAGGCACCGGGTGGATGAAAAAGGCATGACGATCGTCCCTTACCGGATGTATGTGTCCGAAAGAGGCCTTATTAAAATGGAAATTGTGCTCGGCGAAGGGAAAAAGGCCTACGATAAAAGGGAGACCATTAAGGCAAAAGACAACCGCAGGGAAATGGAAAGAATGGATAAAGGGAACCCCTGATTCACCATGATTGTCAAAACGAGATTAGGATATCAGGTCCTTTCCGAAAAAGGCAAGCCGCTTTCAAAGGACAATCTCACCCTGAAGCAGGCTGAAGAACGCCTGAAGCAGGTGGAAATGTTCAAACACATGAAACAAAAAAGAAAAACGAAACCCGGGGCAAAGGAATGATTCAGCTCCTCCTTATTTCAGGCATTCTCTGATGCAACCTATAAGCAGGGAAAATTTCAGTTCATAAGGAGGGATTTTTATTGGATTAAATTAAGAAAATGTGTGGAATTATATTTTCGCGCATGAGGAGGGTGTTAGACCATTGAATTACCCCATTTCATTTTTTAATTTTTTAATTCCATGTCTGTGTACCTTCGCACCGATGAATCAGGAGCTTTTTATTTACGACAGCCTGACCCGGGAATACGTCCGGTTTGAACCCCTGCACGAAGGCCGGGTTGGCCTTTATGTCTGCGGCCCCACGGTATACAGCGACGTCCATCTGGGCAATTGCAGGACTTTTGTCAGTTTTGATATCATATACCGTTATTTACGGCAACTGGGATACCAGGTCAGGTACGTGCGCAACATCACCGATGTCGGTCACCTGGAGGGCGATGCCGATGAAGGAGAAGATAAAGTATCCAAAAAAGCAAGGCTGGAACAACTCGAACCCATGGAAGTGGTTCAACGGTATATGAACGGCTTTCATGAAATGATGGAGGTTTTTAATACGCTGCCGCCTGCCATAGAACCACGCGCTACCGGCCATATCGTCGAACAAATTGAAATGGTCAAAAAGATCCTGGCCAATAGTTATGCCTATGAACGCAACGGATCGGTCTATTTTAACACGCAAAAACTGATTCAAAGCCAGGATATATACGGCAAACTCTCCGGAAAAGTCATGGATGACCTGCAGAATGAATCAAGGGCCCTTAAAAAACAGGAAGAAAAAGACCATCCTTCGGATTTTGCCATCTGGATCAAAGCCGATGAAAGGCATCTGATGCACTGGCCTTCCCCCTGGTCTGAAGGTTTCCCGGGCTGGCACCTGGAATGCAGCGCCATGAGCACCAAATATTTGGGTAGCCCTTTTGATATCCACGGTGGAGGATATGACCTCAAATTCCCTCACCATGAAAATGAAATTGCCCAAAACATCGGCTGTTGCGGCCACAGCCCGGCAAAATACTGGCTGCATGCCAACATGCTCCTGCTGAATGGCAAAAAAATGAGCAAGAGCGATGGCAATACCATTTCTCCTGGCCAGTTGTTCAGCGGCCAGAGTCCGCATATTTCCAAGGCCTATGCACCCATGGTGGTCCGTTTTTTTATGCTTCAAACTCATTACCGAAGCACCCTTGACCTGACGGATGAGGCCCTGCAGGCAGCGGAAAGGGGGTATAAAAGGCTGATGGAAGCGGTTCGTTCCTTAAAAGGACTGGCCACGGAAGGCTCCCGGCTGGCCCCGGCCCTGGACCTGGAAATTCAAGGCGTGCTGGATTCCTTATACACCGAGATGAACGACGATTTTAACAGCCCAAAAGTGCTGGCAGTGTTGTTTGACCTGGTCACCCGCATCAATTCTTTCAAAGATGGACATGTCGATATTCAGCAAATAAGCTCCAGTACCCTGGACCGGTTAAAAAAAGATACCACACTTTGGGTTCATGATATCCTTGGTCTCAAAGACGAAGAAATGTCCAATGGACAGGGCGGGCAAATGGATGAAATCATGAAACTGCTGATTGATCTGAGGCAACAGGCAAGGGCCAGGAAGGACTTTGCTTTATCGGATCAGATCCGCGACCGGTTGGGCAGGATTAAAATCATACTCAAAGACAGCAAGGAGGGAACTAGCTGGACTCACGAATAATTTATCCCCACATGAGACAACACGCATTTGGCCAGAGGTGGTTATTGAGGTTGGTGCTGGCCGCAGCGCCTATGCTTTTTTTCAGTTGTAAAAATGAAGCGAATATCACCACCCCGGCCCCTCTGTCCACTAAACTTAAGGTGCCGGTCTTTATCAAAGACTCTGCCTATGCCAATGTGCAGGTCCAGGTTTCCTTCGGGCCAAGGGTACCGGGAACCGATGCCCATAGAAAATGCGGGGACTGGATGGTCAGCCGGTTGACGGCCTTTGGCGCCAGGGTGACCGAACAACCTTTTACCGGCAAGACGTTTTCAGGGATCTCTTTTCAGGCCAGAAATATCATTGCCTCATTTAATGAAAAAACAAGACCCCGCCTGCTCCTGGCGGCCCACTGGGATACCCGGTTCATTGCAGACCAGGATCCGGAAATGAAAAACAAAAACACCCCTTTGCCTGGGGCGGATGACGGGGCCAGCGGCGTCGGCGTCTTGCTTGAAATCGCAAGGCAACTCCAGGCCAATCCCATACCCAACCTGGGCATTGACCT
>CAYOPD010000018.1:0-2960 GCA_964405735.1 uncultured Saprospiraceae bacterium | reverse complement strand
TTGAAATCGCAAGGCAACTCCAGGCCAATCCCATACCCAACCTGGGCATTGACCTCATCTTCTTCGATGCTGAAGACCAGGGCGGGGAAGGTTCAGATGCCGAAGCATGGTGCCTGGGTGCGCAACACTGGGCCGTCCATAAGCATACCCCTGGTTATCAGGCAAAATACGGTATCCTGCTGGACATGGTGGGCGGCCGGTCCCCCCGTTTTACCAAGGAAGGCACTTCAGTGCAGTATGCCTCTGTCCTGGTGGATAAAGTATGGGCACTGGCTCAACGCATGGGTTATGGAAACTATTTTGTAAACGAAACTTCCCCGCCCATCATTGACGATCACTATTTTGTCAACCGGATGACCAATATTCCCATGATCGATATCATCAACCGCCCCACCAACAATGGATTTGTAGCCCATTGGCATACCCTGGAAGACAAGATTGAAAACATCGATCCGGAAGCCCTTAAAGCTACCGGGCAGGTGGTATTGGCGGTAATCTACCGGGAAGCGAATGGGGATTTGTAGGCGCTCCACGGTTCATTCATATCCTCAAAAAAAAACACCTTAGAACCATTCAGCCCTAAGGTGCTTTACGTGTAACTTTCTGACTACTGACTACTGACTTCTGACTACTTATCTGACCATCAGCAATTCACGGTATTTGGGCAGAGGCCATTCATCGTCATCCACGATCAGTTCGAGTTTATCGATCTGGTACCGGATGGTATCAAAGAAGGATTTGACCTTTTGGTTGTAAGCCAGTGCCCTTTTGTGGGCATCCTCTATGGCGTTGGCTTTTTTCCTGGCCTCGGTCATGGCTTCCACCAGGGTTTGGATCTTTCCAATATATTCGGAAATCTTTTTAATTGTTTCGATTGTAGGCTGGTAGATTTTGGAAGAAATGCCGATCTCTTTCTGACCGCGCACATTGTCCACGAGCTGGGTCTGGTATTTCAGCGCGGTGGAAACGATGTGGTTGATGGCAAGGTCACCCAGCACCCGGCTCTCGATCTGCACTTTCTTAATGTAGTTCTCCCATTCGATCTCCACGCGGGCGTGCAGTTCCTTGGCGGTATAGATGCCATGGCGTTCAAACAAATCCACACTGGGTTTCCTCAGGTAGATTTCCAGGGCTGACGGTGTGTCTTTAATATTACCCAAACCGCGTTTGGCGGCTTCTTTCACCCATTCTTCCGAATAATTATTCCCTTCAAAAATGATTTTTTTGGCGGTTTTGATATAACCCTGAAGCACTTCTGAAATGGCCAGTTCTTTTTTCTGGCCTTTTTCGATCAGTTTGTCCACGTCCGCTTTAAACTTAAGGAGCTGGTCGGCCACCATGGTATTGAGTACGGTCATGGCCTGGGCACAGTTTGCACTGGATCCCACAGCCCGGAATTCAAACTTATTGCCGGTAAAGGCAAAGGGCGAGGTCCGGTTGCGGTCGGTATTGTCCAGCAACAGGGAAGGAATCTTATTGACGCCCAGTTTGAGATAGACATTGTCCCCTTTTTCAAGGGTGATTTCTTTGTTCTTTTCAAATTCATTGAGAACACGGTTCATGGTATTTCCCACAAAAACAGACATGATTGCAGGTGGTGCTTCGTTGGCGCCCAGCCGGTGCTCATTACCTGGGGAAGCGATGGAAGCCCTCAATAAATCGGAATTGTCGTGTACGGCCTTGATCACGTTGACAAAAAAGGCGAGGAAGCGCAGGTTTTCTTTTGGTTTGGAGCTGGGGCCCAGCAGGTTGATGCCGGTGTCGGTGCCCAGCGACCAGTTGTTGTGTTTTCCTGAGCCATTGATACCGGCGAAAGGTTTTTCATGGAACAACACTTTAAGTTTGTGGCGGGCTGCTACCTTGTTCATCAGGTCCATCAGCAACTGATTGTGGTCGCAGGCCAGGTTGAGTTCTTCAAAAGTTGGAGCAACCTCAAACTGGGCCGGAGCAACCTCATTGTGGCGGGTGCGGACAGGCATGCCGAGCTTCTGGGCTTCGATTTCAAAGTCAACCATGAAGGCATTGATCCTCGGGGGGATAGAACCAAAATAGTGGTCTTCCAGCTGTTGGCCTTTGGCCGGTGCATGGCCAAATACAGTGCGGCCGGACATCATCAGGTCAGGGCGGGCATTGAACAGGGCTTCATCAATTACAAAATATTCCTGTTCAGGACCCAGGGTAGCGATCACCCGTTTGACATCGCGGTCGAAGAATTCTTTCATCACGGCCGTGGCTGCTTTGTCGACCAGGGCAATGGCTTTGAGCAGGGGGGTCTTATAATCGAGGGCCTCACCGGTATAGGAAACGAACACGGAAGGAATACAGAGGGTAGCAGTACCCCCCAGGTTTTCCATGATAAATGCAGGAGAAGAAGGGTCCCAGGCAGTATATCCTCTGGCCTCAAAAGTGGAACGGATACCTCCTGAAGGGAAGGAGGAAGCATCCGGCTCCTGTTGAACAAGGGCAGAACCTTTGAATTTTTCCAGGGCTTTTCCGGTCTTATAGTCGATATCGAAAAAAGCGTCATGCTTTTCGGCTGTGGATCCGGTGAGTGGCTGAAACCAGTGGGTATAGTGGGTGGCTCCCTTTGAGACCGCCCAGGATTTCATGGCCGCGGCCACTTCATCCGCCGATTCGCGGTCGATTTTGGAACCGGTCACGATGGCTTCGTTGATTTTCTTATAGGCGTCCGGGCTCAGCAGGGATTTCATCACGTCATCGTTGAACGTGTTGGAACCGTAATATTCGGTGATTTTCTGGTCCGGAATTTTAATTGAAGCTATTGGACGGTTTTGAGCCAGGTCCAGGGCTTTAAATCGGGAAATTGCCATTGACAGACAAGATCGTTCATCTGCTGTGCAACGATACCCTGTCAGACTGATTTTTATAAATAATTTCAGATCATTAAATAACATTATCCATTGCTTGTCAGAAAAAGGGGCTGACATATTCCAATTAAA
>CAYOPD010000017.1:43834-56030 GCA_964405735.1 uncultured Saprospiraceae bacterium | reverse complement strand
AGTTGGCTAGTTGGCGGGGGCAGGGGCAGGAGAATTAATCAAGGTGCCAATTGGCTGGGGACTTGTTAAATTTTGCTTTTACCGTGCAACCGTCCATTTTCCCTTGAACCATTTTCACAAACGACTTAATTTTATCCGATCGTGTATCCGCAAAAAACAGAGACCTTCTCCGCCTGCTACAGGCAGTTCAGGGAAATAGACCCCCAGGCCTACCATACCATCATCCGTTTTTTTGAGGAGCACGCCTTCATCATCAAATCCCTTGATTTTGAAGAGTATTTTGAAATCATGACGAGCTATGTCCGGGCCCTGTTTGAGGCCGGCGCCTATCAGAAACACGCCGACATGGCGGATGTGATCATCGAAGCGGCCATCATCAACAACCTCAAGGTATACCGGGGCGATGACATTTATGAAAAAACCCTGTTCCAGAAAGCCGCCTCCCTCTACCACCTGCAACAGTTTACAAAGAGCGATCATATCCTTTCCGAACTGATCAAAATGAACCCCGGTGAAAATACCTACCGCCTTTTCCTGATCAAAAACAGGCTCCAGGTCAAACCTGCCTATCTGCACGTCCTCCAGGGACTGTCCATCTTCCTTTATTTCCTGTCGATCATCATCATTTCAATACAGACCTTTTATATCGATCCGTTCCGGCCCGAATGGACCAGCCTGGCTTTCTCCGCACGCAACTCTACTTTCATTTCCGCCTCAGTACTGCTCATCCTTTCCGACCTGGTATTCCGGGGTGCTACCTGGTACGGGGTCCATACCCTTGCCAGTGAAGCAAAGGAAAAATTAAAGAGATCCTGAGGCGGGTTTTACACTCCCCTATTTCCTGTACCTTTGCCCGGCTCAGCATACAAATTCCACTATGTTTGATTTATTGAAAAGCGGCCTCAAAAAAATATTCGGAGGCTCTAAACAGGACAAGGACATTGCAAGGTATCAACCACTTGTCGACCAAGCACTTGTCTACTATGCCACTCTACAGGAACTCTCCAACGACGAATTGAGAGACCATACCGGCCGGTTCCGCAGGACCGTCCAGGAAGGCTTGGCAGAAATCAATGCCCAGATCGACGATACCCGGCAAAGGGCTAACGAGGAAGCCGACCCCGAACAAAAAGAGGAACTTTTCAAAGAAGTCGACAGCCTCGGTAAAGAAAGGGATAAGATCCTCGAAGAGATCCTGCTGGAACTCCTGCCCCAGGCCTTCGCCGTAGTGAAAGAAACCTGCCGCCGGTTTACCGAAAACAACCAGCTCGTCGCGACCGCCACGGATCACGACCGTGACCTTGCTGCCCGCAAAGCCTATATCACCATAAACGGTGACAAGGCCGTCTGGGCCAACGAATGGGTCGCGGCCGGCGGAGCCATTAAATGGAACATGGTGCCTTACGACGTTCAACTCATCGGCGCCACGGCTTTGCATGAGGGCAAAATCGCCGAGATGGCCACCGGGGAAGGCAAGACCCTGGTCTCCGTTCTGCCCGCCTATCTCAATGGCCTAAGCGGTATGGGGGTGCATATCGTGACAGTCAACGATTACCTGGCCCGCCGGGACAGCGAATGGGTAGGCCCCATCCACGAATTCCTGCAGCTTACCGTGGACTGCATCGACAAATACCAACCCAACAGCACGGCCCGTAAAAAGGCCTATGAATGCGATATCATTTATGGCACCAACAGTGAATTCGGTTTCGACTACCTCCGGGACAATATGGTGGTCTCCCCGGACGAACTGGTCCAGGGCAAACACCATTTTGCCATGGTGGATGAGGTGGATTCCGTATTGATCGACGACGCCCGGACCCCGCTCATCATCTCCGGCCCCGCCGCCCAGGGTCAGGAAGAGCAGGAATACATCGATCTCAAACCCAAGGTCGAACGGCTGATTGAAGCACAAAAAAGACTCGCCACCCAATTCCTGACCGAAGCCCGCCGGCTGATCGCTGAGGGTAAAACGGGTTATGAAGAAGGGGACGGAGGCATGTCCCTGTTCCGTTCCTACCGGGCCCTTCCCAAAAACAGGGCCCTGATCAAATTCCTGAGTGAGGAAGGGATGAAAGTAATCCTGCAAAAAACGGAAAACTATTATATGCAGGAGCAGTCCAAACACATGCATAAAGCGGATGCTCCCCTCCTCTTCACCATCGACGAAAAAAACCGCAACGTAGAACTCACCGATAAGGGAGGGGAATACCTGTCCCTGGGCAACGAGGACACGACCTTCTTTGTCCTTCCGGACATAGCCACCAGCATCACCGATCTCGAAAAAGACCCGGACCTGGATGAGGCTGCCAGAAGGGAAGCCAAAGAAAAAATCATCCAGGAATACGCCATCAAATCCCGGCGACTTCATTCCGTAAACCAGTTGCTCAAAGCCTATACCCTCTTCGAACGCGATGAAGAATACGTAGTCATGGAAGGCCAGGTGAAAATCGTGGACGAACAGACAGGGCGTATGATGGAAGGCCGGCGCTACTCCGATGGGCTCCACCAGGCCATCGAAGCCAAAGAAAATGTAAAAGTGGGCGATATCACGCAGACTTATGCGACCGTTACACTCCAGAATTATTTCCGGATGTACCACAAGCTTGCCGGTATGACAGGTACGGCGGAGACCGAAGCCAAAGAACTCTGGGACATTTATAAGCTAGATGTAGTGGTGATCCCAACCAATAAACCCTGCGTAAGGGACGACCGGGAAGACCTGGTCTTCAAAACCGCAAGGGAAAAATTCAATGCGGTCATCGATGAGATCGTTGCCTTGTCCACGGCGGGAAGGCCCGTGCTGGTCGGCACTACTTCCGTGGAGATCTCGGAAAAACTGAGCCGCATGCTCCAGCTCCGGGGCATCAAACACAATGTGCTCAACGCCAAACAACACCAGCGGGAAGCGGAAATTGTGGCGGAAGCCGGCAAAAGAGGAAATGTCACCATTGCCACCAACATGGCCGGCCGGGGTACGGACATCAAGATCTCCGACGAAATCAAAGCTCTGGGTGGTCTGGCCATCGTGGGTACGGAACGGCATGAATCCCGCCGGGTCGACCGGCAGTTGCGTGGCCGTGCAGGTCGCCAGGGGGACCCGGGTACTTCCCAGTTTTATGTATCCCTGGAAGACAGCCTGATGCGCCTTTTCGCCACGGAAAGGATGGCTGCCTGGATGGATCGTCTGGGCCATAAGGAAGGTGAGGTGATCCAGCACAGCATGGTATCCAAATCCATCGAACGCGCGCAAAAAAAAGTGGAGGAAAACAATTTCGGCATCCGTAAACGATTGCTGGAATATGACGATGTCATGAATATCCAGCGGGAAGCGATTTACACCAAACGAAGGAACGCCCTTTCCGGCGAACGACTGGCCGTTGATCTCAACCGGATCTTCCAGTCGGTCACAGAAAACCTGGTGGAATCCTATAAAGGAGCGAACGATTTTGACGGCTTCCGGGAAGAATCTATGCGCGCCCTGGGCCTGGACCCGGAAATGGATGCGGCCGATTTTAATGAAGGGAACGCGTCCGAGATCCTCGAACGTTACCAGGCCCTGGTGCGGGATAAATATGAACGCAAAAAAGAACATATCACGGAGGCACTCTTGCCCATCATTCGCCAGGTACACCAGCGTGAGGGCCAGCGGTACAGGAGGATTTCCATTCCATTTACCGACGGACGCTCCAGGATGCTTCCCATTTCCGCTGATATTGAGCTTGCCGTAAAAACCAACGGCAAAAGCATCATGCTTGACATTGAAAAAGCGGTTAACCTGGCCCTGCTCGATGACAGCTGGAAAGAACATCTCCGGAACATGGACGAACTTAAAGATTCGGTCCAGGGGGCGAGCTTTGAACAAAAAGACCCGCTGGTGATCTATAAAATGGAAGCTTACGGTTTGTTTGAGGCCCTGGTGGGCAAGATCAACCGGGAAGTGGCCTCCTATCTCATGGACGGCCAGCTTATGATCCAGGCAGACCGGGCTCCCCAGGAGGCAAAGGAAAGAAAAACCGATCTGTCCAAAGTATCCACCAACCGGGCTGCCGAAGAAGAACAAAGCCGCCGAAGGGCAGCCATGCAATCCGCTGGTGAACTCCAAAAAGTGGAAACCATCCGCCGTATGGATAAAAAGATCGGACGCAACGATCCCTGTCCCTGTGGCAGCGGCAAGAAATATAAACAATGCCATGGAGCCAATGCCTGATTAAAAGTATATTTAGTCTGAAAATGAAATTCACACTAAGATTAATGGTCCTGCTGTGCATTGGTTATTACCAGGGCCAGGCCCAGGCCGGCAAGTTGCAATTGATTGAAAGCCCCGCCATCACCCGGCTCAACGACTATTTTATTCAATACAATCTGAGGCGTTTGGATTTCCCGGGCTGGAGGATCCAGGTATTCGCGTCCACGGACCGGAGGGAGATGGAATCCACGTTGTCGAATTTCCGCAGCCGCTTTCCACAGTATAATTCCAAATGGCTGCTCAACGATCCCTATTACCAGATCCGGGCCGGTGTTTTTACCGAATATTCCGAAGCCATGCGCAGCCTGCAGGAAATCCGCAAAACTTTTAGATCCGCCACCCTGGTATCCGATCGTATCCGCAGGGAGGAAGTCATGAATTTATGAGCTCCATCATCAGCAGGAACAAAGAATTTGCCAAGGTGGATTGGATCACGCTGGCCACCTTCATCAGCCTGGTCGTGATCGGCTGGATGATGATCTACGCTTCCGGGTACTCCGAGCTGAGTGAGTCCACCACCCCCTTTTTCCGGACCAATGCAGGCAAACAATTGATTGCCATCATCATTTCCGCCTTTCTTTTTCTGATGGTATTCATCACCGAGTTCAAATTCTGGAGCTCCCTTTCCTACCCGATTTACCTGCTGGGATTGCTCTTCCTGATTGGGGTCTTGTTTTTTGGACAAAAAATAAAAGGATCCACTTCCTGGTTCAACCTGGGCGGCTTTTCTTTCCAACCTTCGGAATTTGCCAAGTTCGGGACCATGCTGGCCATGTCGGCTTATTTGTCTTATTTCAAGACCAACCTCAAACAATTCAAGTCGAGGATGATCGCCATGATGCTTTTTGTAGCACCCATTGGCCTGATCATGCTCCAGCCGGATGCAGGTTCGGCCATAACTTTCGGATCGTTTTTTATCCTCTTGTTCCGGGAAGGATTTAATCCGGTATGGTATATCATCGGGCTGGCCCTGCTCGCACTGTTCATCCTCGCCCTCAAATTTGATCCCCTGTATGTCATTGCTTATATGCTGGCCATGGGATCAACCGTAATCTATATTCAACTTCGGAAAAACAACCAGCAACTGCTGATTGTCCTGGCCAGCTGGGGGCTGATCATGGCTTCTTACTGGGCAAAGATTCCGCTGATGGGTGTATTGGGACTTCTCGGTGCGGGTCTTGTTTTTTTTATTTACCAGGGATACCAGCAGCGTTTGCAGCGCCTGCTCATCATCCTGGTACCCTCCATCCTGGCAGGAGCCGCTTTCACCAAAGTATCGCAGTATACGGTGGATCATTTTCTGAAACCCCACCAGCGTGAAAGGATCAATGTCTGGCTGAGGCCGGAAATGTGCGATCCGAGGGGCAACCTGTATCATGTGCTTCAATCCAAGCTGGCGATCTCTTCCGGAAACTTCACGGGCAAAGGGTTTCTGGAGGGTACCCTGACCAAGCTGAATTATGTACCGGAACAGAGCACGGATTTTATTTTCAGCACCATCGGGGAAGAACAGGGGTTTCTGGGGATCATTGCCATCATCGGCTTATTCGTTCTGCTGATGTTCAGGGCCATCACCATCGGGGAAAGGGCCAGGAATACGTTTACCCGGGTTTATGCCTACGGCTTCCTGGGTTTTATCCTTGTCCACTTTTTTATCAACATCGGCATGACCATGGGCCTGGTCCCCATCATGGGCATCCCGCTTCCATTTATCAGCTACGGGGGGTCTTCCTGCATCGTCTTTTCCCTGATGACCGCCGTATTGTTGCGGCTGGACAGTTCCAGGCATTTTGTATGATCGTATGGGGGTTTCTTTTGAATTAAAAACCACTGATCCAGCCAGTGGAGCGCGCAGCGGCATGCTGAATACGGATCATGGTTCCATACCCACCCCCGTCTTTATGCCGGTGGGCACAGCGGCCTCCGTCAAAGGGGTAAGCCCGGATGAATTAAAAAAACCCGTGCATGCCAGGATCATCCTTAGCAATACTTATCATCTTTACCTGCGCCCCGGCACCGATGTTCTGCATGCAGCGGGAGGCATTCACCGGTTTATGCAGTGGCCCGGACCCGTCCTGACCGATAGCGGTGGCTACCAGGTTTATTCCCTCAGCAAACTGAGAAAGATCCGGGAAGAGGGCGTATCTTTTTCCTCCCACATCGACGGGTCAAGGCATTTGTTCACCCCGGAATCCGTAATGGAAATTCAACTCCGGATCGGCGCCGACCTGGTCATGGCTTTTGACGAATGTCCGCCTTTTCCCTGTGAATACCTTTATGCCCAAAAGTCGATGGAACTGACCCACCGGTGGCTGCAACGCTGTATCGGGTATTTTAATCAGGCAACTCCACCCTACGAATATCAGCCGGCCCTGCTGCCGATATGCCAGGGCTCCGTATATACTGACCTGCGCACCGAATCGGCAAAGTTCATATCTTCTTTTGACGCCCCGGTCTACGCCATTGGCGGTTTGTCCGTAGGTGAAAAAAACCAGGACATGTATGATATGATCCGTCTGGTCAATCAATATCTTCCCGAACAAAGAGGGAGATACCTCATGGGAGTGGGCACCCCGGAAAACATCCTGGAGTCCATTGCCCTGGGCATCGATTTTTTTGATTGTGTACTGCCTACCCGCAATGCCAGGCATGGACTGATTTATACGACGGAAGGCATACTGAATATCAAAAACCAGCGGTGGAAATTTGACCAGGACCCCCTCGACCCGGGCTTGCCGGAAGCTTATTCCCAGCCTTTTTCAAAATCATACCTGCGGCACCTCGTGCAAAGCAATGAATTGCTCGGAGCCCGCATCGCCAGCATCCAGAACCTGAGTTTTTACCTTTACCTGGTAGATACCGCCAGGCAAAAAATCGAAGCAGGTATCTTTACTCCATGGAAAAACCAGATGATGGAAAAAATTAAAACCCGGTTGAATTGAAAATCCTGGACTGGTATATCATCCGGAAATACCTCGGAAGTTTTTTCTTCACGGCCTTTTTATTTACCCTGATCGCTATGGTCATAGATTTTAGTGAAAAGGCTGAAAAGTTCGTGGATGCCTCCAAAGTACTCAGTCTGGGAGAAATCCTGAGCCAATATCACCTCAACTACATTCCCTTTATCAATGGCCTGCTCTGGCCCCTTTTTTCCCTGATTTCAGTGATCTTTTTTACCAGCCGGCTGGCCTATAATTCAGAAATTATTTCTATTCTGAATGCGGGGGTTAGTTTCCCAAGGCTTTTAAGACCTTACCTGGTCGCAGCCTCCTTCCTTACGGTCGTGCTTCTGATTGCCAATCATTTTATCATCCCAATAGCCAACAAACCAAAACTTGACTTTGAAAGGAGGTTTATCAAAAGGTCCAGCGACCGGCTGACCACCGGAACAAATATGCATTTTTTCATCTCCCCGGATACCAAGGTTTACCTGAGAAGTTATTCGGCCGCGGACAGCCTCGGATATTCATTCAGGCTGGAAAAATTCAGGGGCACTACCCTGGTATATATGCTCAAAGCGCAGTTTCTGGAATGGAACAAAGAAACCCGGAACAGCTGGAAAATCCGGGATTATGAAATCAGGACCTATGAGGATTCCGTTGAAAAGATCACCATCCATCCAAACCAACAAATCGATACCGTACTCAATATCCTGCCCTCGGACTTTGAATTTTATTCGAAGAAAAAAGACCTGATGACCACCCCGGAGCTCCAGGCCCTGGTGAATAAAGAGCGCTCCAGGGGGCTCAATCCGGTGAAAGTCTATATCAACGAAATCCAGCGCAGAACGGCCGATCCGTTTACCATCCTCATCCTCACCGTGATCGGCGTATCCATTTCCGGACGGAAAGTAAGGGGGGGACTGGGATTGCACCTGGCCCTGGGCATAGCCCTCGGTTCGGTATTCGTTTTTATTTCAAAATTTTCAATCGTATTTTCCAGGGACCCGAATATACCCTCTGCATTAGGTATTTGGTTGCCGAATATCCTTTTCGCCATCATTGCTTATCGTCTGGTCAAAAATGCCCAGCAATAATTTTTTTGTTTAATTTTTTCTTAAAAAGCTTAAACAGTGGAAATTTTGTTTAACTTTGATTCATAAAACTTAAACAAAATGACCCAGCCCAGTTTTCTTTCCGCTCTGGACATGCATAAAGAGAGATTACTCCGTTTTGCCTTCAACCTCACCCGCAATCAGGATGATGCCAAGGACTTGCTCCAGGAGACCTATTTCCGCGCCCTGACCAACCGGGAGAAATTCCAGGAAGGAACCAACCTCAAAGCCTGGTTGCTCACCATTATGCGAAACCTATTTATCAACAACTACAGGAAGAAAGCCAAGACCCGGGTTTTATTTGATTCCACCGACAACCTTTTCTTCCTGAATTCCGGTTCCAATTCTGCAGGAAATCAGGGCGAGTCCAATATCCTTATGGATGAACTCACCCACATGGTGGATGAACTGGACGAATCCATTCGTTATCCTTTCCTCAAACATTACGAGGGCTACAAATACCAGGAAATCGCCGATGATATGAAGCTGCCTCTGGGCACGGTCAAAAGCCGTATTTTCTTCGCCCGCCAGGACCTCAAAAGCAAGATCGTGAACCGCTACGGCAATACCCTGGGACTTAAAGAAAGGGAATTAAAGATGGCAAGCTAGAAGTAATTAAAGTAATTAATGAATTAAGAATTAAAATAATTGGAGGAACACCCTACTCTCCTTAATTCTTATTTCTTAATTCTTAATTCCTTTAATTTATTTAATTGCTTCCCTAAAACAGTTCGGTCTGTTTTCCCCTTTGTGGATTTTCCAGCGAAAGCAAAAATTCCTTGGCATCCATTCCATAAGCATAACCTGTCAAGGCTCCGGTGGAACCGATCACCCGGTGGCAGGGCACGATGATGGCCATGGGATTGACCGCATTGGCATGGCCAACGGCACGGGATTTGCGGATATCACCCAATTGTCTTGCCAGTTCCCCATAGGACCGGGTATGGCCATAGGGAATTTGCAGCAATAACCGCCATACAGACTGGCTGAATTCCGGAGCCTCGCCAAAATCCAGGGGAAGTTCAAAACGTTGAAGGTGTCCGTTGAAGTAGGAAGCCAGCTGTTTTTTTGCTTCGAGGAAAAGGCCGTTATTTAACTGTATAAAATCTTCTCCTGGTTCTTTCCGGCTCAGATGGACGTGGGTCAATCCCCTTTCAGAACCGGCCAGATAGATATATCCGATCGGTGATAATAAAAAAGCCTGGTATGGATGTTCACCGGGCACCGTGTTTTTGTTTGAGTCGATCGATCACTTCCTGCCAGGATGAGTCCTTTGCCTGAAGCAGGACCAGGAGATGATAGACCAGGTCGCTGGCTTCGTAGACCAGGGCATCCTTGCCGGGAGCCTGGGCTTCCAATATGGTTTCTACCGATTCTTCACCCACCTTCTGGGCTATTTTCTGAATGCCGGCTTCAAAAAGCGAAGTGGTGTATGAACCCGTTTTGGGATTGGCTTTCCGGTCCCGGATGATGTTTTCAAGTTCTTCAATAAAATTTACGGACTGGTTGTCTTCGCGGAAACAGGTGTCGAAACCTTCATGGCAGGTAGGTCCGTCCGGATGGACCTTGATCAGCAGGGTATCGTCATCGCAGTCCGTGGCCATGGACCTGAGATAAAGAAAATGGCCGCTGGTTTCCCCCTTGGTCCAGAGCCGTTGTTTGCTTCTGCTGTAAAAAGTAACCTTTCCGGTAGACCGGGTCAACTCCAGCGCTTCCCGGTTCATATACCCGAGCATCAATACTTTCCCGGTCTTTTCGTCCTGGATCACGGCCGG
This sequence comes from uncultured Saprospiraceae bacterium, assembly GCA_964405735.1. Lineage (GTDB taxonomy): Bacteria > Bacteroidota > Bacteroidia > Chitinophagales > Saprospiraceae > JADJLQ01. The sequence goes on along the minus strand of CAYOPD010000017.1, from coordinate 45,955 downwards.
AATAAGGCCCGTACCATCGTCAAAGCGGATCTGGCTGAGGTCTGTCTTCATGAATCCTTTTTTACGAACTCATCGTATATCACCGCCGTCCCCGTCATGGACACCATGAGCATACTGCCCCTTCCGAGGACTTCATAATCAAAGTCGATTCCGATCACGGCATTGGCTCCCATGGACAGGGCTTTGTTGACCATTTCGGCTTCAGCCAGGGATTTGGCCTCCTTCAGTACCTTTTCGTAAGCACCGGACCGTCCACCTACGATATCTGTAATGGAAGCAAAAAAATCCTTCACCAGGTTGGCCCCGATGATGGTGTCCCCGGTTACCAGGCCCAGGTAATGCCGGATCTTATGCCCTTCTATGGTATTGGTGGATGTCAGTAACATATAGATGATTAACGGAAGTGTAAACTTAGGGGAAAAAGACGAATCCGGGTTGAGGTTGAGGTTGAGGTTGAGGTCGAGGTTGAGGTTGAGGTCACCTTAGCCTATACCTAAACCTTGACCCTTAACCTCAGCCTCAATCCCTATTCTCCATATTAATCCTGTTTTCCAGGTAAAGGCTGCCGATGATCGCGCAGACGAGGGCCACACCAATGGGGTACCACAGGCCCGAGAGGTAATTGCTGCCCGGGAAACTGCTGATCAGGGTAGCGATGAAAGGCACCAGTCCCCCGAAGACTCCGTTTCCGATATGGTAAGGCAGCGACATTGATGTATACCGGATCCGTGTCGGGAACAATTCAACCAGGAAGGCGGCAATAGGACCGTAAACCATAGTGACATACAGGATCTGAACAAAAACCAAAAGGACAAACATCCAAAACAAGCCGGTGGGCAAGGTCTTATCGATAATGGCAAATCGGCCCAGGGCCCGGTCCGCTTTCTCCGGATCCATGAAAAGGATATCCACCCGCGCCTGTTTGAAACTGATCCCATTGGCCAGGGTTTGAATTCGTTGATTGACAAATACCGAATCCCCGTCTTCGTTTTTCATGTCGATGCGGGGCAAGGTGGTCGAGTGTACCGCTTCGGACCTCTCCAGAACCACACTATCGGTTTTCTCGTAGAAATAACGGTAAATGGGCCGGTAGGTCAATACCCCGAGCAACATGCCGGCGATCATGATCCACTTTCTTCCGATTTTATCACTCAGCCACCCCCAGAAAATAAAAAAAGGAGTGGCAAAAGCGATCGCAATCAAAAGAATATACCTGCTTTGGTTGAATTCAATCCTGCAGGTATTTTCCAGAAAAGACTGGGCATAGAACTGACCGGTGTACCAGATCACCCCCTGGCCCATGACCGCCCCGAACAGGGCAAGCAGGACCATTTTAAAATTGGATTTATGGCTGAAACTTTCTTTGATCGGATTCACCGAAATTTTGCCTTCCGCCTTGATTCGCGCAAAAGAAGGGGATTCCCGCATACGAAGGCGAATATATACCGATACACCAACCAGCAGGATGGAAACCAGAAAGGGCACCCTCCACCCCCAGTCGTTGAAAGCCTCGGTGCCCATAATATGACGGGTCCAGACAATCACACCAAGTGACAAAAACAGGCCCAGGGTTGCGGTGGTCTGTATCCAGCTGGTATAAATCCCCCGGTGCGTCGAAGGGGCATGTTCGGCGACATAAGTCGCCGCGCCCCCGTATTCTCCACCCAGGGCCAGGCCCTGGATCAGGCGAAGGACCAGCACAGCGAGCGGTGCGGCATATCCCCAGGACTCAAAACCCGGGATAAGTCCGATCAGGAAGGTTGAAATGCCCATGAGGACCAGGGTGAGCATAAAAGTGTATTTTCTGCCCACCAGGTCCCCAATACGTCCAAAGACCAGGGCTCCGAAAGGCCTCACGATAAATCCAGCGGCAAAAATGGCAAGGGTATTGATGAGGGCGGACGCCCCGGCATCCGGCGGAAACAATTTTTTGCCGATCAAAACGGCCAGGCTGCCAAAGATGTAAAAATCGTACCACTCAATGAGCGTGCCTACCGAAGAGGCACCAATGATTTTCGCTATACCCTTATTCAATGGATCGTGAGTTTTATGCGTGAAAGATAAGGAACAGGTATGAGCTGTGAGCTATAGATGTGAGCTTTCAGCTTTCAGAAATCAGCT
>CAYOPD010000017.1:13722-43734 GCA_964405735.1 uncultured Saprospiraceae bacterium | reverse complement strand
AACAGGTATGAGCTGTGAGCTATAGATGTGAGCTTTCAGCTTTCAGAAATCAGCTATCAGCTATGAGAATTCGGCTGATGGCTGATTTCTCACAGCAATATTTCTACTATTTAAATATTCTTTCAGTTCTGGTATGCCGATCTCCCGGTAATGAAAAATACTGGCAGCCAGGGCGGCATCGGCCTTGCCTTCCCGGAAGATCTCGACGAAATGTTCCATCGTCCCCGCTCCACCGCTGGCGATCACCGGGATGGAGACCATTTCAGAAACCGTGCGGGTGGCTTCAACGGCAAAGCCTGTTTTCATTCCGTCGTGATTCATGGAGGTAAATAAAATTTCACCGGCTCCAAGACCTTCCGCTTTCCGGATCCATTCATACATCGGTATGCCCGTTGCAAGCCGGCCACCCTGCACATAAACTTCCCAGCCGCTTTCGGACAGCCTGCCGTCCACAGCCAATACCACAAACTGGCTTCCAAATTCAAGGGCCAGCCGGCTGATCAGTTCAGGATCCCGCACGGCGGCTGAATTGACCGAAACCTTGTCAGCCCCGGATTCAAGAAGCGCTGCGGCATCCTCCACTGAAGCCACACCTCCCCCGATGGTAAAGGGGATATTGATATTTTTGGCCACGGCACGGGCCAGGACGCTTAGTGTTTTTCTTTTTTCATGGGTGGCGGTGATATCGAGGAACACGAGCTCGTCAATGCCCTGTTCACTGTATAGCTTACCCAATTCCACCGGATCGCCGGCGTCCCGGAGCCCAAGAAAATTAATGCCTTTCACCGTGCGGCCATCTTTGATGTCCAGGCAGGCTATGATCCTTTTCGCTAACATGCAATATTCCTTTTTAATTCACCTGGAAGGAAACCAATTCCTCCAGCCGGATTTTATTTTCATAAATGGCTTTGCCGACGATCACTCCGTAACAACTTATATCCAGGAGCCCCTGAAGGTCATCCACGAGATGCACTCCACCACTGGCTGTCACCCGGAGGGCAGGATATTTTTCCATGAGGGTCTTGTATAATTCATGATTGACCCCGGTGAGTTTTCCATCCCGGGCAATATCGGTGCAGGTGAGGTAAATCAGTCCATGCGGTTCAAAGCGGTCGAGCAAATCAAAAATATGCATCGAACTGGTTTCTTTCCAGGCATGGGCGGCCAATTTCATATCCCGCACATCAGCGGCCAGGATGAGCCGGTCCGTGCCATACCCTGTGAGCCAGGATTCGAAGATTTCCGGCTCGGAGACGGCCAGGCTGCCCACGTTGGCCTGTGAAGCACCGCTTTCAAACACGATTCGCAGGTCATCCTCGGTCTTTATCCCACCACCAAAATCCACCTGGAGTTTGGTTCTGGCACAAATTTTTTCAAGAATCTTATACTGGGTCACTTTTTTATTTCGGGCCCCGTCGAGGTCCACAAGATGAAGATGGCTAAGCCCGGCATCCTCGTATTTTTTTGCCGTATCTACCGGGTCCGCCTGGTAATCCGTCAGTCGCTCAAAATCGCCTTCGGTGAGGCGCACACATTTTCCTCCGATGAGATCAATAGCGGGAAAGACGATCATATTTGAATGGCGGTTTTACAGGTCCAAAAATGTTTCCAGGATTTTTAATCCTACAGGCCCCGATTTTTCAACGTGGAACTGGGTCGCAAAAAAATTGTCCTTATGAATGATGGCGCTGAATGGCTGGCAATACGAGCAGGCAGCTATGGTATAGGGATTGAGTTCCGCATAATAACTGTGCACAAAATAGACAAACTGCCTGTCGAAAGTGGCAGCCACCCAATCCGGCTTGCTGATCTCCAGCTGGTTCCAACCCATATGCGGAATTTTATATTCGTGGTCCTTAGCTACAAATTTTTTAACCTTTACCGGAAGGATGCCGAGGCAGGTCGTATCGTTTTCTTCCGAATGTTCGCAAAGCAATTGCAGGCCGAGGCAGATGCCCAGTACCGGCTGGGATAATTGCGGGATCAATTGGTCAAAATCCCGGGCGCGGAGAAACTGCATCGTGGTGGAAGCCTCTCCCACTCCGGGAAACAGGACTTTGTCTGCTTTCCGGATCTCCTCCGGATCTCGTGTAAGGACCGCTTGCACTTCAAAGCGTTCCAGGGCAAAAAGCACCGACTGCACATTGCCGGCATTGTAATCGATCACTGCAATTTTCTGCTTCATGTTTTTGGCTTATTTTATAAAACGCCTTTGGTGGATGGCAGCAGGTCGGATGCCGGGTCACGCCGTTTGGCCAAACGGATGCATTTGGCAAAAGCCTTAAAAATGGCTTCGATCTTATGATGTTCGTTTTCCCCCCGGACCCTGATGTGAAGGTTGCATTTGGCAGCATCACTGAAGGATTTGAAAAAATGATAAAACATCTCCGTCGGCATTTCCCCGATTTTTTCCCGTTTGAATTCGGCTTGCCAGACCAGCCAGGCCCTGCCTCCGAAATCGAGCAGGACTTCGGCATCCGCCTCATCCATAGGCAGGTGGAAAGCGTATCGTTCCATGCCTTTTTTATCACCCAGGGCTTTGAGAAATGCTTCCCCAAGCGCGATGCCGGTATCCTCGATGCTGTGATGTTCATCGATGTGGAGGTCTCCCTTGCAGTCGATTTCCATATCGCATTCTCCATGGCGCGCGATCTGGTCCAGCATGTGGTCAAAAAACCCAAGGCCGGTGGATATCCTGCTTTTCCCGGTACCATCCAGGTCCAGCCGGATATCGATCCGTGTTTCTTTGGTATGCCTTTGATGGAGGACGACCCTGGATTTGAGGCGGAGGAATTCATAAACCGATTTCCAGGAACGGCTTTGATGGGCCACAGGGAGCGGGGCTGCATCCAAACTTTCATCAAAGAGGATGGCCTGGCAACCCAGGTTAACCGCCAGCTGCACATCCGTAAGCCGGTCGCCGATCACATAACTTTCCCTGAGGTTATACGGCCCGGACAGGTATTCTTTGAGCATGCCGGTGCGGGGTTTGCGGGTTTCTTTATTTTCATGTTCAAAAGACCTGTCGATGTGCACAGCTGCAAAACGGATCCCTTCATTTTCAAAGGCGGTCAACATTTTTTTATGAGCCGGCCAGAAATCAGATTCAGGCAAGGAAGGAGTCCCCAGCCCATCCTGATTGGTCACGATGACCAGGGAATAATCCAGCTGGCTGGCGATTTTACCCAACCAGGTGAAAACACCGGGCAGGAATTCCAGTTTTTCCAGTGAATCGATCTGGAAATTATCCTGGGGTTCCACGATCAGGGTTCCGTCGCGATCGATGAATAAAACTTTTTGCATAATCATTCCGGTGGCTGGTTTTGAAACAAATGCATTTTTTCCAGTAAAATCCGGTTCTCGGTTTCAGTGCCAATGGTAATTCGAAGGCAACCTTCACAGCGGGGTTCCCTGGACCGGTTACGCACCACCACTCCTTGGCCCGATAAAAAACTGTACAAGGCGTCAGGGTGCCTGACTTTTACCAATAAAAAATTACTGGCTGAAGGGAAGACCTGCATGACTTCATCCAGGGATTCCAGGCTGCGCGCCAGTTCAGATTTTTGCTGGCGGATGGATTGCACCTGGGCCATCATTTCGTCCGTTTTAGAAAGCCTTTCGAGGGCAAACCGTTGGGTCAGGATGTTGATATTGTAGGGCGCCTTTACCTTATTGAAATAAGAAATAAGGAGGGGGGAGGCAAAAGCCATGCCCAGGCGGATAGCTGCCATACCCCAGGCCTTGGACAAGGTCTGCATCACGATCAGGTTCTCGTATTTTTCGAGCAAAGGCAGGAGCGTAGCGTCCGGGCAAAAATCCGTATAGGCCTCATCCACCACCACGATGCCCCCGAATGTTTCCAGGATCTCCAGGATAGCTTCCCGGCGGATCAGGTTGCCGGTGGGATTGTTCGGGTTGCAAACAAAAATCACCTTGGTCTTTGGGCTGCGGTTATTTCTTATGCCTTCGAGGTCTGGCTGGAAATCTGGTAGCAGCAATACCCTTTTGACTTTGACATCGGCAATATCGGCGCTCACCTGGTACATGCCGTAAGTAGGGGGCAGGACCATGATCTCATCCTGTCCGGGAACACAAAAAATACGCAGGATCAGATCGATTGCTTCGTCACTGCCATTGCCTAGGAAGATCTTTTCTGAAGGGATGTGTTTTATCCGGCCGATGGCCGCTTTTAATTGTTCCTGGAGAGGATCGGGGTAACGGTTGACTCCGGTATCAAATGGATTTTCGTTGGCGTCAAGGAAGACCTCTCCCCTCCCGGTGAACTCATGCCTCGCCGAGGCATAGGGTTTCAGCATTAAAATATTAGGCCGTATGAGGGACTCGATGGTCATGGGATCTTCAGTTTCTTTAATCGTTTGGAAACAGCCAGTTGATGGGCCGTCAGTTGTTCGGCCTGGGCCATGATTTCCACATGGGGACCAATGGCCAGCAAGCCTTCGCGACTCAGTTTCTGGAAGGTTATTTTTTTGGTGAATGCATCCAGGTTTACCCCGCTGTACGCTTTGGCATAAGCACTGGTGGGAAGGGTGTGATTGGTCCCGGAAGCATAGTCCCCAATCGATTCCGGAGAATAAGGCCCTATAAAAACAGATCCTGCATTGATCACTTCATTGGCAATGGCATCCGCATCCCTGTGATTCAGGATCAGGTGCTCCGGGGCGTATTCGTTTATAAAATTCAACTGATCCTTCCTGTCTTTCAGTACCAGGGCATGGCTGTGCGACAGGGAGCCCGTTGCGTATTTTTTCCTTGGAAGTTCTTTGAGCTGGGAATCGATTTCCAGGCCAACCTGCCTGACAAATTCTTCCGAATCAGCCACCAGGACCACCTGGCTGTCAAACCCGTGCTCAGCCTGTGACAACAAATCGATGGCAACCCATGAAGGATCAGCGGAGTCATCCGCCAGCACCAGCACCTCGGAGGGGCCGGCGGGCAGGTCAATGGCAATTCCCTCCTGCTGCAATTTCATTTTGGCCAGGGTCACAAAAGAATTTCCCGGCCCGAATATTTTATTGACGGCAGGGATTTCTTTGGTGCCATAAGCCATGGCTGCAATGGCTTGGGCCCCTCCAACCTTGAAAATGCGGGTCACCCCGCAAAGGCGGGCCGCATAAAGGATAGCCGGATGTATGGAACCTGATTTATCAGGAGGGCTGCAAAGAACGATTTCCCTGCATCCGGCAATGTAAGCTGGAATAGCAAGCATGAGCACCGTGGAAAACAAAGGGGCTGTTCCTCCGGGAATGTACAATCCCACTTTTTCAATGGGAACGGTTTTTTGCCAGCAGTTCACTCCGGCCATGGTTTCAACCACCCTGTTTTCAGGCCATTGGGAACGATGAAAGGCCTCAATATTGGATTTGGCGACCTGGATGGCTTCCTTCAGTTTGGTTTCCAGTTTATTTTCCGCATGGGCCAATTCTTCCGGGCTGACCCCGAAGGATTGGAGACTAACCATATCAAATCTTTCCGTATATTTTTTGAGGGCCATATCGCCGTCCTTTCGAACGCCGTCGAGGATGGATTGCACCATGGATTCCTGGCTGAGGTCATGGCCGGATGGGCGTAGGGTGATTTCAGCCCATTGCACTCTGGCGGGTTCAAGATATATTTTCATATTCAGCTCACCATTTTTTCGATTGGGATCACCAGGATGCCTTCAGCCCCGGCCTGTTTGAGGGCATCGATGACTTCCCAGAATTGTTTTTCAGGAATAACGGAATGGACCGAGCACCAGCCTTCAATGGCCAGGGGGAGGATGGTCGGGCTTTTGATCCCAGGCAGGATGGAAATGATTTTATCGAGGGAGGCTTTTGGGGCATTGAGAAGGATGTATTTGTTTTTACGGGCTTCGAGCGTGGCTTTGATGCGGAAAAGCAGTTTGTCTACGAGGGCCTTTTTTTCAGCATGGAGTTCATTATTGGCATAGACCCAGGCTTCTGAATGAAGGATGACTTCTTTTTCTTCCAGCTTGTTCTGAAACAGGGTATTGCCGGAGGATACCAGGTCACAGATTCCGTCGGCGAGGCCGATATGAGGAGCGATTTCAACACTCCCGGAGATCTGGTGGATCTCCGCGGAAACCCCTTTATCCCGGAGATACCTTTTCAGGGTGTTGGGATAAGAGGTAGCGATTCGTTTGCCTTCAAAAAAACGGATGTCATCGTATCCGCTTTTTTGCGGTACCGCGATCGACAAGCGGCATCTGGAAAAACCGAGGGGCAATAACCCGGTCACCTGGCTGCCTTTTTCAATCACCGTATTTTCACCAAGGATGGCAATGTCGGCCACTCCATCCTGAAGATATTCGGGAATATCGCCGTTGCGCAGGTAGAGGATATCCAGCGGGAAACCTCCGGCACTGGTTTTGAGTTGGTCCGAAACCGTATCGATCTTCAGCCCGCAGTCGCGAAGGAGCTCCATACAATCATCGTGCATCCTGCCTGATTTTTGAATCGCAATGTTTAATCTGGTCATATTCCAATACGGTTAAAATAAAAAAGGCTCACCGGGCACCGGCAAGCCTTTGATTAATATCTTTCGTTTTCAATCAGGACAAACCATTACCCGTTTGCGGCATGCAAAGGATGGCGATGATGATGTCCGTGATGAATTAACATGGTCGCAAAAATAAAACCTTTATCCCAATCCGGATCAAAAAATAGGTTGTTTTTGTGATTTTAAAATACAAGTCCCGTGCCAATCCGGATGTTTCCTGGCTTTAATTCAGATGTTTGGCCCAGAAGTCCAGGGTCCTTTGCCAGGCCAGTTTGGCGGAAGCTTCGTGGTAACGCGTAGGCGCCGTATCGTTGTGAAAGGCGTGCTGGGCGCCGGCATACATATATAATTCGTATTTGATGTTATTTGCTTTGAGAGCGGCTTCATAGGCTGCGATCCCCGCGTTGACCCCTTCATCCATTTCGGCATAATGCAACTGCAGGGCGGCTTTGATTTTCGGCACATTTTCAGCGGGCTGCTGCCGGCCATAGAAGGCAACTGCAGCTTTCAGTTCCGGAACATTCACCGCAAGGGTATTGGCCATGGCTCCTCCCCAGCAGAAACCCACACATCCGAAATGGCCATTGCTGTCCTTCCGGCTTTTGAGGTATTCAAAGACCCGGATGAAATTAGCCTGGTTGTCTTCGCCCTTAAGGTCCCTGAACTTGGTCCTTGCCTCATCTTCGTTGGCAAAAGTCATTCCCAGGGGAGACAGTGCATCGGGAGCGATAGCCAAATATCCCGCCTGGGCTGCCCGCCGGGCTACATCTTCAATATGGGCATTAAGGCCGCGGTTTTCATGGATGATGACTACAGTAGAATATTTTTTTTCTTCCTTGGGCCGTGCAACATAACACTTCATGGTTCCCTGGACCCCCGGATAGGTGACGTATTCGGTAAATAAATCTGCATCCGGGGTGCGGTGGGCATGGGTAAAATCCACTTCAATCTGGGGAAGGATGGCCATGGCCGCCGCAGAACTTCCCACGAGAGTAGTCAGGCGATTGAGGAAGTCCTGCCGGTTAAGCGGTTTGTGAATGTATTCGTCATAAAGATTGATGATTCGCTGATCCATAAATATGAATTTTATTTCAAGATAAGGGTTTTTGGAAGATAGAAGTTAGGAGATAGAAGGAATGAGGAAGGGTCTAAAGATTCTGTTTGTTTAATTCATTCACGGCGTGACTGACCGCACGGGCGGTGAGGGCCATATAGAGGATCGAAGGGCTTTGATTGCCTGTACTGGTCATGCAGGCGCCGTCGGTGACAAATACGTTTTTGCAGAGATGCAATTGATTCCAGGCGTTGAGCATGGAATCTTTGGGGTTTCTGCCCATCCTGCAGCCACCCATCTCGTGAATATCCAGACCGGGGGCCTGGTGATTGTCTCCGGTATGAATATCACGGCAGCCCGCGGCTTCCATCATATCTCGGCTTTCCTGCATAAAGTCCTTCACCATAAGTTCATCGTTTCCATCATATTTTACATCCGTCACCAGGAGGGGTATGCCCCAGTCATCTTTTAGGGAAGGACTCAGGCTCACCCGGTTGGTTGCTTTGGGGATGGTTTCCCCCTGCATATACATATAAACCCTCCATGGCCCCGGTCGCGTCATGTGTTCCTTGAAGTCCCGGCCAAACTGCGGGCCATCGTAAGCTTCAAATCCGGACCGGTAAGCGCCACTGAATATGGTATACCCTCCCGCAAAATCCATGGTCTGCCTGCCAAGGTTCCTGAAATTGGCGATGATGGGCTCTGTAGGATTCCGGCCGTAATAATATTTATCATCATATCCATCCAGTACCGCCGATGTAGAAGACCGGTAATTGTGAAAGGCTACATACCTGCCCAACAGGTCGTGCTCATTGCCAAGGCCTTCAGGGAAACGGGTCGATTTTGAATTGAGCAGGATCAGCAGCGAATTCAGGGCGGAGGCATTCAGGAAAATCACTTTTGCATGAAAGGTCATTTCCTCCTTGCTGACCGAGTCGATGACCCGGACTCCGTTTGCCTTCTGCGTATGTTCATCATACAGGATGGAGTGGACGACGGAATGGGGTCTCATGGTCAGATTACCCGTTTTTTCTGCCCAGGGCAGGGTTGCAGAAACCGAACTAAAATATCCACCGAAGGGACAGCCTCTCATGCACATATTTCTTGACTGGCATTTACCGCGGCCCTGCTGAAGATAGATCTCATCCGCCCGGGTGATCTGGGCCCAGCGGGCATCGACCATATACCGGTCCGGATAAGCGGCTTTGATCTTATCCCGCATATGGGTTTCCACACAATTCAAACCAAAGGGAGGCAAAAACTCTCCGTCCGGCATGGCTTCGATACCATCGCGGTTGCCGCATACCCCTACGAATTTTTCCACATGGCTGTACCAGGGGGCGATATCCTCATAACGGATTGGCCAGTTCATTCCATACCCCTGTCGTTCGGGTGCGGTAAATTCATAAGGACTCCAGCGCTGGCAGGCGCGCCCCCAGATGAGCGACTTGCCTCCGACCTGGTATCCCCGGATCCAGTCAAAAGGTTTTTCCTGGATATAAGGATGGTCCGCATCCTGGATAAAAAAATGTTTGGTGTCGTCCCCGAAGCCGGCTGCCTTGCTGATCAGGGGATTTTTGTCGAGGTAATCCTGTTTCACCCTGCCTCGGTATGGGAAATCCCAGGGTGCCATGGTTGCCGTAGGATAATCTTTGATGTGCTTGATGTCCCTCCCCCTCTCAAGCACCAGGGTTTTTAACCCCTTTTCACAGAGTTCTTTTGCCGCCCAGCCGCCGGAAATACCTGATCCGATCACAATGGCATCGTAATTCGTCTCCATACCTTGGATAAATTTAATTCAACTTAAAGTACAAAATAGGAAGTTAACATTGAATGATTGATGAGATATACCTGCGATGCCTTTACCCAATTCCTCTGCGGAATCTTTGCGCTCTCAGCGACCTTGGCGGTTAAAAGTCATTTTCTTAATCAATAAAGCAATTGAAGTCCATTCCAGACTTGGCCCTGGATTATTAGAAAACGCATACCAGGAATGTCTCTATTATGCTCTGGCAAAAGAGGGTTATTCGTTGAAAAACAAAAACCAATGCCATTGATTTTTACGAAGTTCAGCTGGAATGCGGTTACCGCTTGGATATACTGGTTGAATATCGGGATGTGGTTGAAATAAAAAGTGTGGAAGCCCTTAATGAAATCCATCTGGCTCAAATCCTGACCTATCTGAAACTTGGCAATTATAAATTGGGATTATTGATCAACTTTAATGTTACCCGGCTTAAGAAAGGGATTCGAAGAGTCGTGAATGGACTTAAGCTGTTGCCTATAATTAACCGCAAAGCGCACCAAGCAACGCCAAGGGAATTGCAAAGAAATGCTTTCACGTATTTCTCTGCGAAATCTTCGCGCTTAATGCGCTCTCTGCAGTTGAATTTCCAGTTTTGGGGTTAAAACAATCAGGAAACCCCAAGGTCCCTACGGATCTTATTCAGGGCGCTACCTTCCCGCACCCATTCGATCTGTTGCTCGTTGTAATTGTGCTCCACCTCAAAGCGATCCATGGTGCCATCCGCATGATGGAGGACGACATAAAGTCCTTCATCCGGGGCAAAGGTTTCAAAGCCTCCAATATCTACAACATCGTCCTGGCGAATGAGATCGTAATCATCGGGATTGGTAAAAGTCAAAGCCAGCATGCCTTGTTTTTTCAGGTTGGTCTGGTGGATGCGTGCGAAGGATTTTACGATCACCGCTTTCACCCCAAGGTACCTCGGTTCCATAGCCGCATGTTCGCGGGATGAACCCTCCCCGTAATTAAATTCACCAAAGACCACCGTGCCTATGCCTGCCTTTTGATAGGCCCTCGCCGAATCGGGCACGGCCATGTATTCATTGGTGACCAGGTTGAGCACTTTATTCGCTTCCCCGTTGAAAGCGTTCATGGCGCCGATCAGGCAATTGTTGGATATGTTTTCGAGGTGGCCGCGGTATTTGAGCCAGGGTCCTGCCATGGAAATATGGTCCGTGGTGCATTTGCCTTTTGCTTTGATCAGGATCCGCATGCCTTTGACCTGATCCGGACTAATGGGAATGAAGGGGGTAAGCAGTTGAAGACGGTCGCTGTCCGGCCTGACCACCACCTGCACCGCAGCGCCGTCCGGAGAAGGAGCCTGGTAACCGGCATCTTCCACGGCAAAACCTTTGGTTGGAAGTTCAGCGCCATGCGGGGGATCAAGCTTTACTGCCAGCCCGTCTTCATTGACCAGGGAATCGGTGAGGGGATTAAAAGTAAGCGAGCCGGCAATCGCCAGAGCCGTCACAATTTCAGGTGAAGCAACAAAGGCATGGGTATTGGCATTGCCATCGTTGCGTTTGGAAAAGTTGCGATTAAAAGAAGTGAGGATGGAGTTTTTCCGGTTGGGATCATCCGTATGCCTTGCCCACTGGCCGATGCAGGGGCCGCAGGCATTGGCCAGCACTATCCCGCCGATATCTTCAAAGGCCTTGAGCTGGCCGTCACGCTGTACGGTAAACCGGATTTGTTCAGATCCGGGAGTGATGGTGAATTCTGATTTTACTTTTAACTTTTTCTCCTTTGCCTGTTTGGCTACAAAAGCTGCCCGGTCCAGATCTTCATAGGAAGAGTTGGTGCAGGAACCGATCAGCCCGACCTCGAGCTTCGCAGGATAACCCTTTTCTTTCACCGCAGCCGCAAATTCCGAAATCGGCCAGGCCAGGTCCGGGGTATAGGGTCCGTTGACATGTGGTTCCAGTTTATTAAGGTCAATCTCAACGACCCGGTCAAAATATTCTTCAGGGTTTTTATAACAGGCTGGGTCCCCCGTCAGTTCATTGGCTATGCCATCAGCCAGGTCGGCAATCACTGATCTTCCGGTGGCCCTCAGATAGCGTCCCATGGACGCATCGTAACCAAAGGTCGACGTGGTCGCGCCGATTTCAGCGCCCATATTACAGATTGTACCTTTTCCCGTACAGGACATCGACTGGGCGCCCGGGCCAAAATATTCAACTACAGCGCCGGTACCGCCTTCGACGGTTAATATCCCGGCTACTTTAAGAATTACATCTTTGGGTGAAGCCCAACCGTTTAGTTTGCCGGTCAGTTTTACTCCAATGAGTTTTGGCATTTTCAATTCCCAGGGCATACCGCTCATTACATCCACGGCATCTGCACCGCCTACTCCGATGGCGATCATACCCAGGCCCCCGGCGTTGGGGGTATGGGAGTCGGTCCCGATCATCATGCCTCCGGGAAAGGCGTAGTTCTCCAGGACGATCTGATGGATAATCCCTGCACCCGGTTTCCAGAATCCAATGCCGTACCGGTCGGAAATGGAACTGAGAAAAGCAAAGACCTCAGAATTTTTGTCCAGGGCGTTTTTCAAATCGGTGTCCGCTCCTGATTTGGCCTGTATGAGGTGGTCACAATGCACGGTGGTGGGCACTGCCGTCCTGTCCCTGCCGCACTGCATAAACTGGAGCAGGGCCATCTGCGCGGTGGCATCCTGCATGGCGACCCGGTCGGGTGCAAAAAAGACGTAGTCCTCGCCTCTTTGAAAATCCTGCAGGGGGGAATCCTCATGCAGGTGAGTAAATAATATTTTTTCAGTCAGGGTCAGCGGGCGACCCAGTTGCTGCCGTATATTTTTCACTTTGTCCCCAAAGCCGGCATAAACCGCACGAATCATTTCAAGATCAAATGGAGTAGACATATCTGTTGTAATTGTAGGCGGCAAAAATAAGGGATAGTGGGCAGTTTCTCAGGTAGTAAGTTGGTAAGTTGGGGTACCGGGGCTTCGGGAGGAGAAAGGGGAATTTTAAGGAGAAGGGGAAAGGGGGAAGGGCGAAAGGAGCAAAAGTCTTAAGGTGAAGGGGAAAGGGGGAAGGGCGAAGGGAGCAAAAGTTAAAATGGGTACCATGAAAAATGCGATAAAACGGTGCTAATCCTTTGATTGCTTTGTGGGCTTCTGTTTGTTGTGTCGTTGTGGGAAATATTTGCGACGTCGTGGAAAATAAAAGTGGCGGGAACCTATGCGCGGTTTGAAATAAGTCCAATTGTACTTTGTGTCGTTGTGGGCAATAAAGATGGTGTTCTGAACTTCGCTTCGCTGTGTCGTTGTGGAAAATACCGTATGAGCAGTTGGGGGCTATGGCTTCTTCACTGCCAGGGTATCAATGATCATGGTAGCAGTGGCGGGATTCGTAGCCAGCGGGATATTATGCACATCGCAGACCCTCATCAACATCTGTACATCCGGCTCATGCGGATGCGCATCCAGCGGGTCACGGAAAAAAATCACGGCGTGGAGCTTTCCTTCGGCAGCCATCGCAGCGATCTGGGCATCTCCACCCCTTGGGCCGGATAATAATTTAATGACCGGAATCCCTTCCTTCTCAATGTAAGTGCCCGTGGTATGGGTGGCGTAGAGGATCATGTTTTTCAGCATATTGTGGTGGCGGAAAATGAAGGAAGCCATGTCCAGCTTTTTACCGTCGTGGGCAATGAGGGCAATGCTGTAGTGGCCGTTGCTGCTCTTAGGGATTGCGCCGCCATCTCCGGCAGCGCTGCGGTACCCTTTCTTGTTCATACTGCAATTTACCGCTATCCCTGTGAAAAAGGATAGGGCTCTATTGCCCGTTTATAGATATGAATTAACCCGGGTAAGCGCTTTTGCCGTTCAGGGCTGCACAAATTTTCCGGACCAGTCCGGGCCCTTCGTAAATAAATCCACTGTACACCTGGATCAACACCGCACCGGCGCTGAGTTTTGATCGCCCGCCCACTCCATCCATGATACCCCCTGCTCCGATCACCGGGAGGCCACCGGGCAACTTAATCAACGCACCGAGCCTTTCATTGGATTTATTCAGAAGGGGAAGCCCGCTCAAACCGCCGGCTCCGATCTCTTCGATCCGGTCTTTTTCCGTCTTCAACCCCGAGCGGTCCAGGGTGGTATTGCCCATGATGATCCCGCTGATGCCTTGGTTAAGGATGATTTCCTTTGCCTCCGCAAGCTGGACATCATCGAGGTCCGGGGCCAGCTTGACCAGGATCGGTTTGGGATTGGCCAGGTTTTTATTGGCTTTCACCAGGGCAGCCAGCAGTTCATTGAGCGGTTCCTTATCCTGGAGGCCCCTTAAGCCGGGTGTATTGGGAGAACTTATGTTTACCGTAAAATAATCCGCATACGGATGCAATTTCTCAAAGCAGGCCAGATAGTCTCCGGCAGCCTGTTCCAGGGGGGTATCTTTATTTTTACCGATGTTGATGCCGAGGACCACGTTTTCCACCTTAGTCCATGCTTTAAGCCTTCGGGCAATGGCGTCCGCTCCCTCATTATTGAAACCCATCCGGTTGATCAGGGCCCGGTCTTTGGGCAGGCGGAAAAGCCGGGGCCGCGGATTACCGGGCTGAGGCCTTGGGGTCACCGTACCGATTTCAATATGGGAAAAACCCAGCAAAGCCAGTTCAGTGATGTATTTACCGTCTTTATCCAGTCCGGCTGCAAGTCCAACCGGGTTTTTAAACCTCAGTCCAAACACCTGAACAGGCTGTTGTTCAGGTATCGCATACAGCTTTTTAATCAAGCCTTTGAACCCGGGAATAAGGCAAATCCATTTGAAAAGCCTAAGGGTCAGGTGATGGGCCGTCTCCGCATCCAGTAAAAACAAAACCGGCCTGATCAGATATTTCCACATAGAACTAAAGTGTCTGAAATGAATCAACCATGATCAATCCGGAGCTTAAGAGCCAGGATCAGATCCTCCACCTTGGGATTGGTCTGTACCAGGAGATCGTATTTTTCTTTAAGGGAAACCGGTTTTTTGACCTGGCTTTCCAGTAGTTTGGCTTTCTCGGGGTCGATCACGATGGCGATCTCCAGCCTTTTATCGGAAACCGAATTCCGCAGTTTTTCCAGCAGAGAGCTTTCCAACTGGATGATATTCCTGGCGTGGGCGGAACCCACCTTGATCAACAATTTGGTTTGTTCCAGAACCAATTCCACCTGATTGAGCACCGATTTAAGGCTAAGGACCTCGACCGTGTCCACGAACTCCTTCCAGGCCAGTTCAAAGGTTTCAATCTTCAATTCAACCGCTGAATCCGGGTTGGCCTGGATACTTTGGGCGGCTTTCTTCTGGATGTCTTTCAGCGACCTTATTTTAGGCGTGTTGTAGTGATGAGGAGCTACCTGTTCTGTGGGTGCCGCAGGCCTGGGTATGTCAACCGGTTCCTGGTCAAATACGGACAGGTGAACAGGCGGCTGCGGGCTGATGATCACCTGGGGCTGTGAGGGCCCGGGTTCAGACTTTTTTTTTTCAGACTCCTGGAGGGGAGCCGGTACGGTGTCAGCGAGCCGGTGCAGGTAACACATCCGGATCAGGGCCAATTCGACATGCAATCGTTTATTCCTGGCCCGGTCGTATTGTAAATCGCATTCATTGGCTATGGCAAGGGCATCCAGGATAAAGGAGGCCGGAGCACCCTGTGCCTGGGCATGGTATTTCGCTTTCAGGTCCTGGCTGCCTTCGATCAACTGGACTGCGCCGGGATCCTTGCTCACCAGGAGGTTGCGCAGATGATCGGCCAGGCCATCCATAAAATGATTCCCCTCAAAACCCAGCTGATAAATATCCCTGAAGGTCTTGAGGATGCCCATGCTGTCCTCCCGCAGCATGCCATAAACCAGGTTGAAAAAATATTCGTGATCCAGGACGTTCAGGTTGCTGATCGTACCCGTATAAGTCACCTGTTTTCCGCCGAAGCTGGCAATGCGGTCAAAGATGGAAAGCGCATCGCGCATCGAACCATCCGCCTTATGGGCAATGATGTGAAGGGCATCGGCATCGGTCTCGATTTCCTGGTCTTTGGCCACCTGCTGCAATTGTTTTACTATCTCATCGGGCTGAATCCGCCTGAAATCATAAACCTGACAGCGCGACAGGATGGTCGGGATGATTTTATGCCTTTCGGTGGTGGCCAGGATAAAAATGGCGTGGGCAGGAGGTTCTTCCAGGGTTTTGAGAAAAGCGTTGAAGGCCGCATTGCTGAGCATGTGTACCTCATCGATGATGAACACCTTGTATTTACCTTGCTGCGGAAGGTAACGGACCTGTTCGATCAGGTTGCGCATGCCTTCGACGCTGTTGTTGGAGGCAGCGTCGATTTCAATAATATTAAAGGTAATCTGCTCATCAAATTTCCGGCAGGATTCACAGGTATTGCAGGGCTCCGCGTCCTGGTTTTTGAGTGCATTTTCGCAATTGATCACTTTGGCCAGAATCCTCGCGCAGGTGGTCTTACCCACTCCCCTCGGCCCCGTGAACAGAAATGCATGGGCCATCTGGTTGCGAAGTAGCGCGTTTTTCAGCGTCCGGGTCACATGTTCCTGTCCAAGGACATCGGCAAAACGCTGAGGCCGGTATTTTCTGGCGGAAACAAGGAAGTCAGACATCGGGGCGAAGATAGGAAGAATTTGAGCTTAAGTCCGAAGCAGAGGGGTTTATTAAACTTATGATGCGGGGCCTTACCAGCCTAAACCTCATCCTCAACCTAAGCCTTAAGATCTGGCTATTTTTTTACCTTCACCCGATGTTCAAACGTCATCCCGCCGACCGCCACGAAATCACGGCTGATATTTATCAAACGGCCCTCCTGCCCCTGTTTTACCAGGCCGATCTTGAAGTGGCCAAACAACTGGTCAGGGATTGTTACGAAGCCGGGTTGCGGGTGCTTGAATTCACCAACCGGGCTGCTTTCGCCCATGAGGTTTTCTCTCCCTTGTCGGCTTATTGTAAAAAAAACTTTCCGGCTATGCGGTTTGGCGCGGGCACCGTCACGGATTCAGGTACGGCCGCTTTATACCTGCAATCGGGCGCTGATTTTATTGTGATGCCCAGCCTTCAGCCGGAAGTGATCGCGCTGTGCAATAAAAGAAAAGTGTTGTGCATTCCGGGTTGCGGGAGTGTCACTGAAATCAGCAAGGCCGAGGAACTGGGATGTGAATTTGTTAAATTATTCCCGGGCAATCATTTCGGGCCCGGTTTTGTAAAAGACCTGCTGGGCCCAATGCCTTGGTCCAGCATCCTGGTCAGTGGGGGTGTTGAGCCGGTCAAAGAAAATATCCAATCCTGGATCAGGGCAGGTGCGGCCAGCCTCGCCCTGGGTTCAAAATTGTTTACGCCGGCTGTGCTCCGGGGTGAACATCGCGAAGGGCTTGCCCAAACGATCGCGGATTGCCTCAAATGGGCTGCGGAAGCCCGTTTGGTCTGATCACCGTATACATACTGTTTTCCGTTTATACGAAAAAAGGCCGTTAAAACCTTGCCACAAGCCACATATTATGGCTTTTTGCTATGGCATGGCTTTTGAACCCATTTAGTACCCCTGCATCAGAATCTTACAATTAAACCACTTCAAAGCAACCCCGGCCTTGAAAAGACCATGTGCTTGAAATGAAAAAACGAAAATGGGTCGTAAATGGGTATCCACTAAACCTGACCCGGGATATCCGCTTTTGGTTTTGGCTGATTTGTATGCTGGCTTTCCTGCTGACCACCATCTCCAGGATCGTCAACTGAATCTTAAAAAATCAATTGGGCTTTCATGAAAAAAACGATTTGATTATCCGGACCGGGTTCCTTCGAGAAAATCTTTTTCGAGGAATCCTGTCCGGAACGGTCAAAGCCCCGGCCTGTTGAAAAGGCATCACAGGATATCCGGATCCCCTGAAAATTTTTTTCATTATTTAGATTCATTTTTTATTGCGGCGAAAATATCCGGGCCCTGCCTTTTTTTTTGCCCCCGTTATATTTTTAGCTTTTAAATGAAGATAGTATCTTTGTTTAGACAAAATCTAAATAATGTTCAGACCCATCCTGGCCAAAAACCTCAGGGATATCAAACATGGCAAAGTAGTCGGCTTTTCAGATGAGGCAATATCTAAATTGTTGATATCCAAGGGTGTAATTATGGGTAGCATCGCTACCCTGGTCAGAGAATCCCCCTTCGGCCAAACCTATTATGTAAAAATTGACGGGTTGCGTTTTGGCCTCCGGAAAGAAGAACTCGATGTGATCCAAGTAACAGAATTGGAGGCGGAAATCCCATCATGAAAAAAATTGCGATCCTGGGTAATCCCAACAGTGGAAAATCTTCGGTATTCAACCGCCTCACCGGTCTCGCGGCCAAAGTCGGAAACTTTCCCGGCGTCACGGTAGAGAAAAAAACGGGAACGATACGCCTGCCTTCCGGGCAATCGGTCGATGTGATCGATTTCCCGGGGGTTTACAGCCTCCATCCCAATTCCAAAGATGAGTTTATTGTAACCTCCATCCTGACGCATCCCGCCGATGCGGACTTTCCCGACCTGGTCCTCTATGTGGCGGACATCATGCACCTGGAAAAACAGCTGCTCCTGTTTAGCCAACTGATCGACCTGGGCCTGCCCGTGATCATGGTCCTGACCATGAAAGACCTGGCCGACAAAGACCAGCTTTTCATTGATGTCAATGTTCTCAAAGCGACCTGGGACATACCCATATTCGCCATAAATGCACGCACCCAGGACAGCATGCCCGCCATTCTCCTGGAAATTGACCACCAACTGGCCAATCCAACACCGGTGAGCCAGCAACAATACAAACTGTCCTACCAGGAACAAGCCCTCGTGAACGACCTCAATGAGGTGGTGCATACCAACAATGCCTATCAAAGCCTGTTGGTCGCCCATTACCACCAGCAATTAAACTACCTGAAGCCCTCCCAATCCGCACAGATCGGCCACATCAACATCAAACACGGCTTCAATTCCATCGCCTCCCAGATCCGGGAGACCATGCAGCGTTATGATTTTTTTACCGGCGTGGTCAGGAGGTCGGCATCTGCCGGCACCTTCAAGGTGAGCAGGTTGAGTGAAAAAGCCGATGATATCCTCACCCATCGTTGGTGGGGGATCCTGATTTTCCTGCTCGTCAATTTTCTGATTTTCCAGGCCATGTTTACCTGGGCGTCTTATCCCATGGACTGGATAGAGGCCGCCTTCAGTTGGGCTGGCGACCAGGTCAAAAGTGTCGTTTCTTCACCGGCCTGGAGTAGTTTTATCTCGGACGGCATCCTTGCCGGACTGGGCGGTATCATAGTCTTTATTCCCCAGATCGCCATCCTGTTTTTTCTCATCACCATCCTCGAGGATTTTGGTTATATGGCCAGGGCGGTTTACCTGTTTGACCGCCTCCTGCTCAAGTTTGGTCTAAATGGCAAGTCCCTGGTCTCCCTGTTGGCCGGCGGGGCCTGCGCCATCCCGGCGATCATGAGCGCACGGACCATCAGCAACCAGAAGGAAAGGCTGATCACCACCCTGGTCACCCCTTTCATCAGTTGCAGCGCCCGGATACCGGTTTATACGATCCTGGTGGGATTCGTAGTGGTCTCTTCGCATCGCACCGGGCCTTTCAATACCCAGGGCGTCCTTTTTATGGGTTTGTATTTATTGGGGATCACCACCGCCTTACTGGCCGGTTGGATACTAAAACAAATCATCAAATCCGACGACCGGAGTTTCCTCATGATTGAGCTGCCGGATTATAAAATACCCGATTTTAAAGTGGCCATGCATACGGCCTTGTCCAAGGCCTGGTCCTTTGTCGTGGAGGCGGGAAAGATTATCCTGATCATATCCATGGCCCTATGGGTCTTGTCCAGTTATGGGCCGCCCTCTAAAATGAAAGCCAGTGCAGCAGAGGTCGAACAGACCCGATTGGAAAAAAACCTGACGGAGGATGAAACCGCCTCCCTCCTTGCAAATAAAAAACTCGAGGCCTCCTACGCCGGCACGATCGGCAAATGGATGGAGCCCCTGATCCGGCCCCTGGGTTTTGATTGGAAAATAGGTATCGCCCTGTTTACTTCCTTTGCGGCCCGTGAAGTTTTCGTTGCCACGATGTCTACCCTCTACAGCCTTGGCAGCACCGAAGATTATGCCACCATTACCGAGCGGCTGGCTGCAGAGAAGGACCCGGATACCCTGCAGCCCCGGTTTACCATGCCGGTAGCCATCTCCCTGCTTTTATTTTATGTCTTTGCCATGCAATGCATGAGCACCATGGCCGTCGTCCGCCGGGAAACCGGGGGATGGAAGTGGCCGTTGATCCAGTTTTTTTTTATGTGTGGGCTGGCCTACCTGGCCTCGCTGGTAGCCTATCAGGTATTGAGTTGAATTTGGAATAAGCGGGTTTGAGCAAACCCTTTTCCCGATGTCCCGCGGTTTAAGAAACAAACGAATCAATCGTCTATCATTCATTCGTTATGCGTTATTTTCCGAAAAAACGCATGGGATGTGCTAAACGGCCAGTACCTATCACAAAATCAGATCATTGGCATCTCAATGCTTAGAGACTTGTATATTCGATCAGGTTAAATGTTTTTATCTGGACACCAAAAATGATCGTTCCCTCAATTTTGGGAAAAAGGTTGTCCAGCGCCTTTCGCATAGATTCTGCTTGCTCCAAATGGTCAAAATCAAGCTCAATGATGACCAGGTTTTGGTCCTCCTTTGGTTGGTAAATGCGGTAATGCCTCACGCCAGATTGCTTTCTGTTTAAAGGGTCGCTGTCAAAAGCTTTTCTCCATCCGTCATAGCTGGCAATTCTGTGTTCAATTCTCAGGGTTATCATATAGGCTGTAATTTCAAATGGCGTTTCCAATAACCTCTTTCCTCACCCCTCACCCCTCTCCCATCTCTCCTCTCTCCTCACCCCTCTCCCCTCAAACTTACTTCATCCCAATCACCTTCAAATACTCCTGCACTTTCTCATTTGGCACCAGGATCGTCAGGTTGTATTGTTTGATTTTCCAGCCTCCCGGGGTTTTGACCAGGACCCCGGATCCCCGGCAAGGGCCCATCCAGGTGCTGAGGTCCTCATCAAACCACGCGATGGTATTGTTTTCCAGGAATGCAGTATTCCTTTTGGTTGCCTTGAAGTTCCATCCTTTTTTGGAATCAAACTGGGGTTTGGCCCAGGTCCGGAATTCTTCACGGGTCCATCGCTCGGTGGCATCGGTGCCCAGGAAAACACCATCCGGCGTCATGGCACCAAAGTATTTTTCAGCGTCCGCATTGGCGGCTGCGACGTGCCAGGCATCCAGGAAGGCCGCCACTTCATCCTGGGGATCGGGTTGGCAACCGGTTTTGCGACGGGTATCGGCCAGTTCAAAGATCTTCCAGCCTTCATTGCTTTTATACAAATGGAATACATCGATTCCGCAATGAATAAATTTGGTGCCTACATAAAGATTATAATCGGCCCAGACCTGGGCCAGCGGACCGTCGATATCGGTTTTATATTTTATTATGCGTTCATCGATAACTTCTTTCCGCTTAGTGCCAATTGATTTTAAGAAGGCAGCCACGGTCTCCTCCTGCAGGGTAGTCTGGCCTGATGCATTGGTTACCGGAGTATACAATCTGGCGCCTGGTGAAAATAAGGTCCTGGCTGTGGCTGAGTCGGCTGCTTTCATGGCATCGAACAAACGGTATACCACAGCAATTACTGCATCTTCATCGGACTGGGCCGGGGCGGGTTGAACCTGAGCGGGCGGCGGGCCCGTAAAAGGATTATTCGGTTTTAATGGTTGCTGTGCCAGGGCTGTGCCGGCAAAGAAAAACCACAGAATGATATAGTTTGGCTTCATGGAGCCGAAATTAGTCGAATTTATTCCAATCCTTTCCCCCCGAATGGGTTATTTTAGAGAATAAACCTACTGTATCTTGGATTGCGGCTGGAGCGGATAGGGATGCTTTCTTACTGCTTTAACCTCAACTTTAACCTCAACTTTAACCTCAACTTTAACCTTAATCTTATCAGCATGAAAATCAGGATTCCATTACTCGCTTTTTTTACCCTGTTTGCGTTTTCCGCCTGGACCCAGATGGATGCCAGGTTGTTTCGTTATCCGGATGTATCCGATAAACAGATCGCTTTTGTTTATGGTGGCGATATCTGGCTGGTGCCCAAAGAAGGGGGACTGGCTTATAAAATAACGTCTTCCCCGGGTGAAGAAAGTTTTCCCCGCTTTTCCCCGGATGGCAAATCACTCGCTTACAGCGCCAATTACAATGGCAATACCGATGTTTACCTCATGTCCTTGCAAGGGGGCGGGGTGAGCCGGCTGACTTATAACAGTTTTCCGGACCGTATCGTCGACTGGCATCCGGATGGCCAATCCCTCCTGATCGCTTCAGGCAGAGAAAGTGGTACTCCTGCCTACCGGCAATTTTATTCCCTGTCCGTAAAAGGCGGCCTTCCGGAAAAATTGCCCATCCCCTATGGTGAATTGGGTTCTTATTCCCCCGATGGCTCAAAACTGGCTTATGTGACGAGGATCACCGAAAATTTTCCCTTTAAAAGGTATCGCGGAGGTATGGCGTCCGATGTGGTGGTCTTTGACCTGAACAAACTAACGGCGCTGAACATTACTCAAAACAGCGCTACCGATGGCAAACCGGCCTGGCATAAAAACAGGATCTACTATGTATCGGATGCCGGCACCCAAAAAAGAAGAAACATCTGGGTCTATAATACCGAAAGGCAAACCCGGCAGCAAATCACCCAGTTTACCGATTTTGATATCAATCACATGTCCATCGGGCCTGAAGAACTGGTGTTCGAAGCCGGGGGAAAACTTTACCTGCTAAACCTCGACAACCACAGGCAAAGGGAGATTCAGATCAATGTGGTCGCTGACCTGGCCTCCACCATGCCCAGGAACGTGCGGGTGAACAACATGATCCGGAATTTCCAGGCTTCACCGGATGGCAAGCGTGTGATGATAGAAGCCCGGGGCGAACTTTTTAATGTACCCGCAGAACATGGCTATGTACAGAATACTACCAATTCAGGCGGCTCCTTTGAAAGAAATCCCGCCTGGTCCCCGGATGGAAAATACGTAGCCTATTGGAGCGACCGGTCCGGAGAAAACGAAATCTACCTGAAAAACATGAGTGGAAAATCGGAGGATGAACAACTCAGTAAATTCGGGGGAGGTTATGGCTTCAGGCTTTTCTGGTCCCCGGACAGTAAAAAAATTGCCCTCGTCGATTATATGCAGGCGATAAAAATCATCGACATCTCCACAAAGGAAGTGACGGTCGCCGACCATACCCGCAACATGGTCTGGGGGAGCCTCAATGGATTCCGTATTGAATGGTCGGCGGACAATAAATGGATTACCTATCATAAGGCAATGGACAATACCAACCCTGCCATTTTTGTTTACAACCTGGAGACTAAAAAAGTGAATCAACTGACCTCCGGGTATTACAATGATTATGAACCCGTCTTTGATCCCAAAGGCAAATACCTCTATTTTTTTACCGACCGTTCTTTCCAGCCATCCTACAGCAGCCTGGACGCTACCTGGATCTATCCCAACACCACACAGATCGCTGCACTGAGCCTTCAAAGCTCCACCGCGAGCCCCCTTGCTCCCAGAAACGATGAAATTAAAATCACGGAAGAAAAAAAACCGGGCTCGGATTCGACCCAGACCAAAAAGCCGGAACCCGGTAAAAGCAAAGACTCCCTGGTCATCGACTTTGAAAACGCAGAAAGCCGCCTGGTGATTCTGCCGGTTCCCGCGGGAAACCTGGGCAACCTCAATGCTGTAGATGGAAAAATCATTTACCACCGCCGGCCCAACACCGGTGCAGGCGGAAACATTTCGCCGGTCCAGTTTTACGATTTGGAAAAAAGGGAGGAGAAAGCCATTTATGCCAATGCCAACCGGTATGTACTCGCCCCCACCGGTTCCAACCTGGTTGTCCAGGATAATGACCGCATCGGCATCATCAAATTAAATCCGGACCAGAAAATCGATAAAGCGCTTCGTACTGCCGAAATGACCATGTCGCTGGTTCCTAAGGAAGAATGGACTCAGTTATTCAACGATACCTGGAGGCGTTACCGCGATTTCTTTTATGATCCGGGCATGCAACAAGTCGATTGGCCTGCAATGAAATCCCGCTACGGAGCCATGATCCAGGATGCCATCACCCGCCTGGACGTGACCAATATTCTCATTGAACTGATTTCTGAGCTCAGCGCAGGCCATACCTATGCCGGAGGCGGTGATATGGAACAGGTGGAATTCCGGCCAACCGGCTTTCTAGGTATTGACTGGGCACTGGACCAGGGTGGTTATAAAATAAAAAGGATCGTCCGGCCGGCGACCTGGGACCATGAAGTGCGTTCCCCTTTTGACCTCCCGGGCATCGATGTAAAAGCAGGCGACTATATTTTTTCGGTCAACGGTATAACGATAGATCGCTCCATGGATCCATATGCCGCGTTTGAAGGTCTGGCTGGAAGAGTGGTTTCACTCCGGGTCGGTAAAACAGCCAATGCATCGGAAGGCAAAGAGGTCATCGTGGAAACCCTGAATCCTCAGCAGGAAGGACGCCTTCGCCATCTTGAATGGATCGAGTCCAACCGGAAAGCCGTGGACCTGGCCTCAAACGGCAACCTCGGGTATATGTATATGCCCAATACAGGCACCCAGGGCCAGACGGAATTGCTGCGGCAGTTTTATGCCCAGGTGGACAAAAAAGGTTTTGTGATTGACGAACGGTTTAATGCCGGAGGCCAGTTGGGTGACCGTTTCCTGGAAATGCTCAACCGACCCACCGTTTATTATATTGGCTGGAGAAACGGTTATGATTTGCCCATCCCCACCAAAGCCAACGATGGCCCCAAAGTGATGCTGATCAATGGCTGGGCCGGATCAGGTGGCGATGCTTTTCCCTGGGGGTTCCAGCAGTTGAAGATGGGCCCCATAGTGGGAGAAAGGACGCTGGGTATTTTGGTCGGGCCAGCTACGACTCATCAACTCATCGACAACGGCACGATCACCGTACCGGACGCCCGGTTGTTCGGCACCGATGGAAAATGGTTTGCCGAAGGCCATGGCATTGAACCTACCATTGAAGTCTGGGACGATCCTGCGGCCCTGGCAAAAGGAAAGGATCCCCAATTGTTGCGCGCGGTTGATGAAACCATGAAACTGCTGACTACACAGCCCCGCAAACTGCGGTCCAGGCCCCCTTATGAGGACAGGACGGCGAGGGGGATAAAGGATTAAATCGTGCGGGGTGGGTGCTGAGTGGACTACCGATCACCAATCACCACCCACGAATCACCATTCCGGTATTCCCCCCTTAATTATTTTAATTACTTTCATTTTTTAATTAATGAAAAAATGCCTTTTATCGACTTCAAATCCATCCCCCCACTAAAAATATGGGATGGCATCAATGGGCCGATTGCTTATTCGGACCAATTGTTGTTTGGTTATTTCACCATTGATGATGGAGCGGTATTGCCTACGCACCAGCATCCGCACGAACAATGGAGCCACCTGATCGAAGGGGAATTTGAGTTTAATATCGGCGGGGAGGTTCTTCACATGAAACCGGGGATGTCGGCTTTTATCCCGGGCAATGTTCCGCATTCCGGCCGAGCAATCACAAAAGCACTGTTCCTGGATTGTTTTTATCCGGTGCGGCAGGATTTTGTAGAGAAAGAAAGGCAGTCCTATGAAAGGGAACGCCTCGGGTAATCGGGCAGAATTTGAACAAGCATTTTGAGAGGTGATTTATCTCAAAATAAAATTTAAAGGCTCGGAGTTAAAAAGGAAGCTTGCTGTTTTATTTAAATAAGGGAAATCATGAAACTTGTTTTGCCCGGGCTGGGGGCCATCTTCGTACTTAGTTTATTCCTTGTCTTGCCTTTCATATTCATGGAATGGGTAAACCGGCGGCATTACAAAGAAGGATTTCCAATCCCCCTTTTCATCGTCCTTTGGCTCCTGCCGGTACTCTTTATGGCTGTACTGAAGCCCATCTTACAAACCTTCAGGGCCGGAAATGGCATCCTGGCCCAACCAGTCCATTTTTTTTTCAGAATCATTTCACTGGTTCTCATCGCCTGGCTTTGGACAGGCATCCTTCTTGACCAGATGCCCTGTTTTCTGGGTGTTGTGAATTGTGATTAGGTCGTTATACAGTAGCCAGGAATCAGAAGCCGGGGATACGTAGCCAGTTTGGAATGCATTAGTTCAACTTATTGCCTGCGCTTAAGATTTGAAATTAGACAAGGTTACCATTTTTAAAGAAAATCAGGGAAACGTATATTTACAAGAAGGAAATGGCTTTCGTTTTTTATAGAAATTATAAACTGAAACATTTTAATCAGGGATGTCAATGCGATTATACATAGAATCAGAGCGAGAAGAGGATGGTCGTTGGCTTGCAGAAGTTCCCCAGCTTCCTGGTGTACTGGCCTATGGGGTTAATCGGGAGGATGCACTTGCAAAAGCACAGGTACTCGCATTGCGCACCTTGGCTGAACGCATAGAACATAACGAAGGCCCTCCTGAATCAATAGCCATATTTATTGCTGCATGAATAATTGGCCTTCGTCCAAGGCTAGTCATGTACTTAAAACGCTCCTGAAGATCGGCTGGCAAATTAAACGTCAATCAGGTTCCCATCGAACATTGTAACGTGAAGGGTGGTTAGATGTGGTCTTCGCTTTTCATGATAACGAAGAAATTGGTCCGAGAATGCTTGCAAGAATTGCGAAGCATACCGGATTGAAACCACTGGATCTCTAGTTCGCTGAAAAAAATAGCCCGGACCGAAAAACCAGCCCAGGCTATGGATTTAGAGCAGTCTTATGTTTTACCTCCAGTATTCCGACCGGAAATCATCCCGGTGGTAACACCTGTCGTCATTATAAAATTTCATGATCAGGTCGCCTTCATACGCCCGGTATTCAATGCCATCGCCCCGAAAGAAAAATTCATTTCCCTTACGGTCAACAAACAAACCGCGGTTTCGTTCAAAAACCTCGTACCATCTTTCACCATGGAATTTGATCCGAAGACTCCTCCGGCTCAGGTCCACATGGATATGGGTTCCGGTGGAATGGTTGTGCCATTTGCCTTCATAATTTCTGTAGTAGGCATTCCAGCCATCCCGGTTCCTCCCATCCCGGTCATTGTTCCAGGCATCCCTGTCCCGCTCATCCCTTCCGTTTCCCGCGTTTCCGGGACGGTCTTCCCAATCCCTGCCGTTCCTCCCACGATCGTTCCAGTTACCATTGGATGGGTTTCCTTTTCGCGAATAGAGGTGGGTCATGGCCCTGCCGGGGGCGTTCCATTCAAGGCCTGAGCCATTGAAGAAATACACATTTCCCCGGTTATCCCTGTACCGGTTGTTGTCCATGCGGTTGTAAAATTCCCAATCTTCAGCGCCCCGGTCGAGGTCCCTGACTTTGATGCCTTTCGTGGTGTATAAGATTTCAATGTTCGAATTATGGTCTGCGCAATACCAATAACCGTCAAGGTCGCCGGCAGCCAGAACCACGGTAAATAGGGAGAAAATGAAACTGGTAAAAATCCTGGATTTCATGGTACAGTGGTTTAATGGTTTAAAAATAATACTGTACTAATTTGACTGCAGGTCAATGTTAAGTAGGGTTAATCCAGGGTTAAATGAGCGTTAAAGACAATTTCAGAATAATGGATTACAAAGCCTGACAGGTGATTAAGAGGATCAGAAGAAAATAAACATAACCATTTTGAACTGATTAATCCACGCCCAAAGCCACCAATTCTCCGGGATGGCCTTGTGCACCGACAGCAACAACTATATACTGTTTTCCATTTATTGAATAGGTCATCGGCACTCCGCATGGATTGGCCGGAAGTTCAATCGATGCAACCACCGCCCCGGTTTTTTTGTCATAGGCTCTGAATTTATTGCCTCCCGGAAAATCAGACACATACATCCCCGACCCTTCACCGGCAAACAACAGCGAGCGCGTGACCAAGATTCCCACACGTTCGGGTAAACCCGTGGAAGGTAAATCGATACCCTTTAAAGCCGGGTTGTCCTTGACCCAGGAAGGTGTTTCCGCGTTTGGCACCATCCAATGGTGTTCCCCTGTATTCATGTCGATGGCAGTGATCCGCCCATAAGGCGGTTTGACCAACGGCAGTCCGAAGGGTCCAATCCTGGAACTGCCCATATATGCTACATAATCCATATCAGAAAGCTGGGGTGCATGTTGAAGGCTCATAGGCCTTAAAATAGTGCTGGAAGATATATAGAGGATCTTTGTCTCAGGATCGAAAGCACCACCCTGCCAGTTTGCTCCTCCGGTAGCATCGGGCAACATCAAAGTACCCAGTTGCTCAGGTGGATCATAGACCGAGACCGGTGTATATAATGGTCCGGTCTTGTACCGCTTAATAATATTCAGCGCTTCCGTTTTAATCTCCGGTGTAAAGTCAACCAGCATGTCCTCAGAATAACCCTGACGGTCAAAGGGTGCCGGTTTGGTTGGAAAAGGCTGAGTCGGTGAAGTCCATTCTCCTTCCACTTCACTTTTGGGTACGGGACGTTCTTCAATAGGCCATACCGGTATACCCGTGACCCGATCGAAAACAAATGCAAAAGCCTGCTTGGTCAATTGAACAACGGCTTTTACTGGTTTTCCGTCTTTAAAGATATCCATAAGAATCGGCGGCGCCGGCAAATCATAATCCCAGATATCGTGGTGCGTGATCTGGTAATGCCAGACCTTTTTGCCTGTCCTGACATTGAGACAAACCAGGCTCTGTGAAAACAGGTTATTACCAGGCCGGTGACCACCGTAAAAATCTCCGGTCGGCGCTTCGAGGGGAACATATACATAACCCAACTCGGGATCCGCGGATAAAGGACACCAGGCGCCTACATTGCCCGTATATCTCCAGCTATCGTCTTGCCAGGTGTCATTCCCCTCTTCACCTTGCTGCGGAATAGTATGAAAGGCCCATAATTTCCGCCCCGTCCTGACATCGTAACCAAGTATATCACCTCTTACCTGATTTTTAGACGCGGGTGCAAGCCCGACGGGAAAAGAAGAACCAATGATGATCACATCGTTGACTATGACAGGAGGAGAGGTAGAGCCAATGGGAGCTTCCAACAGGTATCCCGTTTTATCAGAGCCTTGCCTCAGGTCCACGATACCTGCCTTACCAAAATTCACTATGGGCACTCCGTTAACCGCATTGAGGGCAACGAGTTGAAAACCGGGTGTAATAAAAATAACCCGGGCTTCCGAACCGCCTGGCGCTGACCAATAGGCAACACCTCTGCCTGAATTTTGACGGGGTACAGAGGACTTTCTCTCTTTTTCATCAAAGCGGTAGGTCCAGATGGTTTCGCCGTTTTGCCCATCGATAGCGGCTACGGTCCGGCTGAGCCCGGCAGTAGTATAAAGTATACCTTTAACCATTAAGGGAGTGGCTTTAAAATAAAATTCCGGAGCGGGGCCAAAATTATCCGTCTTCCATCGCCATTTGATTTTTAAACGGTTGACATTATCTCTGTTGATCTGGTCCAACGAGGAATAATTGGTGCTCGCATAGTCCCCGCGATGTTGCAGCCATTCCGCTTCGATTGTTGGTGGCTTGGGGTCGTATTTTGAGGCAGTGAATCCGACGGTGGCAGGGGGTGTAAACGGCGCTATACCGATTGCGATTTCCTTAAGCATCTCCTGATCCGGTAACAGCTCCCTATTACCCGGTAAGAATCCGTTGGCTTTTAGAATAAATGCAGTCAGATCCGCGTATGATTTGTGATCAAGTGATCCGGGAGCCGTTTTGGGCATGGTGTTTTTGGTGACCAGGTACAAGGAATCCAGCGTCTGATCTTTCCATTTATCCATAAAACGTTCACCAATCAGGGCATTGCCCCCTTCCGTGCCACGCAAGTCCCTTCCGTGGCAGGAGGAACAATAATTGTCGTAAAGCTGTAAACCACGGTCCGATTGCGCGTTGGTAAAAACAACGCCAGGTACCGGGGAGGAAGTTGGCAGGATTCCCTTTTCAGCTTGATTCCTGCATGCAACCTGTAAAATCAGTTCCCCCAATGTCAATATAAAATACAACAGATAAATGGATTTCATGCGATTACAAATTAGCCTTATTAAAAAAATACAATGCTTCTGGTGCCTTGCAATATGCCGAAATCGATCTTGTCTTGTTTGATCCTGCTGACAAACCAATCGAAATCCCTCCCTGCATGTACACCCAGATTTGGCATCATGACAAGATTTTCAGACAGGGGTTTAAAAAAATCGTCCCAATGCAGAGGAATGACCATGGATGGGTCGAGGGCAAGTACATTTTCCTTATAAAATGAATCGGTCCATTGCTCTTCCTGATTCGTGATGGTAGGGATACCCAGGAAAACAGCATCTACATCCAGGCCATCCAGGGCGCCAGGGATAAAGTTTGGACTGGGCTTTATGTATATCTTTTTCCCCGCATGAGTAATCAGAAAATCGTAGGATCCGTCAAAAAGCAAGGTGGACACGCCAAAGAAAGTCACCTGAAGGCCTTGGCCCGG
>CAYOPD010000017.1:9813-13622 GCA_964405735.1 uncultured Saprospiraceae bacterium | reverse complement strand
CGTCAAAAAGCAAGGTGGACACGCCAAAGAAAGTCACCTGAAGGCCTTGGCCCGGTGACCATGGTTTTTGCTGAATGAAATATTGCCTGTACCGGTTGATATCACCTGAAGGGCTGAGGCGATAAACCACAAAACCGATAACCGTAGCCAGAACGACGATTACCACGCCAAGAAGGATTCTGAATTTCATGGATGAACCAATTTACAGTTTATTCCTGACCTGACTGAGCACAGTCAGGTGGGAGTTTATGCCAGTGCTGCGAATGGAGAACTTTACATTGGCAGGCACCGGATTGGGAAGGATTTTCAATTGCCTGGATAACCCTTCCTGAACTTAGGCTGGGGTTGCGTTGGTTTTTTCCCTGAAAAACAAAAAGAAAAATACAAGCACTACCGCAGCTATTCCGGCCGGGACCAGCCATACCCCCGTCCAATTGGTCACGCCATCAATTCCCGTACCTGTGGTATATCTGTCTTTGACCACCCCGGACAGGACGGAGCCTATAAACATCCCGATCCCATAAGTGGCCAGGGAAATCAGGCCCTGAGCCTGGGACTTGATTTTATCGCCCGCTTTTTTATCCGTGTAAATCATACCGCTTACAAAAAAGAAATCAAAACAGATGCCGTGCAGGATGATGCCTGCATACAACATCCATTCGTTGCTCCCCGCATTGCCATAACCAAAAAACATAAACCTCAGAATCCAGGCGAGCAGGGCGATAATAAGGATGTTTTTGATCCCGAAC
Organism: uncultured Saprospiraceae bacterium; assembly: GCA_964405735.1. GTDB lineage: Bacteria > Bacteroidota > Bacteroidia > Chitinophagales > Saprospiraceae > JADJLQ01. The sequence goes on along the minus strand of CAYOPD010000017.1, from coordinate 12,873 downwards.
CGGCCATAGGCCAGGGGCAGCAGCAACATAAACAGCACCTCCGAGGCCTGACCCAGGGACATTTTGTTCTCCACAAAAAAGGTCAGGGGCAGGGCCTGGCCCGGGTTTGCGGCTATAAAAGCGTCTTTGTAATAATCCGTGATGGACGGATTGCCCAGGGCATAATAAAAAGATAAGGGTATGCAGATCAGGATGGAAGAAATAAAGAAAATCAGAAAGGAACGGTCTTTAAACAATACAAACGAATCCTTGCCGATGATCTGGCCCACACTCACCGGTCCGCTGATGGAGGGTGGTGTGTTGGGAAGGGTGAAGGAAAAGAGCCCAATGCCCAAAGCCGTGATCATGGATACATAAAATATGGTGGCTTTGTCCCCCCAACCCATAAAACCAACCAGGTTGGTCACCGCAATCCAGGCAATGGTACCCAAAACCCGGATGGGAGGAAATTCTTTTTCCGGATCCTTCATCTGCCTCATGGAAATCGAACTGGTCAAGGCGATCGTTGGCGCAAAGGTCAGGCAGTACAACAACATCACCAGGTAAAAGGGGTTGTACTCCTTGATCTGGGTGAGCGCGTACAAAAGAACCGCACCCAGGATATTCAGGGCGCCCAGCACTTTTTGGGCCGCGAAAAACCGGTCTGCCAGCATCCCAATAAAGAACGGCGAAATGATCATTGCGATGGAAAAAGTGGCATAGATGTTCCCGACCTGTGCGCCGGTGAAATTGATGGCGAACAAATACTTGGACAACTGGCCATACCAGGCCCCCCACACCACAAACTGTAAAAACATCATGACAGCAAGCTGTATCCTGACTGAATTCTTCATTGAGTAAAAATAGATTGAATGTTTGATAATTTATAATACGATGACCTGCCTGCCACCTGGATTTTTGACGCCTTAGGGAATGAACATTCGAACTTATATTTGCACCATGAGCCTCATCGAAATCAAGGTGCCCAACATGGGCGAATCCATCACCGAAGTCACTCTTTCCAAATGGTTGAAAAAAGAAGGCGACCTCGTCAAAATGGACGAACCCATTTGTGAATTTGAATCGGATAAAGCCACCCTGGACCTGCCTGCCGAAGCCGCCGGTAAACTGCATATCCTGGTTCCTGATGGCACTGATTTAAAAATAGGGGCAGTGATCGCGCAGATCGATACCGCTGCTGCAACCGGCACTGCACAGGCAATTCCTCCCGCGGAGCTTGTCAAAAAAACAACTCCCGCGCAGGTAAATACACCTGAAATCAAATTATCCGAACCCATCGCCTCCCCGGCTGCGGCTAAAATCATGCGGGAAAAAGGCATCCCGGCCTCAGAAATCCAGGGCACCGGCAAAGAAGGCCGTATCACCAAGGCCGATGCCCTGCAGACCGCTCCGTCCCAGCCTGTCACCAAGGAACAGGAACCTGTCAAACCCATGCCCAGCCTTACTGAGAATACCATCGGGCAGGTTCAACCTAAACCCCTCTCTCCCGAACCGGGCAGGCCCCATCCCTCTTTCTCCCGTTCCGAACGTCGTGAAAAAATGTCCCGTATGCGGCGCACGATTTCCCGCAGGCTGGTAAGCGCCCGGAATGAAACGGCTATGCTGACCACTTTCAATGAAGTGGATATGTCGGAGATCATGGCTCTGCGCAATAAATACCAGGACAGCTTTGTGGCACGTTACGGCATCAAACTCGGTTTCATGTCCATTTTTGCCAAAGCCTGCAGCAAGGTCCTGCTTGACATGCCCGAGGTGAATGCCTTCCTGGACGGGGAAGAACTGGTATACCATGATTATACCGATATTTCAATCGCCATTTCCACACCCAATGGCCTGGTGGTTCCCCCCGTGAAAAATGTTGAATCCCTGGCCTTTCATGAAATAGAATTTAAGATCAAGGAACTGGCCGACAAAGCCAGGGCGGGGAAGCTCAGCCTGGAAGAATTGAGCGGCGGGACCTTCACCATTACGAATGGAGGCATATTCGGTTCCATGATGAGCACCCCGATCCTCAACGAACCCCAATCCGCCATCCTGGGCATGCACGCCATCCTGGACCGTCCTGTGGTGATTGCCGGTGAAATCAAAATCAGGCCCATGATGTATCTCGCCCTTTCTTATGACCACCGGGTGATCGATGGTTCTTCTTCGGTGACCTTCCTGGTTAAAGTCAAAAAATTGCTGGAAGACCCGGTCAGCCTGCTGCTGAATCTTTGATTCTATTTCAAAGAATGGTCAGCCGGAAGACCAGATCCCGGCCTCCCGCAGTCATGTGGAGGAAACAGGGACCGGCCGGAATAGCATGATCCAAGTAAATTTTGCCATCCCTGAAGATCCGGATAAGCCTTCCCTGACCATCAAACAAATAAGCTGCAGAGAATTTTAAATCCCTGTTCAGGGCCAAGGGAGTACCCCTTTGTACCGGATTCGGGTAAATGAAAATGGATGGACCTGCAAGGGGTTCCTTTACCGGAGTGGTCCTGATATCAAGCAAATAGTTCCAAACCTGTTCATAAAGGTAATTGCCTTCTTTTCGGGGTGTCCTGTCATCGAGAATGGTCGAGCCGTGTATATTCGCTAAGGGCATAGGATAGGCCGTGATCAACTGATGGGAAGACCGGTAAGGTGGCTGGTTGTTTTCAACGTCGACCGGCGCGCCGAACCTGGCCAGGCCCAGGCTGTCCCAGATTTCACGCTGGAAGGAATATTCATCGGAAGCATGAGCAAAAGCGAAGATTTCCGATTTTTCCGTTTTCCAACTTCCGTTTGAGAACCAGACCGGGGGCAGGTAATAATGAAGGCTGAAATCTTTGGGCCCGGAAAAACAAATCACCCGGTGTAACCGGTGATATTTGGCGATGGCTAAAGCATGGCCGGCGCCATCTGAATGGCCTGACCATAAGGTTGAGGCAAAGCGGATCTGATCCTGTTCATCTAAATATTGGCCCCATCCTTCTTCCGGATATTTCGCCAGAAGATCATGGATCAGGGTCTCGAGACGGTGCAGGATGCTTTGTGAAGAATCAATCATGATCTGGGATGCCCGGTGATTCCCGTCGA
>CAYOPD010000017.1:0-9713 GCA_964405735.1 uncultured Saprospiraceae bacterium | reverse complement strand
CTGATTTTCAGCTATGTTGGCTATCGTACCCTTGAGGTAGCCGTTGAGAATCAGTCCAACCTTGAGATTACCATGGAGTCCAATGTGGAGAGCCTTGGTGAAATTGTGGTGACTTCATTAGGAATCCGGAAAGAGGCTAAAAAACTGGGCTATGCGACCAGTACGGTCTCTAAAGATGCGGTTGCCGAAAACCGGTCGCCAAATTTTATCAACACCCTTCAGGGAAAAATTGCAGGGGTTAATATTTCCTCCCTCGGTACTGGTCCCGGAGGGACTTCAAAAATCAGGATCCGCGGGCAATCTTCGATCGCAGGTCAAAACAATCCCCTGATCGTCGTCAACGGAGTGCCCATTGACAATACCAATTTTGGATACAATCCCGGAAATGCCGGAGCGGATAATTCCATTGGCCTCCGGGGTGGAGGGGTCACTTCCGATGGAGGGGATGGATTGAGCAGCATCAATCCGGATGACATCGAAAGCATGACCATACTGAAAGGGGCCACTGCGGCTGCCTTATATGGATCAAGGGCCAAGGACGGGGTCATCATGATCACCACCAAGACCAGGGGCGATGCAAAAGATAAAGGGATAGGCGTGACTTTTAATTCCAATTTTACTTCAGACACCCCGCTTGATTTTACCGATTATCAATACGAATATGGCCAGGGTGAAAATGGGGTCAGGCCTACTACTGCCAACCCTACCTCCGGCCAATGGTCCTTTGGGGAAAAATTTCAACCCGGCATGACCCAGGTTTTATTTGACAATGTTACCGTGCCTTATGAGCCGGTATACGACCGGATAAAAAAGTTTTTCAGGAACGGATCCAATTTTTCCAATACCCTTACCCTGTCGTCCGGCAATGATAAAGGAGGGTTTAATGTCTCCTTTAACAATTCCGAGAATCTGGGCATTGTACCCAACAACAGCTTTAACCGAAAAATTCTGAATTTGGGTTTTGCTTATGACTTGTCCTCCAAACTCAGTTTTTCAGGCAGTGCGAATTATTCCAAGGAAAAAAATACCAACCCACCCAATATTGCCAACCAGGATAATTCCATTCCCACATCCTTATATAACCTGTCCAACAGCATGCCGCTGGATTTATTGGAAGCGAAAAAATACAACGCAGCCGGAAACGAGTATATCTATTCCAGGTTCATGAACCGGACCAATCCTTATTTTACCTTATCCGATCAATTCAATCATGTCGTCCGGGACCGGTTGTATGGCAATCTGACTTTAAAATACAACATCACACCCTGGCTGAATATCCAGGGCCGGGCAGGTCAGGATTATTGGTCGCGCGACCAGGATTATAATAATTTTCCAACCGGTCAGGCGTCTTTGGCAGCTGCCCCTGCCGGTTTTGTCAATGGCCAGTTTACCCAGGAGTCCCGCAGATTCAGAGAAACCAATATGGACTTATTAATATCCGCTTCCAGGGAGTTTGGGGTTTTTGGCCTTGACCTCACCGCCGGAGGAAATAAAATGTACCGGAGAGCGGATCAGAATAATGTATTTGTACAGGACTTTGTAGTGCGGGGTTTATACACCGTGGCAAACGCAAGGGTGAAAGATCCCATTTATAACCTTTCGGAAAGAGCAGTGAATTCCATTTATGGTTCCGCGGACCTATCTTATAAAAGGATTTTATTTATAAATGGAACGGTTAGGAATGACTGGTTTTCAACCCTGTCACAAGCCAACCGGAGTATTCTTTATCCATCCGTATCCGGAAGTTTTGTTTTTTCAGATGCATTCAGCGGCATGCCCGGCTGGCTTAATTTTGGCAAGTTGAGACTGGCATATGCTGAAGTGGGTTCAGATACCGACGTTGGTCCTTATGCCAATAACTTATTTTATGGGGTCAATGCCAACCTGTTCCCGAACCCGGCTGGCGCCCCACAACCATTGGGGGGGTCATCAGGCAACGTATTGCCCAATGCCAATCTCAAACCCATGCGTACTTCTGAAACAGAAGCGGGCCTTGAATTAAAATTGTTCCAAAACCGCGTATCGCTCGACTTTGCCGTATATCAGAAATTTACAGAAGATCAGATCGTATCCGCCCAGATTTCAGATGCATCTGGATTCACCAATACCCTGATCAATAGCGGCAAAAGCCGGACCAATGGTTTCGAAGGATTGTTAAACCTGGTGCCCATTAAAAGCGGCAATTTCCAATGGGATCTCACCTTGAATGGTTCTTATAATAAAACAAAAGTCCTGAAACTACTGACGGAAACCCCGGGAGAAAGAATCACCGTCGGAACCCACGTATTTAATGGTGAATTGAGACAGGTGGTTGGGCAGGAAATGGGACAGATCTATGGCTTTGGGTACAGGCGCGATGCACAGGGCCGTAAGATTTTTGGCGGCAATGGAATAGCGCTCCGTACCCTGGACCTGATTTCCTTTGGATCCGCATTGCCAAGATGGACCGGAGGGATAAACAATGGATTCACCATCAAGGATTTCAACTTCTCTTTCCTCATCGATTTCAAACTGGGTAATCAAATGCTATCTGGTACTAATTTTAACCTGACCAGGCACGGACTCCACAAACAGACCCTCGCAGGCCGCGATGGCATTGTGGGTGAAGGCGTAAATGAAAAAGGGGAGGTCAACACCGTAAAAGCCAATATACAACCCTATTGGGAAGTGGTGCGTTCCCTCGCCTTGATTGAACCCGTCGTTTACAATGGAGGTTATTGGAAGCTCCGTCAAATTACTGCCGGTTACGATTTTACCAAATTCATTCCGTCCAATCTTCCGATCAAGGGAATCAAGCTGAGTTTTGTGGCCAATAACGTACTGATGCTCAAAAAATGGGTACCCAATATCGATCCCGAATCATTTGGTTATACTTCGGACAACCTGGTGGGTATGGAGTCTACGGGATTGCCTACCACACGAAGCATTGGTTTTAATCTTAATGTCAAATTCTAAAAATGAACCGGATTATGAAAAATATTTCAAAAATTATATTCCTGACGCTTGGCCTTTTTATCGTCTCCTGTGACGATGGCTTTGACGAACTGAACATCAATAAAAATGCCGCAACATCGATCAATCCCGTTTTCATCCTGAATAACGCTGTGATCAACTCCTCATATAGTAATGTCACGATCATCTATGAGATCGGGATCGTGCAACAAATGGTATCCCCAAACTCAGGAGTGCTGACCGGAGCCAATTTTAATCAGGACAACCGGGATGCGACCAATCAAAACTGGGTCCGGAATTACCGCTCGGTTGTGCGACATACCACGGATGTCATTCTCCAGGCCACCGCCCTGGGAAATCGCACCAATTTGCTGAATATGGCTAAGATTCTTCAATCGTTTGCCTTCATGGTACTCACCGATTCGTATGGGGATATTCCATATTTTGATGCCGGCAAAGGGTATAGCGATCAGATCACCTTGCCCAAATACGATGCCCAGCAGGCCATCTATGCGGATATCATTAAAACGCTGACTGAAGCCACAGCCGCCCTGGATGCGACCAAAACCATAGAAACGGCTGACATCCTGTATGGTGGTGACATCTCAAAATGGAAAAAATTCGGATACTCCTTGTTGTTGCGGGCAGGAATGCGCCTTTCGAAGGTAGATCCAACCCTTGCGCAGTCCACCGTGCAAAAAGCGGTAGCGGGAGGATTGATGACCTCCAACGCAGATAATGCCTTTACACGCCATGATGCCAACTATACAAACGCCATTGGACAATGGATGAACAGCACAGAAGCGGCAAACTCGTACATCGGCGCCCCGTTTTTGGATCACCTCAAAAGAACCAAAGATCCCAGACTTCAGGCTATTGCCGTTCGATACGTTGGGGCCAAATCAGGTCCAGAACAAACGGCGGCCAGAGCCAGCAGAGATACTTCCCTTCAGATTGGCATGCCCTTCGGATATGACAATAATGGAATTGCCGCCCAGGCTGCAGCAAGGGGTTTGGCCAGTTTTTATGATTTCAGCCAGGTGGATCGGACCCGGTTTGGAAAAAACACGGCACCCATGTTTTTCGTAACCTACTCCCAAACCTCCTTATTGCTTGCAGAAGCCATTCAAAGGGGATGGGCGTCCGGCTCCGCAGCCGATGCTTACAATAAAGGCATCAAGGCACATATGGACCAGTGCGCCCTGCACGATGCCAATTCAACTATTCCTGCCGCTGAGGCGGATGCCTATATCGCTGCCAACCCATACGATGCAGCTAAAGGGCTGGAACAAATCAATACCCAATACTGGATTTCCTCCTTTATGAACGGCCCGGAGGCTTTTGCCAATTTCAGGAGGTCCGGATTTCCTAAATTGACCCCCAATCCGTTCCCCGGAAAAGGAATAAAAGGGGATTTTATCCGCAGACTGACCTACCCCAACTCGGAAATTTCCGTAAACAGCACCAATGTCCAGGAGGCCATCAGCCGCCAGGGAGCGGACGACCTCGATACCCGTGTTTGGTGGGATAAACAATAAAAACGCCATAACCAATACGAATTTCAAGAAGCCAGCCGGTAATTCCGGCTGGCTTTCTTTTTATACCGTAAAAAAATCAGTTGCGAACCGGGTTGGTGGATTAAAAACGCTTACGGAAATGGATAGCCCTGTCTCCTCCTAAATAATTCAAACCAATCGCAAATCATATTTCGCCCTACCTTTGCGCCTTTATGGAAAAAACCATAAGGAGTGCTTCTTCCATTCAGAGGAGGACCCTGATAACCCTTTTTACCGTTGTGATCGTCCTGGTGCTCGATCAATGGCTTAAGATCTGGGTTAAAACCAATATGGAATACGGTTCGGAATTCAGGATCTTGGGGCTGGACTGGGCCAGGATCCATTTTGTGGAAAACGAAGGAATGGCCTTTGGCATCTCCCTGGGAGGCAACACAGGTAAACTCCTGCTGAGCTGTTTCCGGATCCTGGCCGTCGGATTCCTCGTTTATATCATTTACAAGCTGATACGTTCCCGGGAATCCAACGGATTGTTGATCTGCTTTTCACTTATTCTTGCCGGAGCCATTGGCAATATCCTGGACTCCGCTTTTTATGGCCTTATATTCACCGAGTCTTATTATCAGGGAGGCCTGGCACAATATAATCCGGCTCAGGGTTATGCGCCGTTTTTATTTGGCCGGGTGGTGGACATGTTTTATTTCCCGCTGATCGATACTTACTGGCCGGACTGGATGCCTCTTGTCGGTGGCCGGCCTTTCCAGTTTTTCCGCCCGGTATTTAATGTAGCCGATGCCGCCATTTCTTCGGGTGTGATTGCCCTGCTCCTTTTCTTCAGGAGTTTTTTCAAAGCCCCTCACGAAGAAATGATCCACCCTCCATCACAATCTCTGGCTAAAAAGATAGAGGATCTGGCCGATGTAAAGGTCGAAGCCGGCTTCTCTGCCGATGATAATCAGGCCTCGGTCGAAAGTCAAAACGATTCGGACCCCCAGGCAGCAGATCAAAGCCGGGCAGAAGGGGACAAGGTTTAAAGGATTGATTCCTCTCGGGCTTCGCCCTTACCATCCGATGTTATTCGCCGGCCTGAAAATTGAAAAAAGCTGAAAACCCGCTGAGGCCTTCAGCTTAAATTCGGGGGGATAAAAAGCGATGGGGGGTATTATTTTCCCATAAAGTTGTTTATTGCCTTTACGGCATTAGCCACTTTCTGGTAATCGATCTGGTAGTGTTTGAACTTTCCGTCTTTGTTGTTGTCCACCACTCCGGCGCCTCGAAGTATTTTAAGGTGTTGGGAGGTGATGCTTTGCTCTATTTTCAGGGAGTTGTAAATCTTATTGACATTGATCACTTCATGGCGATCAATGAATTCTAAAATTTTCAACCGGAGGGGGTGAGCAAGAGCCCGGAGCAGTTCAGAGGAATATTGTAGTTTTTCCTGATCGAATGTAACCTTAGTCTTCTTCATAATTACATCTTTAGTAGGTCAATGAATATCTAGCAGAACAAATATGATAAATAGTTTTAATATAACAAAAGAAAATATTAAAAAAAATTATTATTTGTAATTCATTCTATTTTAATTGTAAGTAATCAGGGTTAAAAAGGCTATAAAAACAAAAAACCAATGAATTTAATTCATTGGTTTTCAGTATATTAAAATAATATAATTAATTCTTTGTTTTACCCCACTAACTCTTCAATTAATTTTGAGATTTGGTTCAATCTTTCCTTGTCCAGGGAGTAATATATAAACTTGCCCTGACGATCGGTGATCACCACGCCCGCCCTGCGGAGGATGGCCAGATGCTGGGAGGCGACAGACTGCTCCAGCCTCAGTTTGATATAGATATCCGTCACGGTCATGTTATCGCTTTCTTCCAGTACTTCGATGATACGCTGCCGCAATTTGTGGTTTACCGCACGTAAAACCAAAACGGCACGGCGAAGATCGGTGTAGTCGAGCTGAATGTCTTTGGGGCCTTTCTTCAGCGTAACAATTTCTTGTTTTTGTTTTTTCATACTCTCCTCAGGTTTATGGTTCAAATGATGTTTGAATAACCTGAGTTAAACCAAAACCGTACCAACTTTTATGTATTAAATTGAAAATGATGCAAATGTATTTTGGACAGAGAATAATATTTATATGTTTTATGGATATATATTAACTTATTCATTTGATTTTCAGATATTTATTAACGTTTTCTTGTAATTCGGAGCCTTCAAATATTCCGGAACGGAATAAGCCAGATTTTCAAATTGCCCTGAAATAAAAAGGTTTAGACCAGGCCTCACCATATGCCTTGCATCCGCTTCGGCAGCACCAAATTGAAGTCTTTCGTGAGAGTTTAGTATCTCCCGGGCCTTCACAGAGCCATCCCCGCAAAGGTGGATGGAATACCCCTGATCCAACCAGTTACGGAGGCATTCAGGACCCAGGATGAGAGGTTCAGGGCCACCGATGAGGAGCCAGCCTTTACCATAAATGGCCATATATACTTCGTCCCTCCGGGCATCGATCATCGGGATAAATACTGATGATGGGCCAGGCTCGCCACCGCTTTGCGCCATGGCGAGCAGCGTTGGCACTGCTATCAAAGGTTTTGCCAATCCGAAACAAAGACCCTTGGCCGTCGAAAGGCCCACCCGAAGACCGGTATATGAACCCGGCCCTTTGCTATAACAAATCGCATCTAGATCCTTCAGGCCCACCGATGCCCTTTGCCGGGCACTTTCGATCATCAGGGGCAGCAGCTGAGCATGCCTTTTCCCCTGGCGCTCCTGTTCATTGGACAGGAGTTGATCCCCTCTGCTGATCGCTATCGAACAGACATCGGTGCTGGTTTCAATATGGAGGAGGAGGGCATCCGGGGTCATTTTATTTCTTTTTCAACAAAGCTTCATATTGAGCAGGGGCTCCCAGCAGGCTGATGGCCTCCTGGATCTCCTTATCCACCTGGAGGGACTTCTCAATTTTGCCTTTTTGTAAATAGTATCTTGGGATGATTTCTTTTTCGAGATGCCTGGAAATCAAATCGCGGTGATCATCCAAGAGTTTTTCAGGATCCTGGCTGATCTTGTTACCCAGCGCCTGCACATCTTCCCGGATCCGGGACCAGGATTCCTCTTTTGACGCCTTTGCACGAAACGCCTCGAGGGCCGATTCGGTTGACGAGGTAAAATCAAATCCGGACTCCCGGAAATACTTCTTGAAATCGTCGTATTCGGTAAAACTGAAATCCCGGACCGGTTTGATCTCTTTATGCTTCAGGCTGTATTGGGTAGCATATTTGAAGGTCAGCTGTTTTTCAATCATCTGTTTCAGGATTTCAGGTTGATTGCCTGCATCGATCAGCACATCCGGCCGGATTCCTCCCCCATCAAGGACCTTGCGTCCGCCCCTGGTCCTGAATTCGGCCCTGAGGGTATCGGGGATGTTTTTCGGCTCCCCGTTTTCGTATTCCACGGCCTGGATACACCGGCCGCTGGGGATATAATATTTTGCCGTGGTCAGTTTGACCTGGCTGTTATAACCGATATCGCGGGTATTCTGCACCAGGCCCTTTCCATAGGTCTGCTGCCCCATGATCACTCCACGATCGAGGTCCTGAATCACCCCCGAAACGATTTCCGAAGCGGAGGCGGTGCCTTTATCAACCAGAATCACCAGGGGTAGCTTTTCATCCACCGGATTTTGAAGCGTCTTAAATGCCCTGTCCCATTCTTTCACCTTGCCACGGGTGGTCACCACCAGCTCATTCTTGGGAATGAAAATATTGCAGATGTTGACGGCCTCCCGGAGTAATCCGCCCCCGTTATCCCTCAGGTCGAGGATCAACCCGCTCATCTCCGGATTTTCCTTACGCAGCTTTTGCAGAGCTTCGGCGACATGGCTGCCGGCCTGATCGGAAAATACGGTCAGGTTGATATAGCCTATTTTATCGCTCACCATGCCGCTGTAGGGCACATTGGGCACGTCCACTTCTCCCCGGGTAACGGAAAATCGCAATTCCTTGGTCTCTCCCGGCCTTTTGACCACCAGGTCGATATTGGTATCCGCCGAACCCTGAAGGTAGGTGTCGATCTCTTCCTTTGATTTGCCCTGGACGGCCTTGCCCCCAATGGACAGGATCTGGTCGGCCAACCGCAATCCGGACTTATAAGCCGGGGATTCCTCAAAAAGCTCCGTGATGGTTGGAAGGCCATCCATGGTTGCCATGCCAGCCCCGATCCCATGGTATTTTCCTTCGGTAATAAAACGGTAGCTCTCCACCTGAGCTTCGGAAAAATAGTTGGTATAGGGATCCAGGCTGTTAAGCATGGCGTCAATCCCCGTACGCATTAACCTGCCCGGTTCGATATCATCCACATAATAATAATTGAGTTCCTTGTACAGGTTGGCAAACAATTCTATATTTTTTGTGATCTCAAAATACCGGTTGGGGTCGGTCATGGGCCGGAAAGAGACCAGGATGATCAGGGCAAAGGTTATCCAGATGGCTTTTTTCATAGCTGGTAAAATTAATGGTTAATCCCTCACTCAGGTTCTTAACAATTATTTAAAACTTTATGCTGAACTTGCGCAAAATATCGCATTGAGGCTGCCGGTAACCACCCAATTACCAATTGAATTTAATCAAACCAAAGGATCCTATCCGGGCTATGAACGTTGATATCCCCAAGGGATATTCCAAAAGGCTGTGTGGAGTACCCCTGAAGCCGGCCGGTCAGAAACCCATTATGCGCCAGCCTCTTTCTCCACCTTTTCCTTAAGCAGGTTTTTACCGCTCAGGAAACTATACCACTTGATTACTTTTTTGATGTCCCCAATGCTTACGCGGTCGGGATCAAAGTCGGGTAAAATTTTCTGGAAATATTCGATGGTGCTTTTCTGGTCGGCAGCTGCATCCGGTAAGGGTAAGTCCGAATTTTTCATGGTTTGAAAAATCTCCGCAAGGGGTGTGGAGTCTTCCGTGGTATAAATGCTGATGGTCTCTAAAAGGGAGAACTGGTGTTTGCGAAGGGGGGCAAACTTCGCCTGCCCGGTTTCAAAGGACTTTACGATTGCCCCATCGGCCCGGTTAGCTACCATTTCATAAAGGCCGGGCATTCCCGAAACAGCCATGATTTTACTTAGATCGATCATAAGGCAAAGATAAGGAGTCAGCAGTCAGTAGCCAGTATTCAGCGGTCAGTATTCAGCGGTCAGTATTCAGCGGTCAGTATTCAGCGGTCAGTATTCAGCGG
>CAYOPD010000016.1:13905-56917 GCA_964405735.1 uncultured Saprospiraceae bacterium | reverse complement strand
CCGGATGTCCTGATTGAGGATGGTGGAATCCAGGATGGTCCGGGAATCCACGGCACCGGTCCGGACGTCCTGATTGAGGATGGTGGAATCGAGAATGGTCCGGGAATCCACAGCAGCAGTTTTAATGTCCTGGTTGAGCAGGGTAGAATCCAGGATGGTGCGGGAATCGACAGAGCCGGTCCGGATGTCCTGGTTGAGCAGGGTAGAATCCAGGATGGTGCGGGAATCGACAGAGCCGGTCCGGATATCCTGATTGAGGATGGTGGAATCCAGGATGGTCCGGGAATCCACGGCAGCGGTCTTTATGTCCCGGTTGAGGATGGTGGAATCCAGGATCTTGAAGGTAGTGATGGCGTCATCCGCAATATCATCCGTATAGAATGAATAGGGTACCGACATAAACTGCTGATTGCTTACCAGTTTATAATTGCCGTCGTTTTTGATGGCTAATTCCACTTTTAAAAACTGGTCGGCATCAATCCAGGGAATGTCGAGCATCCTCGCATATGGGCCGGTTCCGCTGACGGTTCCTTTGCCGATAATCAGGGTGAACAATCCATACTTATCCGTGGTGGTGGTATGTGTTTCTTCCCACTGAACAGGTCCATTCAATCCTTTGGTAATGGTAAAGCGGACGCCAATGGCCTTTTTATAAACGGGTTTTCCCGATATATCCGTTCCAACAATTTCTTTCCCGGTTTCATCCACGGCAACGGCCTGGTAATAAATTCCATTTAAATTGCCGATTTTCTGGGAAAAGGCTTGGGGTATAATTCCTATTGAAAAGAAAATACTTATATAAAAAAGTTTTTTCATTTTATATCGTTTTGAGTTTTAATCTTTATTATTCAGAAAATGAAATGGCCACCCCTATGCTCAATCCATAGGCAAAATTTTTCGTTTTTTGCCCGGGGTCTTTTTCAATATTGGTCAGGCCTTTAAAATAATTTAATTCGATATAACTGGAAATGTAATCGGACAGTTTGATGTTCAAACCCGGAGAAAAGATCAATCCGTAATCGATGTTGCTCAGCAGGTTGGACTCCGTAATGTTCAGATTTTCGTTATGCGTGACTTGAGTGCCCCGGAGCAAAAATGCATAATATCCCGATGCGAGAAAATAGGGATTTACATTTTCAAACCGGGTCATGTATCCGAGCCCAAGTTTTAAATCGGCGTATTGCAGTTTCCAGGAATAATTCTGGTCGTCGTATACCAGGTTTGCACCACCGTTGCGCATGCCGATACCGGGTTTAATGATTAATCCAATGTCATTCACATAACGATATCCGATTCCATAGGCCCCGGTGTATAAACCCTGGTATTCTTTGTTGTGTTTAATGCCTGCCCGGTCCTTGAATTGGAACGAAGTATACAGCTGGGATACCTCCAGGACCAGCCCCGATTGCGCTTGGATGTTATTTAAAAGGGCGACGAAGAGGGAAGGGAACAGGAAAAGTTTTATTTTTTTCATACTGCATTTTAATTAGAAATGATTAATCTCAATGTTTTGGTATTTTGTTTGGAATCAAATATGGTGATCAGATACACCCCGTTTGCCCAGGAGGCACAATCAATAGTATGCGATGACAGGTTCGGGATTTTTTCAGATAGCAAATGTTTCCCGTTTATATCGCTCACCGAGATGACGGATCTTTCAATTTCTTCCTCACTGGTAATGGTGACGGAACGGCTTGCCGGGTTTGGATAGACCTGTACGTTTAAATTTTTAAAGACAGCACCACCGATTTCCTTTACCTCAAATAGAACAGGTTGTTGAAAACCCTGGGCAACCGTCACCCCAATGGAGCCTGCCGCCGTATGAAAACTTTGCCCGGCAGTTTGGCTGATCACTATATGTTCAGTGACCCCCGATGAGCCATAACTGGATATAGCCTGCCGCTTCAGGGATTGTGCACCACTTTCATTTGGCCATGCCGCACATAGTGCATAAAGGCACCATAACCATTTTTTATATAGAAGATATTGTCTCATTTCCATTGGATTTTTTGAATCATTAATTTCGAACCCTGTCCATATGCCACTAGTCATGACTTGTAAACCCTTTGACATTCGTTTTAACTAAACTCTCCGCCTGTACGGATTATTATATTTTTGGAAAGAATATTTTCACAAATCCTTAAGATTTGCAGTTGGGTCAAAACGGCATTTGGTGCAAGTACTTGTTATTCAATGGGACTAGGTGAATTTACTCAAAATTAATCAACCAGGGGCTCAAATGGATCTTGAGCCGGAGTCAACATTGGTTAAAAGGGGTTGTTTCCTTTCCGGACCTGAAAAGGCCGAAAAAGCGGATAAAAGGAACATAATCTATTAATAAACAATTGGTTATGTTTATCTTCCAACTACATGAATAAAGCTTCTCCCGCATTTGTTTGGCAGACTCTTCAATGCAGGAATGCCCAACCCAGATACAACATAACCAACCGCAGTATGAGGACAGGAGGCCCAAAGGGCAGTGCAAAACCAATATAGAAAAGCATTTCAACCGGTATGATGGCAAAAGACAATAAGGCGCTTCCTTTATTATGATTCCACAGGCCCCAGCCGGCAACACATTCCAATGCACACACCAGGAGAAACCCGGCGAGGAGCGGCAGGCTGGTAGGAATGCCCATTTTCTCAAAAGGGCCATTTCCATAGGCCGGAAACCCCAACACATAGGCAATACCCTTTCCGTTCAGCACACTCCGAATGCCATAAAGACAGGGAAGCCCAAAGCCCAGGCCCGCAAGCCATAAACAAATAGAAGCAGTTTTTATCATCGTTTTATGGAGCAATGGTTAATTGAATATATTGAAAAATGAGTTACCTCGTTGATTGTAGCCCGCTTTTTCTGCCAGCGGATTGCCTTGAGTTGGGTCAACCAATGGTTTTTCGGGATACCAGTTCAGGGTGGAATCTGCCTTCCGGGTAAGCAAAGATTATAGACATGAACTATATCTTTATAAAGAATATCAATTCTATTTATTGTGAATCCATGTTAACTTTGTATTTTATTATTCATGCATCATTTATAAATCTGTTCAATATGGAAATACACACCTCGCCGAATCCATCATCACCAAGTAAAAACGGAGAAAACAAATGTCCGTTCCACGGTGGAGTAATCAAACAAACCGCAGGCGGTGGTACCAGAAACCGGGACTGGTGGCCAAATCAGTTAAAACTGAACATTCTCCGCCAGCATTCTTCCCTCTCCAATCCAATGGGAGAGAAGTTCAACTATGCGGAGGAATTCAAAACCCTCGACCTGAATGCCGTAAAGAAGGACCTTTTTCAACTGATGACCACCTCCCAGGACTGGTGGCCCGCCGATTATGGCCACTATGGCCCGTTCTTCATCCGGATGGCTTGGCACAGCGCCGGTACCTACCGCATCTCGGACGGCCGCGGTGGCGGAGGCTCCGGAGACCAACGGTTTGCACCACTCAACAGCTGGCCTGACAATGTCAACCTCGACAAGGCTCGATTGCTGCTGTGGCCAATTAAACAAAAATATGGCAGGAAAATATCGTGGGCCGACCTGATGATCCTCGCCGGCAATTGCGCCCTGGAGTCCATGGGTTTTAAGACGTTTGGTTTCGGTGGCGGACGGGAGGATATTTGGGAACCCCAGGAGGATGTTTATTGGGGTTCTGAAAGCAAGTGGCTGGATGACAAACGCTATTCCGGTGACCGAGAACTGGAGAACCCCCTTGCTGCCGTTCAGATGGGTTTGATCTATGTGAATCCGGAGGGCCCCAATGGGAATCCTGACCCGCTCGCTGCAGCCCGTGACATTCGCGAGACCTTCGGCCGCATGGCTATGGATGATGAAGAAACGGTCGCCCTGATCGCTGGAGGGCACACCTTCGGAAAAACCCACGGCGCCGCCGATCCGAGTAAATACGTTGGACCGGAACCTGCAGCCGCCGGCATTGAACTGCAAGGCCTTGGCTGGAAAAACACCTTTGGCAGTGGCAAAGGAGGCGATACCATTGGAAGCGGGCTGGAAGGAGCCTGGACTACAACACCAACAAAGTGGAGCAACAACTTTTTCTGGAACCTGTTCGGTTACGAATGGGAGCTGACCAAGAGCCCGGCCGGCGCGCATCAATGGAAGCCGAAACACGGTATGGGCGCTGACACCGTGCCGGATGCCCACGACCCGTCCAGGAGACATGCACCCACCATGCTCACGACGGATCTGTCCCTGAGAGTGGATCCGGTTTACGAAAAAATTTCCAGACGCTTCCTGGATAATCCGGATCAGTTTGCAGACGCTTTTGCCAGGGCATGGTACAAGCTGACCCACCGCGATATGGGTCCGATAACACGTTATCTCGGCCCGGAAGTGCCTAAGGAGGTGTTGATCTGGCAAGATCCTGTTCCCGCCATTACCTATAAACTCATTGATGATAAGGGCATAGCTGCACTTAAGGTCAAAATTTTAGCTTCAGGACTTACCGTGCCTCAACTGGTATCTACCGCCTGGGCATCAGCTTCTACGTTCCGGGGTTCGGATAAACGCGGGGGTGCCAATGGGGCACGTATCCGGCTGGCACCGCAAAAGGATTGGGAGGTGAACCGCCCGGATCAACTGGTCAAAGTGCTTGATGTACTCGAAAGTATTCAAAAGGAATTTAATAATGCCCAGACCGACGGTACCCAGGTTTCACTGGCTGACCTGATCGTGCTGGCCGGATGTGCGGGTATTGAGAAAGCGGCGAAGGATGCCGGTCAGGAGGTGATTGTACCCTTTGCACCCGGGAGAAGCGATGCCTCACAGGAGCAAACGGATATAGAATCTTTCGCTGTCCTGGAACCGGCGGCAGACGGATTCCGCAACTACCTGAAACCCCGCCAGCTTGCATCGGCAGAAGAAATGCTGGTGGACAAAGCGCAACTGTTGACATTGACTGCTCCTGAGATGACTGTTTTGTTAGGAGGCTTGCGTGTCCTGAACACGAACTTCGATCAGTCTAAGCACGGCGTATTCACCAGGCGTCCGGAGACCCTTACCAATGACTTTTTTGTAAACCTGCTCGATCTTGGCACGACCTGGAAGTCAACTTCGGAAGCCGGGGATGTATTTGAAGGCCGCGATCGTAAGAGTGGAGAAATCAAATGGACGGGCACCCGGGTAGATCTCATCTTCGGTTCAAACTCCGAACTCAGGGCCCTCTCCGAGGTCTATGGATCTGAAGACGCTCAAGAGAAGTTCGTTCAGGACTTTGTGGCCGCATGGGCCAAAGTGATGAACCTTGACCGGTTTGACCTGGCTTGAGAATAGGGTTGAATTATTTATAAAAAGGGGTAGCCTGCATTCAGGCACCCCTTTTGTTTTGGGTCCCTTTTGCCCTCCAGTTGCACCTTTCAAAAAGAAGGATAGCGGAAAATGACTAAAAAAATTATTGTCCTCCGGTCGTAAACGTTTATTTTCTGAACAGTTCCAAAAGCGCACTAACCCCGATTTGCACTCCCAGTGGAATCCCTGCCAGGTCTACCTGGTAATTTCCATTATGATTAAAAAAGGGAGCCCGTTTTCCATCCTGTATTGCTTTGGCATAGACATCCGGGTTGGCGGTTCCGACCAAGATGAAATCACAGGTCGTTTTCTGGTTGCCCATGACCAAATGATTAAAATCTTCGGAGGCCATAATGGGTAGTGTATTATTAAATATTTTTTCCGGTCCAAGAACACCGTTCAATGCCGCATTTATTTTGTTGACCAAGGGCCCGTCATTGACTTGTGGAAAAACAGTGCTTTTCATGAGGATGGTCGGATAATGCTCTTTGGGCAGACCGTTGGCCACCGCAATACCCTCATTGATTCTTTTAATGCCCTCTAACAGAATCGTCCTTGTTTTTTCTGTAAACCATCTCAGGTTAAGTTTAACTAATGCGGAGGCGGGGATTACATTGTTATCCGCTCCGGCAAGAATGGCCCCCACGGTCAATACGCCGACATCCTGGGCCGCAAGGCTGCGGCTGATCAGGGTCTGATATTGCAGGACGGCATTACTGGCCATCACGATGGGATCTTTAGTCAATTCAGGTGTGGAACCGTGCCCGCCAACCCCGTGAAAAGTGACATCCAATTGATCGCTGCCGGAGGTCCTTTCTCCGATTCCGTTGATGATGCTGCCGAGGGCTATCGGCCAGGTATGCATACCAAATAAATAATCCGGTACGGGAACCCCTCTCTCATACATTTTATCACTCACCATGGCCTTAGCCCCGGTCAGGGGTTCTTCGGCGGGTTGGGCTAAAAAAACCAGGGTTCCTTTCCATTGGTTTTTTAAAGCCATCATCATCCTGGCTGCACCCAGCATCCAGGTGACATGCGCATCGTGTCCGCATGCATGCATTACAGGTACTTCCGTGCCATCCTCTTTTTTCATGGTTTTTGTGCTTGCATACGGAAGCCCGGTGGTTTCTTTGACGGAGTTGCAGTCCATGTCTGCCCGGTACATCACAATGGGGCCTTCCCCATTTTTTAAAATGCCTACCAATCCTGTTTTTGCAATCCCAGTGATGACTTCGAATCCTAAAGCATTTAATTCTTTCGCTATAATCCCGGAAGTACGAACTTCCATAAAACCCAATTCCGGATTTTGATGAAGGTCTTTGAATATTTCCACCAGGCGCTGAGAATCGGCATAAGCCATTTCTTTCACCTGTTTAGCAGTCTGGGCAGATAAGTTGGAAACCGTCAACAGGAAAACGGTCCATAAAACCAAGGCCTTATTTATCATATCGGAATTTTTATTCTGGGGACTATCAGAGATGGTGAAGTGTTGTTATCGCTTTTCGACTACTTAGTAAATCTACGAAATCGCTGGTTAACGAAATAGTTGTCTGATAGGATTCTATTTTTCTGCCGGTTTTAGGAGGGGCTGGGGTGAAGTGAATCCCTTAACGATCAGCCAAACCCCAATGAATAATTCCTACAGGCCTCCCGGGATGGTATGGACCAAGTGCAGATCGAAGCCCAGTATTTCCAAAAGAGATCCGCAAAGAATGGCAGCAACGCCTGTAATCATTCCGGCGATCAACAGGACGCCCACCGCTTTTGCAATCTTATGGGTTGAGTTCAACCTTATTTCATGTTTAAATTTTTGACTTGCCCACGGGTAAGACATGTGATTCTTGAGGAAAAGAATTTAAATGGTTTCTAAAAATATATCAGGGATGGTTGAGAAAGGGTTCTCAATCTTTAAAGAGCTTCTTTAAGAATCGAAGTCCATCCCGGGCAAAATCATCCTGGTTATCGGCCAGATTTTTCCAGATACAAACGGCCCCGGCCAACTCCTGAATTTCAGGCGTAAAACTTTCAATGGAGATGGCTCCCTGGTAATGGATGTTTTTCAAACCCCGTTTTAAAGAATTCCATTGGGTTTGCCCGGTACCCGGGGTACCGCGATAATTTTCCGAGACCTGCACATGAATCAAGTGGTCGGCCGCCAGGGTGACGGCCTGTTCAAGATTACGTTCTTCAATAGCCATATGAAAACCGTCCAACATCACCTTTGCTGCGGGGTGACTGACATCGCGCACGAGGCGCATCACATCCTCAGCCGTGTTGATCAGGTCGGACTCAAACCGGTTCAGAGGTTCCAGGGCAATCGCCAGCCTGCGTTCATGAGCCAGGGTACACGCCTTATTAATATTGGTTACAGCCCTGGCCCATTCCACCTTCCTTTGTTCGGGCGAAACCATGCGCGCTTTGCCCACTGCCGAGTACATGGGGCCGGCAAGGAACTTGGCATCCCAGGCATTGCAGAAATCCAGGCATTCCCGGATGTAGGAGAAGCAGTTTTCGTGTACGGCTGGGTCGTCATGGGTGAGGTCGCGCGCAGGGCCAAAAGCGCCGCAGACAATGGCTTTCAGGCCGTTTGCCTCGAGTGCGACCTTAACTTCTTTTGCGTTTATTCTCTCAGGGTACTCCACCGGAATCTCCACCGCGTCGAATCCCATTGTTTTAATCTTAGGGAAAAGAGAAACGGTTTCGGAGCTAAAGGGAGAAGTCCACAGCCAGGTGCTTACGGCATAGGTAACATTCATACCTTTTTTATTATACTCCAAACGGAGATTGAATTACGGTTCATAGGATAAAGGTTTTATTGGTCATCTCCCATTACATCATAGCCTCGCCACTTATACTCTTTGGCCAGGCGTGCCGCCGCAGGCCAGGCAATTTGATGCTGATCACTGGCCACCCATCGCCTTCTGTTTTCCTCAGTATCAAACGAAATCTGAATCTGGTAATTAAAGGATGTGGGTTCGGCCTGAATGGACTGAGCCACCACCTCCGGAAAAAGGCGCAACAGCCTGGATCCCAGATATCCTTGCTGAACCTTCATGGCGGGCACATAAATGGAATTATACATCTTTTCAAAGGCCTCGCTGTTTTCTTTCAACACCACAAAGTCCATTTGCAAAGCCATTGCCTTTGGTTTAGAAGAGGGTAGGGCCTGAATGGATTCGTTTTTTGGATTGGCCGAAATGCCAATGACCAGCAACTCAAGATCCTCAGTTCCGCTATTGGATATTGTTAGGGTTTCATCCAGGAGGCCGGTAAAACTGTCATCCGCCACGATTGAATTTGTAGAGGCATCTGCAGTAAGGGTGCCGGAACCAGTTATAACATAATACACTTCTTCAATGCCTTCAAGCCTGCGCGGCCCGACAGATTTGCCATATGGGATCACCAGGTGATCTACATGGTTCCAATTTGTGCTAAATATTTCAGGACCCAATACCCTCCGGTAAAGCACACCGTTCCCGGCAAACGGGTGATTCTTATCTTTAAGCCCATCTTTATTTAATTGGCTGGAAACAAATGCCGGCTTGCGATCGATCACGGCGCCAACACGGTCGTCCCCCAGGTCAAATGCATCGCCTTGTCCTTTTTTACGGGAAACCGCAAAGTTAAGCCACCGGATGGGTTCGCTTGTCGGATTGTAAATGGCATGGGCATCTCCCTGTTTGCATGGAACCGCAACCGGAGCTTTTAGCTTTGACGTGTGGCCATTGATGGTAAATTCCGCTTCACCGTTCAGGATAACATACATCTCCTCAATCTGGTGATGAAAGTGATGCCCAATGCCTCCTTTCGATTCAAGTACACCGGCATGCAGGTAAAGAAAGTTTGTAGACAAAACATCTCGGCCAATCAACTGCGTGAATCCCATTTGTCCGGCTCCGGCATGAACTGCGGTGAGTAGCCTGTATTTTGCAGGATCGTTGTGTACAATGCGTTCACGATTGGATTGTGCCAACGCCGGCCAAGCAGTCACGACAAATAGCATCAAGAACAGTCTGTGCATAATACCTTAAGAATTAAATTTGAATATAAGCATAAATCCTTTGTCGTTTCACCTGGTTATTTATGATCTTTTATTTTTCCGGAAGCGCATATACCACATATCCCCGGGGCAAAGCTCCCGGTTTATGGGAGTGATTAAAACCATCCTCCGCAAACAGGCCAGTGGCATTAATCACCAGATATTGTTTGCCATTCATTTTGAACATAGCAGGCTGAGCATTCGATTCGTGGCTCAAAGTCGTTTCCCACATGAGGTCCCCATCGTCTTCATCAAATGCATATACCTTTCCCCCCTTGGCTGTGGCAAATATGAGCCCTGTGGAAGTCACCACCATTCCTTTTCTCAGTACTCCGCCCGGGGCGCCTGCATTTTTGTCGCCTTTGGTAAAGGTCGAGTCTTCTCCTACGGGTTTTCTCCACTTAATAATGCCCTTGTTCAGGTCGTAGGCCAGGATGGAGGACCAGGGTGGTCCCAATAAGCCGGGCCAATCAAGACCATAGTCGGTCGTATAACGGTCTTCAGGATGAATGACCCCATCCGGATAATCCGACATGGGTGCATTTCGTTTTTCATCAGGAGTAATGGGGGCTCCGCCCGAAGCAATCACTGGCCCTGAAATTTTTATCCCTGAATTATTGCTTCTTCCTAAGTTTGATCTTGAAGGGACTCCACCCAAAAACCGGAACAAGGCGGACAGGGTCTGTTCGTCCATGTGGAGGTATCCTGGCATTTGCCCTTTGCCATTCTGCATAACGCTTTTGAATTCATCGAAGAATATCCGCTGTCCCACATTAATTAACGAAGGCCCAAGCCCTCCGATCCTGTTTTTGCCATGACAGGTTTGACAGGAGCTTTTATAAAGTTGGGTCACTTTTATTCGTTCATTTTCAGACAAACTGGCTTGCGGCGGCAATACTTTGTTCAGCTTATAGATGGATGCGTGTTCCTGGGTCAGGATGAATATCATTCCTTTATCCGGATTGGAGGCTGTATTGCCAAAGTTTGCACCGCCCAAAGCACCGGGCATGATGACGGTTTCATATTGATCTGAAGGCGGAATGAACAAACCTGACCTGGCCGAGTCAAGCCGTTTGTACCATTGTTCCTTTACCTCCCTGGAGAAAAAAGGATTGAGCTTTTCTTTGGTTACTTCATGATGGGTAAAGCCTGGAATGGCCGCCGGTATAGGTTGGGTAGGCCATGCTTTTTCACCTGGCATTTCACTGGCAGGGAATGGTTTTTCTTCAATTGGGAATACCGGCTCACCGGTGACCCGGTCAAAAACAAATATTAAACCATGTTTTGTTGCAACGGCTACAGCATCAATGGTTTTACCCTCCCGGTTCACGGTAATCAATTGCGGGGCAGAAGCGAGATCGTAATCCCAGAGGTCATGATGCACCGTTTGGAAATGCCACAATCGTTTTCCGGTCCTGGCATCCAGGGCCACAAGACAGTTGCCAAACAGATTGGTTCCTTCACGATCGGCGCCATAATAATCGTAAGTAGGTGATCCCAGCGGCAGGTAGACAATGCCCCTTTTTTCATCAATGGACATTTCGCTCCAAACATTTACAGCCCCCGCATATTTGTAAGCATCTTTCGGCCAGGTTTCATAACCGTATTCACCGGGGCGGGGGATGGTGTGGAAGGTCCACTGCAATTTGCCCGTCAATGCATGGTAGGCCCTCACATATCCCGGAGGCGAAAAATAGTTTTCTCCCGGAGCCGAGCCTACCAATATCAGGTCGTCAAATAGCACACCCGGCATCATGGCCTGTATTCTGTTGATGGAGGAAGGATCACGGCCCAGGCCTTCCCGCAAGTCAACGTATCCATTATTGCCAAAGGTCAGAATGGACTTTCCGGTCATTGCATCTATGGCCTGAAGGGAATTGTTGAGGGTAAACAACAATCGTTTGTCTTTCTTGTCTTTACTTTCCCAGTAATTTATACCTCGCCTGCTGATTCCCTGAAGGTGGGTGTGTATCCAGATTTCTTCCCCTGTCCGGGCATTTACCGCGACCAGCGAATAATTTTTTGCCATCACATACATGACCGTATCGGCAACAATGGGGCTGAAGAAATATGACAGGCTGTCCCCCGAAGGATAGATCCATTTTACTTTCAGTTGGTTTACATTTTTTTTGGTGATCTGCGAGCCAATAAAATACTTTGACTGGTCCGGACCACCTCCATACACCTTCCAGGTGTCATGACCGGATGAAGTTGAATCGGTAGAACAACTTACATGAAAAAACAAAAAAAAGGGTAGGGTAAAGGCATAAATTATATTGACGGAAAGAGAAATTCCAACCCTTTGTTGACCATGGCTTGTATGAAACCAATGGTAAAAATCATAAGTCATATTAAAGTGGTGCGCGCACCACTTTCATGATGCCGTTCATAAGTAACCAATGCCCCGGGAACGTACAGACATAAGGGTAATCCCCGGGTTGTTCCGGAGCGACGAATCTCAGCCTGACTGTTTCCTGCGGGTTTACCAGTTTTGTTGAAAACAAAACTTCGGGCATATCGGGCACATATTGCCGGTCCGCGCCACCGGGATCTGCCGCGAGCTTATCTGCTGCTTTGCCCACCGCTTCCAGTTTTCCGATCTGGGTGATCAGCAGGTTGTGTTGCATGAAGTCGGGGTTCTCAAATACGAGCTCAACCGGTTTGCCCGCAACGACAGAAAAGGTTTTCAGGTCGTATTTCATTTCGTTTTTGATCGTTTTGATATGGATCACGGTGGCACCCGTTCCGGCTTCATCGGTCTCATTGGACTTACCGGCCAGGTTACCCAGGTAGGTTTCGCAAAAGGTCTCTCCAATGGATTTATCGGCAAATACGGATTTCCCAGTTCCATACTCATTGGCCACTTCGTATTTCCATTCGCCGGCAAGCGACAGCTTCTGATCCCCTGCAGCAAGGAACAATTCTTCGGGTTTGCCGTAAATGCCCCCTCTCCCGCCAATATCTTCCACCCGAATGGCTATTGTATTTTTTCCCGGTTTTAAAATGCCGGCAGCCACCTCATACATGCGTTTTTCGAGGTACCTGTTCTCGGTACCTCCTACCCGCACACCGTTGATATAGGATATATCGGAATCATTGACCGGCCCGAGCGAAAGCCTGGCTTTTTTTACGAAGGACAAAGGCAATTCAACGTCTTTTCTGAACCAGATAAATCCATCGATGTTCAAACCGGCTTCCTCAATGAAGGCAGGCAGGATCATCGTTTTCCAGGCGCTGTCATCATAATTTGTGGCTTCCCTCTTCTTCGATAACACCTTTGCCGGATCATAACCCGGATGATCTTCCAGAAAAGCTTGGATGAAACCATTCTTGTGTTGCACAGCCGCTGCATATACCGCTTTGGAGAGCCATTCATCCTCGATAATGCCTTTTTCCTGGCTTAGTTTATACAATGCCTGGCCCATTGCTTCGGAAGGGGAGAGTTCTGTGAGGGACAGGATGGCGGCCATTCGGGTATTGGGATCGGGATCGTTTAATAGGTGGTTTTTCAATATCATTTCTTCCCGCCACCCTGCTTTTGACAAAATCTGGATCGCAGCCTTTCGCACGCCGGGCGTGGGATGTCTTAATGCTTCCAGGAGGACCGATTCGGCCAGGTCATCATTGGATCGGGCTCCCAAACCATCCAGGGTATATAAGGCATGAATGGCTGCAAAGGAATTTTCATCTTTATTATCCTTCACCAACTTATATAATTTCGGAAGTACATCGGTGTTGCCACGCTCCACCAAAAGGCGCTGGGCCGTGAGGCGCCACAGCATATTGTCGTTATCCAGGGTGCGGATCAGGTCATCCGGTTTATCGACTTTGAGTTGCATTGGCTTGTAGGCTTTGGCCTGGCGGCTTGCCACACGCCAGACGCGGCCATGCGATTTATCGCGAAGTGGGTTTTCATAGGCATTGCCTTTTCCGTTCTCTCCTGCGAATCCCCCTCGTTCAGGAGTGGGCGTAGGATTATGTTGAACAATGAAGTTATACCAATCCAGGATCCATACGGCCCCGTCAGGCCCCGTTTTTGCCTCCACAGGGGAAACCCACTCGTCAGCACTTGCAAATAGATTCCATCCGTCTTTTTCAATGAATCCTGCTCCCTGCTTTTCAATTTTGGCCAGGTGCACCAAATGCCCTGTTGGCTCGCAAACCAGTGCGGTATGATCCCAATACGCTTCCGGGTATGCCCGCGCCGTATAAAAGTTATGTCCCGCTGCGGCCGTGAAGCCGCCAAACACATCCACCTGCCTCACCTGGCTGGTAATCGTGCGCATGGCATAGTGGCCATCGATCTTCATGCTGCCCCCCGGGCGTATCCCCTGCACATCGCGCAGGGCTTTGTTGGGGATACCCATGAATACGCTATGGGTGTTATTGGCGGTAGAGGCAAATACTTCATTCGTTGGGGTAAACCCCAGGCCCCAGGTATTGTTGCTTGTGGCGGTCATAAATTCGAAACTGCTCAGGTCGGGCTTGAAGCGATATATGCCCTGGCTGAATTTGCGGCTCTCGCCGGCGATCATGCCTTCAAATCCCGAGTAGCCGACCACTCCCCAGATCTGGTTGTCGAGGCCATATTTCAAATTGGACGGGCCGGCATGAGTGTCAAAGGTGCCCCAGCCCTCCATGACTATTTTGCGAATGTCCGCTTTGTCATCTCCATCCGTGTCTTTCAGGAAAATAAAATAAGGAGCTTGTGAAACCATTACTCCACCGTTGGTGAAAACCATAGAGGTAGGGATATTCAGGTTATCGGCAAACACAGTAAACAGGTCGGCTTTCCCGTCGCCATCGCTGTCCTCACAAATCTTGATACGGTCATCGCCTGCGGTGCGGTCCCCGCGCACGGTGTTGGGATAATCCACCGTTTCGATCACCCACAATCTGCCTTTTTCATCCCAGTCCATGGCAATGGGATTGATGATATCGGGTTCGGAAGCAAATAATTGGAGATCGAAACCTACGGGTACCTGAATCAGCTTTGCGGATTGTTCGGGTGAAAGGGGTTCCTGAAACCGCGGCCCCGGGTCTCTTTTCTCATAATTGGGGATGCCGGGCACATCCCGATAAACCAGTTGCGGAATTTCCGTTCTGAACTTTTCCCATTTTGACCTTGCCTCGTCTCCCACTGCCCAGGTTATTCCTTCTTTTACCAACTGGTGAAATCCGGGATGACCCCAGGTCCTTTCATCATGTCCGTAGGCGGTATAAAACACACGCCCTTTTCCATAAGATTTCACCCAGGTCCATGGTTCACGGTGGTCCCCTTCCACCCGCTCCATCAATACCTCGATGTCCGGGGCCATTTTATGATGTATATAGGTTTCATCCCAGGTAGAAAACCCGCTTATAAATTTCATGACCGGATGCTCTTTTTTGATTATTGATGCAGTAAAGGTGTCCGTCTTGTGACTAAGAAACTGGCCACCTACCAGGTCGATGTATTTGGGTGAATTCTGGAAACAAAAACTGGCGCAATGCACGGGTATAAATCCCCTGCCCTTTTGAACATAATCCAATAATGCCTTCTCCTGGCTGCCTGTGATCTGGTCATGGTTGGCGTAGATCATCAGGCCATCGTATTTGTCCAGGTTTTCTTCGTTCAGGTCGTCCGGATTATCGGTATAGGTAAAGAATATACCTTCCTTGGATAGATTCGAAGCAAGCAGTGGCAGGTATTGGGCAGCATTATGATGCTCGCGGTCATGGCCAAGAAACAGGATTTCCAGTTTTCCGGAGTCATCGCGCAAGCCGGTCTGCGGAGAAGTGCACGACGGCATCCACATTGCAAACAACAACAGCAACAAGAAAGGTTGGTCCAGAACATTCATAGGACAATATCATTTTTTGAGGTAAGGCTATCTGAACAGAATTTGAGCAAAGTTGAAGAGGTTATTCCTCCATACGGGCCAGGTATGGCCTCCGGGGTATTCGCTGTAGGCATAGTTTACTTTTAACTCATCGAATTTTTCCAGCATGATTTTGCAGTTGTTATAAGCAATGTCCTCCTGGCCACCCATGGCCACCCAAAGGGATTTCAGGTGGGCATTGATTTCATCAGCGTTGGTTTTCATGAATTCATACTGTGGATTGGAAAGCTCCGGCCGGTTGGCAAACCAGCCGGAACTGAATACGCCGAGCCAGGAAAAAAGCCGGTAATTACGGATACCCGCATACAGCGTTTGCAGGCCCCCCATGGACAATCCGGCCAGCGCCCTGCTTTGAGGCTCCGTTTTTGCCCGGTAATTTTTTTCGACAAAAGGAATGACCGACAGTTTCAACTCATTTTCAAAGGTTCTCAGGCTTTGTTCATTAAAAGCGGCGAGGCCTCCGCTCCCAAAATTCCCATCCATCATCACGATCAGCATCGGTACCGCTTTCTTTTCGGCAATGAGGTTATCCAGGATGAGGTCTGTCCTGCCCTGGGCTGCCCAGCCCCTTTCATCTTCCCCGCCGCCATGCAATAAATACAGGACAGGATAATTTTCAAGAGTATGTTCGTCGTATCCGGGGGGTGTATAGATGGAAAAGCGCCTCCAGGATTGTTGGGATGCGGAATAATATCGCTTAAACCTGACTTCGCCATGAGGCACATCCTTTATGGAATAATAACCTCCCCCGGCAAAAGGGATTTCAATCCCGCTGGCCATTCGGCCCATGCCATAAAAAGTTTCACTGGCCGGATCCGCCAGGGCAACTCCGTCAATCAACAGGGAATAGTAATGGAAGCCTTCGCCGATGGAATCGGTCGTCACCATCCAGAATCCGCCCGTATCCCTTTCCATGACATATTTTTTCCCCAGATTGATCTCCACTTTCTGAGCCTCTGGAGCTTTGACACGGAACCGGACCCGGTGGTCGGGAAGAATCTGCGGATATTTCGCTGATCGCACATTGGTGGACGCCGGAAAACCCAAAACCGTGTATTTGGAAAAGGTAGTGGGATCAACCGGCTTGAAGAGGAACTGGGAGAACATATACAGGCCGTTTTTCCATACCTTAAAATCATGAACGCCCGGTTCGAGGTAGTAGATGTGTGGAACCCTTTTTTCAAACAGGTATTCGTGGGTGCGTTGACTGATGCGTATCAACCCGTCGTTATCGCCGCAGGAAATCCAGAGCAATTGCAGTTTATTTATAGCAGCTTCCGGGTCGGGAACAAGATCTTCGGGCCTTTTAGTATTGGGGGCCGATGAAAATCCCCCAATCCAGGCAAAATGGTCCAGATGGCCCAACCCGAAATTCAGAGACTGGCCTCCTCCCATGGAGAGGCCGGCGATGGCGCGTGAATTCCGGTCTGTAAGCACCGGATATTTTTTTTCTACAAACGGGATCAGGTCGTTCAGCAGATCCTTTTCGAAGGTGGCGAAGGCCTGCACTTTCGTGCTGTCAAAGGGATTCCCAACCGCCCGGTCGTCCTTCATGGCACGACCGTTGGGCATGACCACGATCATGGGTTCGATTTTTTGCTCCGCGTAAAGATTATCCAGGATGACCCCGGGCTGGCCTCCTTTCAGCCATTCCTTTTCATCGCCGCCGATCCCATGTAATAGATAAAGCACGGGATACTTCCTCGAGGTTGAAAAGCCCGGAGGGGTATAGATGATCGCCTTCCTGCTGACCCCTACGGTCCCGGAAGGATAGAGAATGGAGTCGATTTTTCCATGAGCGATGTTGTCGCGAAACAGATCGAATCCAGGGGGTGCATAGGGTTCACCGGGTTGGGCTATTAAGGTCAGCTGCAGGGCTACCAGGCAGAATACAAGTATTGGAAAGCGATTCATCATCCTCAAATTTATAAAAAGGATGTCGAATGAAAGTCTTGTATGGTAGCAGGGTGGCAGCTTATCCATAAAGTCATACGGGAGCCGTGGAAATTGAATTTGGAATTTCGTCCTGCTCCCTAAATTTTTGACAGGTAGGTCATGACCTGGTTTCTGCGGCTGATGGGTGACCCAACAACTTCCACCACGTCTATGCCAAAATCCCATATCCAATCATGCAGGATTTCATTGACCTGGTGCCTGAGTTCGGGTAAGCCTGATTCAGGACAGCCTATTGCATCCGGAGCCTCAACGGGAACCAATACAAGCAGGTCAATGGCAGACATTACATTATAAACTCTGCGGTACCAGGCTTGAATATTGAAATTATTAAATTCCTGAGTGGCCTGGATATAGGCCAGCAGATCGATCGGACACCTGTCGAAAATAACATTCTCGCCACCTGCAGAAATTTGCTTTAAAGAGTGTTCCAGTTGCATGACGTAATCTTCCGGATCAGGTACTTCAGAAAATACAAACCCTTTTTCTTCCAAATCATAATAAGCCTCTTCTTTAAATTCATATTCCGGGAGAGATTCAAGCAATAGGTTCACGAGGGTGGTTTTCCCAACTTTATGAGCACCCGTTACAGCTATTTTCATAAAATGTTCTTCTTGATAAATCAGTTCCGTTCCATGTTAAACCAATCGCATTATTCACCTTGTTTTGTCATGGCCTGATTTTTTTGGCAAAAACTGCCTGGTTTAAAGTTAACGCCCGCTTTTCATTCGCTCAGACTAAAAGATTAGGGCACCGGACCATGAGCCTTGTTTTTAATGGTCTTTGGCGTTCCGGTGCAGTTCATCATAGGTCAGTGATTTGGCCGTTTCTGACCGGTTCTTGTCCTTTTTTGGGTTTTTGCATGCTCCACCTTTACAGTGTCAATTTTGACAAAAATCAATTTATCCATTCAATGAAGTATGAAAATCTTTGAAGTAATTTTTAATGGAAAGAAAGCACTTGGATGCGCGGTGTTTTTTGTTTTAATGTTGGGTTCTTGTGAAAAAGAAGAATTTGACCCACTGTTAACGCATGAATTTACGCTGCAATCATCCGACAACGGAGCCATTTACAACATTCATGTCGGACTGCCTGCCGATTACAACCCAGGGGTCGAAAAATACAGTTCCATCTATGTTTTGGATGGGGAAGAAAATTTCGATTTCGTGTCCAATCAGTGTAAAAAAATTTCGGAAGGTCTGGCGGTTCAAAATGTGGTGATCATCAGTATCGGATATGGAAGAAACCGAAGTATAGATTATACTCCCACAGAAGTCAGTTCTGTGACCGGAGGGGGTCCGCAATTTTTAAAGTTTATTGAATCCCAGTTGATTCCGGTTATTGAAGAAAACATCAGTGTGGATACGGCCCGAAGCAGCCGTGTGATTCTTGGCCATTCCTATGGAGGCCTGTTCGGGGCTTATGCTTTCAGTGTGGATAATAAATTGTTTGGTAACTACATATTGCTAAGCCCATCCCTATGGTTTGACAACCTGGTTTCGCTGCAATTTGAAAAGGACCACCGGGCTGAAAACAGGGACTGGCCTCAATTGGTATTCCTGGGCATTGGTGAATCAGAAAATTCAGGCAGGATGCAAGCCCCTTTTGAGGCTTTTTATCAAATACTTCATAGCCAGTACAAGAACATAAAATTGGCTAAAAACATGGAAAGAAACCTGGGCCATGTTGGTTCAAAGAAGCCCAACATCGTCAAAGGATTAAACTATTATTTTCAAAACAGGTAATCCCATAAAACGCTATCATTCTTAACCTATTCAATTCATCAATATGGACTCTCTAAAATATTTGTTTCTTCTGATCTATTTAATGTATGGCAAGCCGCTGTTGGCGCAAAACGAATTTTCATCCGTATTTAATAAGCCGACGGCGGTTCCTGAATTAACCATTGAACCGGGCATTGGAATCCATACCAATTTTGGTACAGATTTCCTCCTTACCAATTTAATTCAATGGAATCCGATGGGCCGTCTGAGCATGGCTTCACATTCGTCATTTAACATCAATAACATAACCCAACGTTATTTTAATGGTATTAAAACGAATTACAACTATTCAATAAATCAAAAATTTGGTATTGGCACTTCTTTTTTTACAAGGAGTCGTTCACATACTTTCATGTTCATGTTTGGAGCCAAATACACCACCTACCGGGAAACGCTGGATGATGAACGTTTCGATAAGGCGGGAACTTCCATCCAGGCTTTAAGTCCTGACTATGGATTGATGTATAGCCAAAAGAATGTGGGAAAGAAATATTTTTTTACCTATCGCGTGTATGTTCCGCTATATCCCTGGCCTGCCAAAGGTTCTGACATTCTGTATCTGGAAAGCAATATGGAAAATATTGCCCTGGAGGCAGGAATCGGGATTCGAATATTTTAAGGTCTTCCTTTTGAAATAACTTTTCGATGCCTCCTGGCCCAGCTATGGAATCAGCGACGATCATTCCTTTCTTTGGGAAAACCTGTTCGTCCTACTTGCACCCGGAGGTAAAAACCGGACACCGGTTAAATTTATCTTTATTTGTACCATTATAAAATCCAATCATTAATGAAAAAAATGGCCTTTATCATACCTCCTACGGTCGAATTGCTTGATCTGGCCGGCCCAGTGCAAGTATTCACAGAAGCCAAATTTTACGGTTTTGAAGCGGACTTGGAGTTCTATCAATTCCGGGAATCGCCTGTCAGCACTTCGGGTCTTGGATTCGGAAAGATTGCGAACTATATCGATGCAAAACTCAAGGAAGGTGATTTTGTTTTTGTTCCGGGCATGGATGCAGATTACGTGAGAAGCATCTCCTTTAAGGCGGAAAAAGCATTTTTTAACTGGTTAAAGGAATGTTCAGACAACCATGTCACCGTTTGTTCCATTTGCAACGGCGCTTTTGCATTGGGACATGCCGGCCTATTGAACAACACCGAGTGCACCACCCACTGGAGAAGGGTAAACGAACTTCAATCCCAGTTTCCCAAGGCAAAGGTAGTTGCCGATATTCTGTACACGAAAAGCAACCGGATATATACCAGCGCCGGGATCAGTGCCGGGATTGATCTGGCGCTGGCAATATTGGAGGACTTTAAAGGGGCTCTTTTTACACATAAAGTGGCCAGGGGACTGGTCGTTTATCACAGAAGAAGTGGAAAACAGAAACAACAAAGTGTTTACCTGGACTATAGAAATCATATCAATCCGCAGATCCATGAAATCCAGGATTTGCTTTTGGAAAATCTTTCGAAAGAAAACAATATGGATACACTGGCCGCCCGGGTGGGCATGAGCCCGAGAAACCTCCGCAGGGTATTTAAAGAAAAAACCGGAATTACAGTTTTGGAGTATTTAACCAACCTGCGCATCGAATATGCAAAAACCATGCTGAATAACCCGGAATACACCAAGGACTATATCGCTTCTAAATGCGGGTTTAAGTCGGCGAGACAATTACAAAGGATATTAAAAAAGTAGTGCCTTCCGCATCTCTGCATGGGCAGTCGGACTGTCGAATCGAATAAAGCCATACTCTTCAAAAATTAAAATTAATGAATACAAACAACAGCTCTATCAAAATTCATAATGCCCGTACCACCGGCGCTTTTTTTCTTTTTGCTTTTTTAGCCTATGGGCTGGGGCGGCACTTCTTTGAAAGTGGAAGGAATTCTGAAAAATATATTGGTTCAGTACTTATTCTCTCAAACTCAATAATGGTTCTTTTTATAGGTATCTTTTTGAGAAAAACCTTAATCCAATTTAATGTTTTGATTGGGAATATTTATCTTTTTACAAGAGTATTTGAAGCAATAGCTCTTGCTGGCATTCTATTAAACTTAATGCCTTCCATGAATATCCCAAACGATTATGGATATTTTCTTGCTATGTTGGTTTTAGGTTTAGGCAGTATTCCAATGTGTTTGGCATTATACAAACACCGCATTTCGCCAAATTGGCTGGCACTTTGGGGCGTAATGGGATACGCATTGTTTGCCTTTGGGTTTTTAATGGAGTTTTTAGGCAAAAATTGGAGTATGTATTTTCTGGCCCCTGGGGGTTTATGGGAAATAACATTTGCTACCTGGCTGGTATTTAAAAATGGAATCAAAACCCTTTCCCATGCACCATAGGCCGGCGTATCGAAACTGATTCTGCTTTCGTCCTCAAAACCAGAAAAAATTTAGATGTAAAAGTCCGCATATTGAAAATGGACGCTTGCCATTTTGTCAGTCCTTACCCTACTGGCATGACTATTGACCGCCTCTATTTGGAAAACTAAATTTCATACCCATAAATCCTAACCATCCTATAAATCCAAGCATATGAGTGAAAAAGGCCAGATCGCAGTCCAGACCGAGAATATCTTCCCCATCATCAAAAAATTCCTCTATTCGGACCAGGAAATATTTCTTAGAGAGTTGATTTCCAATGCAATAGATGCCACGGCAAAGTTGCAGACCCTATCCTCCAAAGGGGTTGCCAAAGGTGAACTGGGTGACCTCACTATCGACATCCTCCTGGATGAAAAGAAAAAGACCCTGACCATCCGCGACCATGGGGTGGGCATGAGTGCCGAGGAAGCGCGGAAATACCTCAACCAGGTCGCGCTGTCCTCCGCCCAGGAATTCATCGAAAAATACAAGGGGGAGACCAATATCATCGGTCATTTTGGATTGGGATTTTATTCGGCCTTCATGGTAGCTGATAAAGTGGAGGTCCTGAGCAAATCCTATAATGAGGAGGAAAAACCCATCCTCTGGACCTGCGATGGCAGCCCGGAATACACCCTGAAAGACCACAAGAAAAAGGAAAGGGGCACCGACGTCATCCTACATGTCAACGAGGAGGGCAAGGAATACCTCGAAAAACAAAAGATCGAGGACCTGCTCAAAAAATATTGCCGCTTCCTGCCTTATCCCATCCGCTTTGGCACCAGGACGGAATACGACTGGGAAGGGGAGGGCGAAAACCGGAAAGAGGTCAAAAAAGAGGTGGACAATATCATCAACATCACCCAGCCAATCTGGAAAAAATCACCCACCGATCTCAGTGACGAAGACTATAAAAAATTCTACAGCGACCTCTACCTTTTCAGCGCTCCGCCCTTGTTCTGGATTCACCTCAATATCGACTATCCTTTCAACCTGACGGGAATCCTCTATTTCCCAAAGGTCACCACCGGTATGGACTGGCAACGCAACAAGATCCAGCTCTACAGTAATCAGGTATATGTCACGGATGAGGTGAAGGATATCGTGCCCGACTTCCTCATGATGCTCCACGGGGTGATCGACAGCCCGGATATCCCGCTCAATGTGTCCCGTTCTTACCTCCAAAGCGACCGCCAGGTTAAAAAAATCACTTCCTATATCACCAAAAAAGTAGCGGATAAACTGGAGGAACTGTTCAAAAACGACCGGCCGGCCTTCGAATCCAAATGGCAGGATATCGGACCCTTCGTCAAATACGGCCTGATCACCGATGAAAAATTTTATGAAAAGGCCGTCAACTTCACCTTGCTAAAAAGCGAGGATGGTACCTATTATACTCCTGAATCTTACCGGGAAAAAATCAAGGACCTGCAGACAGACAAAAACGGACAGGTAGTTTATCTCTACACCCATGCTCCTGCCCTGCACCATGCCTTTATCACGGCAGCCCGGGACCGGGGCTACGACGTGCTTTTGATGGACCAGCCCATCGACAATCACTTCATGCAGCACCTGGAGTCCAAGATCGAAAAAACTCATTTTACCCGGGTCGATTCCGCTACCCTCGACAAGCTCATTGAGAAAGAAGACAAAATTGATTCGGTGCTCTCCCAGGAAGAGCAAGACAAGGTCAAGACCCTTTTTGAGACCTTTACCCAGGGTACCATGAATAAGGTGGAGGTCCAGGCACTGCCACCCTCGGATGCTCCGGTCCACATCACCAAACCGGAGTTTATCCGGAGAATGAAAGAGATGCAAATGATGCAAGGCATGGGAGCGGATCTATTTCCGGAATCCTACCAGGTGATCGTTAATGGGAACCATCCGCTGGTGGCCGAGAAATTGTTGCATGCACCCGACGAGGCCAGGCAGAAAGAGTTGGCCACCCACCTGTACCGACTGGCTTTGCTTAACCAGAATATGCTGACCGGGGCGGAACTCACGGATTTTGTGACCAAAAACCTTGAAAGTTTGTCCCGCTATTATTAAACATCAGACAGGGCATCGCCCATGTCTTTTCATACCTCACTCTTTCAGAATAGCCAACTTTTTCAAATACCTGATTAAACCATATGTAACCGCCAATAACGGAATCGTCCAGACCAATATAGAGTTTCTAAAACCGGAATCATAATGGGTCAGATGCGGATATTTAAATAGGATGATCAACAGGATGCCGGTAATCCATATGAAAAACGTTGTATGCTCCTTCAATACATACCGCTTCCAGTGGTAATGCATGGAGGTAATGGTAGAGTAAAACCCTCTGAGACGGAAAAACCACCTCGGCACCCTGCTGCAATACTGATCAAAAACCTCCCCGAATTTATTTCTTAAAAAATGTTCTTCGGCGAGAACAATGCTTTGATAAATAAATAAGAACAATGGCAAAACGATAAAGGTGTAATAGGACGAATTGGCCAGCACGCCTACCCCGGCCAGCATGAGGATATTGCCTACATAGAGGGGATTGCGGCAATGGGCAAATATGCCTTGGGTCACCAGTCCCTCAGCATAAACCTTTCCATCTTTACCGCCCCGGACGATATAGGCCAGGCCAATGGTGAGGGCGCGGATAAATTGGCCCTTGAAGGTGATGAGCAGCCCCAGGACGATGGGAGGCCAGAAATAGCCGGGACCAAACCGGGCTTCACTGAATAGGGGTGGAGATGGAATAAATAAAGCGAGATAGAGGACAATGAAAAGGACATTGCGGTATTTGAAGAAAAAATTGCCGATAGAGATCATTGTAGGATTGGTAGGATTGGTAGGATTTATAGGATTGGTAGGATTATAGGATTGGTAGGATTATAGGATTGGAGAGGAGTGAAAGATTTATTGAATACTCCGTGCACTCCGTGGTCTCCGTGCGAATCCCTCCGTGTGAGACTTTCATGGGGACCATCACCTCTTCGTCGCGATCAGGCCCATAAAATTATACCACTTAAAAAAGACCTCACAGTGGTCGAAGCCCACATCACGGAGGAGGGAGATATCCTCGCTCAGTTTATAAGGGATCAACACGTTTTCCAAAGCCTCCCTTTTCTGGCTGATCTCCATCTCGGAGTAATGGTTGCGGCGCTTGTAATTGTAATAGTATTTGATGAAGTCGCGGTTGAACCCGCTTTCCTCAGCAAGGATTTTTTCGACCAGGATGAGGGAACCACCCGGGTTGATCCCGTTGAGGATATTTTTCAGAAGGCGTTCACGGTTGATCGGGCGCACAAATTGCAGGGTGAGGCAAAGGACCACCACCGAGGCATTGGAGATTTGTACTCCGGCATTGAGGTCGGCATTGATCAGTTCATAAGGGCGGTTGAAACCGATGGATTTCAGTTTTTCGTCACATTTGTGCAACATTTCATCCGAGTCGTCGATGCCGATGAATTTGATGGAGGGGTTGACCATGGTATTCATGCCGATCATCGTAGTGCCGGTGGAGCAGCCCAGGTCATAGACCATGGTGCCTTCGACGGCCCGGTCGGCCGCGAGTTCGGCCATCATGCGCTGGATCTCCCCGTAAAAGGGCACGGAACGGTTGACCATATCGTCAAAAACATGGGCTACCTGGGCCCCGAATTTAAAATCACTGACCTTGCTGATTTCGTCTTTAAATACTTCGTCGGTTGGCATGGGGCGAAATTAAGACGAATTGCGATGAGATGGATTTACGATTTACAGATCCCAAGGCGGGCGTATGCTAATTTCAGGATGAATCATCCCGGGCAACGTGCATGCACCAGGCTCAAACCGGCCATCAGGCAAGGGGGTGGCCAATTAAAGCAGTTTTGGGCTTTTTCCCCCAGGTTGGATGGGGTGATGAGTGAGCCCACAGCTGCTTATTGCTTCAAGGCAGACTGCTGAAAACCTGACCATTTCTTCTTACCTTTGGCCAAATTTTTGATCTGACAAATGGATATTTTTGAAAGAATCCGCGCCAATATGGGCCCTCTCGGGCAATATGCGGACATAGCCGAAGGGTATTATATTTTTCCAAAACTGACCGGTGAAATTGGTTCCCGCATGATGTTCAACGGCCAGGAAGTGATCTGCTGGAGCATCAATAACTACCTTGGCCTGGCCAACCATCCCGAGGTACGCAAGGTGGATGCCGAAGCTTCCGCGGAATGGGGACTGGCATACCCGATGGGCGCCCGCCTGATGACGGGGGAGACCGACCAGCATATTCAGCTGGAGCGCGAACTGGCTGCCTTCGTGCGGAAAGAAGCGGGTTGCCTTCTGAATTATGGCTACCAGGGCATGACTTCCTGCATCGACTCCCTGGTGAGCCGGCGCGACGTGATCGTCTACGATGCCGAAAGCCATGGTTGTATCATCGATGGGGTCAGGCTCCACCTGGGCAAACGAATTGCCTTTGAACATAATAATATGGAGAGTTTTGAAAAACAGCTGGTCCGGGCTTTCAAGATGGCCGAAGAAAGCGGAGGGTCCGTACTGGTGATCAGTGAAGGCGTATTCGGCATGCGGGGAGACCAGGGTAAACTCAAAGAAATCGCGGCTTTTAAATCCAAATATCCCTTCCGGTTCCTGGTGGATGATGCACATGGCTTCGGTACCCTCGGACCCAACGGAGAAGGCGCAGGAGTCGAGCAAGGCGTCCAGGATGAAATCGATATTTATTTCGGAACCTTTGCCAAATCCATGGCTTCCATAGGTGCTTTTATCGCCGGCCCGCCAGATATCATCAAATTCCTTAAATACAATATGCGGTCCCAGGTATTTGCCAAATCATTGCCCCAACCACTGGTAGTAGGGGGGCTGAAACGCCTGGAACTCATCCGCACGAAACCCGAACTGAAAAAACAACTCTGGAAAAATGTAAATGCCCTGCAAGCAGGCCTCCGCGAAGCCGGCTTTGATATCGGGAATACCAATACACCCGTGACTCCGGTATTTTTAAAAGGTCATCCCATGGAGGCTTCCCAAATGGTGCATGACCTCCGGGCAAACCATCGGATATTCTGTACCATGGTCATCTACCCGATCATTCCCAAAGGAGAAATCATTTTGCGCCTGATCCCCACTGCCGCGCATACCCAGGAGGACATCGACCTCACGCTCGCGGCCTTCAAAGCAATCAGCGGAAAATTGCAAAGGGGTGAGTATAAAAAAGAAGTGTTTAACCCGTTGATGCAGCAGGAAGCAGCGGGAGCTTGAGCAGGTAGCCTCGTAAGGGGTGAATTAACACGATGAACGATTGTTTTTGCCCTGAAGGGAAAATTCAATGCTCTGGGAGGAACTGAGCTCCATCCTTATCATTCAACTCCCCAATTCAACCTTGGCTTCCCCTATTCCGGTGGTCAAGGATAACTCGCTTTCATTCCTCCCAGATCCAATACCAATTTCTGCAATACCGGCCCAGGCTGCATCATCCAGTAATTAATGGTGTGCCTTCCTTTTTTGGAAAGGGTGTGCCGGCTCGTTTTGATGATGATATTATCAGCAAGTCGGTTAATCATTTCCGGATTGGGCTAACCAATTTGAATAGGCAAAGTAAGTTTGAGTTTTGACCCGATTCTTAAATGGCATTTCGTCCCCTGAAGAACCTGGACCTCGTTCGTTTCACTATATTTACCGCGAATGAAGCGTTTGTTTACCAACCTCACTTTTTGGGTTCTGACTGCTATCACCCTGGGTATACTCCTTGGCCATTATCACCCGGAATGGGTGCTGAAACCCATTCTCTCACAGGAATGGAAAGGGCATTTCCTGGGACAGGAACTTAAGGTGGGCAGAACGCTGGCCGAATTTCTTGGCAATGGTTTTATATCCATGGTCAAGCTTTTTATCAATCCGATCATTTTCCTGACGATCACACTGGGGATCATCAATATGGGCGATTTAAAAAAGGTTGGGAAGGTGGGTGTCAAGGCACTGGTCTATTTTGAAGTGGTCACTACCGCTGCACTCCTGATCGGGGTGGTGGTTGCCAACATCATCAAGCCGGGGCATGGAGTGATTCCGGCGGGCCAGGCCGGGGAGGTTTCCCGGTATGCAGACCAGGCGGCCGGTTTCAGCTGGTGGCAGTTTTTCAAGGACAATTCAACCATACAGATTTTATTGTTGGCCCTAGTCAGCGGAATCGTGCTCAATAAATTCACTTTCCGGCACAAGGTGGTCGATGCCCTGGTCCCGGTTTCCAAATGGGTATTCCGGGCTTTATTTTTTGTAATGCTGCTGGCCCCCATCGGGGCTTTTGGCGGCATGGCCTTCACCATTGGAAAATATGGCATCAAAGCCCTGTTCCCTTTGGGCAAGTTGATGCTCACCGTTTATTGCACCATGGCCCTGTTTATATTTATCGTGCTCTGGTACATCCTCCGCTATTATAAAGTGAATCTCTGGAAATTCCTGAAATACATCAAGGAAGAATTGCTCATCGTCCTGGGTACTTCTTCTTCGGAAGCGGGCCTTCCCAACCTCATGGTCAAGCTGGAGCGCATGGGTTGTTCCAAACCGGTCGTAGGGCTGGTGGTGCCCACGGGCTATTCATTCAACCTCGACGGGACCACCATTTACCTATCCATGGCCATCATTTTCCTTGCCCAGGTATATCACGTCCATCTCACTGCCGGGCAAATTCTGAGCATCATCGGCATCCTGATGGTCACCTCCAAAGGAGCAGCAGGGGTCACAGGCAGTGGTTTTATCGTGCTGGCGACCACGATGGCCGCAGTGAAGGTCATTCCCATCGAAGGCCTGGCTTTATTGTTGGGGGTGGACCGGTTTATGTCGGAAGCCCGTGCCATCACCAATTTTATCGGCAACGGTGTAGCCACCATATGGATTGCCAATAATGAGAATGAATTCGACCGGGAGAAATGCGAAACCGCCCTCAATCCATTAAAGGGAGATAGGAGACAGGAGACAGGAGAAAGATAAGTGCTGCCACCACACACCTCACGGGACTGAGGGCCACCACCCCTGATTACCGTTTCATCACCTCCAGATAATACTCCTCGTATTGCGGAAGTATTTTGTCAATATCGAATTCGCGGGCCCGCTCAAAAGCCTGGTGCCGGTATTGATCGAGCAGCTTTTCATCCTGGAGCAGCCGGATGGCGCTCGCGGCCATGCCATCGATATCGCCGACCGGGTGGACGAAGCCACTCATCCCGTCCAGGTTGAGTTCGGGTAATCCTCCCGCGTTGGAGGAGATTACTGGTACGTGGCATGCCATAGCTTCCAATGCCGCCAGGCCGAAGCTTTCATTTTCACTGGGAATGAGAAACAGGTCGCTGACGGCCAGCAATTCTTCGATGGCTTCCTGTTTGCCCAGGAAACGGACATGCTCACAGACCTTTATTTTACGGCAAATTTCCTCCAGTCGCTGGCGCTCCGGACCATCGCCGATGAGTAAAAGTTTACAAGGTACCCGCTGGATGACTCTCTGGAAAATGTGGATCACATCATCCACCCTTTTTACCTTCCTGAAATTGGAAGTATGGATCAGGATTTTTTCACCATCCGGAGCGAGGGCTTTTTTAAAATGTTCCTTGTCGATTTTTCGAAAGCGGTCAAAATCGATAAAATTGTAAATCACCCGGATATCCCGGCTGATATTAAAATATTTGAGGGTGTCTTCCCTGAGGTCCCGCGAAACCGCCGTGACGCCATCGGACTGGTTGATGCTGAACTCGACCACCGGGGCAAAAGAAGGATCGGCTCCCACCAGGGTGATGTCGGTCCCGTGAAGGGTGGTGATTACGGGTATGCGGATGCCCTGGGTTTCCAATATTTTTTTGACGATGAAGGCAATGGTGGCATGGGGGATGGCGTAATGGACGTGCAGCAGATCGATCTTTTCAAATTTGATCACATCGACCAGTTTACTCGCCAGGGTGGTGTCATAGGGGGTATATTCAAACAGGGGATAATCCAGGGCATTCACTTCATGATAATAAATATTGGTCATAAAATGGCTCAGCCGGACCGGCCTCTTGTAGGTGATAAAATGCACTTCGTGGCCCCGTTTGGCAAGGCCGAGGCCCAGTTCTGTGGCGACGACCCCGGATCCCCCGAAGGTGGGATAACAGA
The DNA here is from genome assembly GCA_964405735.1 of uncultured Saprospiraceae bacterium. Taxonomy (GTDB): domain Bacteria; phylum Bacteroidota; class Bacteroidia; order Chitinophagales; family Saprospiraceae; genus JADJLQ01. The sequence goes on along the minus strand of CAYOPD010000016.1, from coordinate 27,451 downwards.
CAATTCCTATGCGCATCCCTGCAAGTTATCAATTATCCATTTAAGATATACAATAAGGCTGTTTTGCCGGGTAGAGCGGTTTTTTTGAATTAATAGTTTAAATTTTTTTATAGTTCATAAACTATTAATTATCAATTTAATATAATTTAAAATCGGCTTTTTTAGTCCGGAATTTTCCAAATCCTTTATATTCACTGAAATTTGGACCCATTTTTGTAATCTTACAGCAATTAATCGTATCGGAATTTGCCAGGAAAATCTTTATTTATGAAATTGCCTTGTTTTTTATGAAACAAAAAGCTCCTGAATATAAAGAAGCTGAAGAAGCGATTCGGTTAAAATTGCGTAAAGAACTTCCCGGTGACCTTTCTTATCACGGATTGCACCACACGGAAGATGTTTTGAATGCCGCCCTTAAAATTGCCAAAACGGAAAAAGTCCCCAGTAAAGAGATCAAATTGCTTCGTCTGGCCGTCCTGCTGCACGATGCAGGCTTTATCTATACTTATAAGGGCCATGAGGAAACGGGCTGCAAGATCGCCCGGGAAATCCTGCCCGCTTATCACCTGCCGCGTCATGAAATAGAGGTGATCTGTGGCATGATCATGGCCACCAAAATCCCTCAAACCCCCGACACCATCCTGGAGCGCATCATTTGTGATGCGGACCTCGATTACCTTGGCCGTGATGATGTCTTTGCCATAGCAGATACGCTGTTTCGCGAGATCAAATTATACATTAATCCGATATCTGCAGAAGAGTGGAACAACCTGCAGATCAGTTTCCTGGAAGCGCACGAATATTTTACCAAATTCTCCAAAACCAAAAGGGCGCCTGCGAAGTTGAGCTACCTTAAACATTTGAAAGCAAATCACATCGCTGTGTAAATCAATCAACATGCAGGTCATCTCAAGCAGTGAGTCATCATTCGAATACCCCGAGGGCAATGACCAGATCACTGAAAATTACTGGAGGATCCTGGACATCAACCTGGCCTGGATCAGGCAGTCGGATACCAAGGCGTATACGATATTCATGATCTATGGGATTTCCATTTCGCTGGCCTTTTCCAATGCAGAGGCCATTTCGCTGCTTGTAAAGGATTCTGTCGTGATCCTGCTTCTGGTAATCATTTACCTGTTGTCTTCCCTGGTTGCCATTTTTTTCGGGTTTAGATGCCTTCAACCTTCGTTGAGGCTGAAATTCCCTTCCTCCATCATTTTTTTCGGCAGCGTGGCCCGGCGCCACAAATCCCCGGAAGAATATTATGAACATTCAAAAACCATAGTCAGCAACGCTGAGGCAGTTCACCGCGAGTTGTGCAATCAGATCTATATCAATTCGGTTATTGCCAAAGGCAAGTTTGACGATATCTACAAATCCATTTCTGCCTTTTTGGTCAGCCTCATTACCCTCTTGCTTATCATTATGAAATATTTTATCTGATTCCTTTCATTCTTTATATCTTGAAAGCATTCAACTTCACCATTAATGCCAGTTGCCCAGATGACTCACGAAGAAGTCATTCGATATTATGACCAGTGCCAGTCGGATTATGAACTGGTATGGCACCTGAAATCAAAAATGGCCATGCATTATGGTTATTGGGATGATCAAACCTCCTCCCTTCGCGAAGCCCTGGAGAAAATGAATGACCACATGGCTTCGGTCATCCATGCCCGGCCGGGTGATTATGTCCTGGATGCGGGATGCGGGGTAGGAGGTTCCTCCATTTACCTGGCCGCCCGCCACCAATGCAGGACCATGGGTATTTCCCTGAGTGAAAAACAAATTGCCACCTGCAGGTCCAATGCCATCCTCCACCAGGTGGGCGACCGCTGCCTTTTCGAAACCAGGGATTATACCTCCACGGGTTTTGCATCCAGTAGCTTTGACGCGGTCTGGGCTATGGAGAGCGTATGCCACGCGAATGATAAAAAAGCCTTCCTGCAAGAAGCCTTTCGCTTGTTGAAACCCGGAGGAAGGCTGGCTGTTGCTGATTTTTTCAGCCTCCCGGCCGGCCATGAACCGGACGGTCGACCCCTGATGAAACGCTGGGCCGAATCCTGGGCGGTTCCTTTTTTTGAACTCTCCGGACGGTTTTCCGGGATGTTGAATGAATGCGGATTCACACAAACGAATGGCCATAATATCACGGATAAAATCAGGCCTTCCGCCAAAAGGCTTTATTATTATTTTTTCCCGGGATGGGTCATCGGAAATCTTATGAGGCTGATGAGCCGGCGAAATCAAACCCTTCAGAAAAATCTGTGGTCCACCTATTACCAGTACAAAGCCCTCCAGAAAAACCTGTGGTGTTATATGGTCTTTTCTGCTGTCAAACCGAATTAACCAAGAAGGAGTCACCAAATCATGTATGAATATTCGATCGGCGCATTAAAAATCAAAACCACCAGGTGCAATTACTTTGAAGCCACCGGCCGTGATGGACAGACCTACCTTCTTGAATTGCCCGCCTCGCGCCTGTATGATTTTGAATCCCTGGTAGGACTAAAAAACGATTTTGAGATTTCCAGCATGCTGGAATTCCCTCAGGTCCTCAAAGCCCATGAAATCATCCGTCAGGAATCCGGCATCGGAGTGATCAAAGAAATGTTCCAGGGCAATACCCTGGAGTCAGAGATCGACAAACTCCATTTGTCCATTCCTGACTTCCTGGACCTGGCTTACCAGCTCGCGGATTGTACCGGAAAGGTCCATGCCAGGGGGATCGTACATCGCGATATCAGCCCGGCCAGTTTTCTGGTCTCAACAGACCTGAAAAACATCAAGCTGTCCTATTTCGGACATGCCACCACGCTATCTACCACTGCCCAGCGATTTGAACATTCCGTACAGGATTCGATCTCTCCTTATTACATGAGCCCGGAACAGACGGGCCGGATGAACCGGAGCATCGATTACCGCACGGATATCTATTCCCTGGGTGTGATCTTCTATAAACTGGTCACCGGCAGACTGCCCTTCGAAGGAAATCTTTCAGAGATCATTCATGCCCATATCGCCAAACAAGCTGTCGACCCCCACCTGATCAACCGGGCCGTGCCTCCCATCGTATCGGAATTTATCCTCCGGATGATGGCTAAAAATGCGGAGAACCGCTACCAGAGCATATCCGGGCTCAAGGCCGATATAAAAGAAATAAAGGAAAGAATCAGCAAAGGTTTTGCGTCCGGAATGGTCCTCGGTGAACACGACCAATATTCCAAACTGAGGATCTCAGAAAAGCTCTATGGACGAAACCGGGAGCTGGATGTCCTGATGCAATCCTTCAACCGGGCCAAAGACGGCCATACCGTAGGCCTTATGGTGAGCGGGTATTCCGGCATTGGTAAAACGAGGCTGATCAATGAAGTTCAGAAGCCCATCATCAAACAAAACGGATATTTCGTTTTTGGCAAATTCGACCAATACCAAAAAGACCTTCCTTACAACGCGTTTGGACAGGCCTTCAGCAGCCTGGTCCGATATATACTTGCCCAGGGCCAGGAGGCCGCACAGAAAATCGCCGGTGAGCTGAAGCCCATATTGGAAGACAACGGTTCCCTGCTGACGGATATCATCCCGGGACTTAATCTCCTCATCGGCCAGCAGGAAGCCGCCCTGAAACTCGGCTTCACGGAATCCAAAGCCCGTTTTCTCAAACTCTTTGAACGGTTTATTTCAGTGCTGGCCACGGCGGATCATCCCCTGGTGCTTTTTGTCGATGACCTGCAATGGGCCGACAGCGGTTCCATCGACCTGATCGAATACCTCATGCTCAGCCCGGCAGTCAAATACTTTATGTTTATCGGAGCATACCGGGACAACGAGGTAAACCTCTCCCATCCGCTCATGATGATGCTTGCCCGGATCCGTGAACAAAGGCCCGACCGGACCAATGAGATCGTGCTGAAGGAACTGGATGCCCAGTCCGTGAATGAGCTCCTGGCCGATACCCTGCATACCAGCCTGGAAGCCACCGCCAATCTATCCACCCTGCTCATCAAAAAATCACAGGGCAACCCGTTTTTTATCCGCCAGTTCCTGGAAAAACTGGAAGAAGAAAAACTGCTGTATTATTCGGATGCCGACCTGGAATGGAAATGGAACGAAGCCGAAATCGATAAAATGGCCGTCACAGCCAATGTGATTGACCTGGTAGAACTTAAAATAAAAAAACTGAGCAAGGAAGGCCAGTTTATCCTGAACATAGCCGCTTTCCTGGGAAACCGCTTTGACTTGCAGACCCTGAGTATCGCATCGGAATACAATGTCAACCTGGTATCCAGAGCTCTTTGGGAATCCGTGGAAGCCGGTTTTGTCAATCCCCTGGGCAACTGGAACAAACATTACAAAGACGACCTTTGGGAAGAAATCGGGGTCACCGGCCAGCAGGACAACAAACAAATCCTTTTCCAGTTTAATCATGACCGTATCCAGCAGGCAGCATATTCATTGATCAGCCAGGAACAACGGGCGATGACTCACCTTTGTGTAGCGAGGTTGCTCAATGAAAGCTATAAAAATAACCCTGACCGGGACATGCTGTTTGATGTGGTCAACCATTACAACAATGGGTCACACCTCATCCAGGACCCCGGCGAAATCAATTATGTGGCAGCTCTGAATTACGAAGCCGGGGAAAGAGCCAAGAGTTCCAATGCATATATCCCGGCATTGAATTATTTCAGGGCAGGGATTGGCCTTTTTACCGATGACAAATCAATGCTCTATCAGGACCTTCTCTTTTCCCAGGCCGAAGCCGAATACCTCTGCGGCAATTTTGACCAGTCGGAACAGGTCTTTGATAAAGCGATAAACCGCGCCGGTACCGCATTGGAAAAGGCGGCGCTTTATGCCCAAAAGATGCGCCTGTATGAAAATACCCAGCGTCATTCCCATGCCATCGATATGGCCAAAAAAGGCCTGGCACAGTTGGGTATCCAGTTGCCGGTGAATCCATCCCAGGGCCAGGTCATGCTTGAACTGCTGAAAGTCAAAATAAAACTGAGAGGTAAATCACCTGAAACCCTGTTTCACAATCCGGCCATGTCTGACCCCTCCCTGAAGCTGGCGATGCGCATCCTGATGAACATCTGGGGTCCGGCATACCTGTTGCAAAAACAAAACCTGCTGGTTTATTTCATCCTCAAGATGGTCAATTATTCCATCACCCATGGAAATGCTGTTGAATCCGCCCTGGCCTATGCCTTTTATGGATTTGTAGTGACGGCACAGTTGAAGGACGCTGAAAACGGGTTTGAATTTTCAAGGCTTGGAATTCGGTTGAATGAAAAATTCCAGGACCATTCGCTTCGCTCCAAAGTTTATGTCATCGCCGAAGGTTGCGTATCTCATTGGAAACAACCTTATGAAGCGGCCATGCCTGGCCTGCAGGTTGCCTATCAGTCGGGAGTTTCTGCCAATGACCTGATCTACGCGGGTTATGCGGTTTCTTTCATGTGGCGCATACCTTATTACAACGGGGAGCACCTGGAATCGGTCTATGAAAAACTGCTGACTTATGCCCATTTCAGCCGGAAGACCCACAACACCCTTGTATTGCATTTCTTTTTGAGTTACGCCCGCGTGGTGACCCAGTTTCTCGACCGGGCTCCTTCAGCAGAACTCTTCCATGAATATACCGACGAAAAAGACCATTTTAAGTTTATTGACGAATGGGCCAGGATCCATAAAATCCCCTTGCCCCTGGCCGTCTATAATTTCCAGAAAGGATATTTCCATTATGTGCATGGCGATTTCGCCCAGGCGCTGGAAATGTTTAATCTGAGTGAAACCATGTATCCGGCTTTTCTCGGACTGGCCGAACATCCCGACCTTTTTATTTTTCAGGCCCTGACCATGGCGGCCCTGATAAAACAGAAACCCGACGCTCCTCTTTCCAAGAAACTCAAAAAGACGGTAAAAATGATCCGGCAATGGGCTGCAAGTTCACCCCAGAATTTTGGAGCCAAGTATGATCTTATCCTGGCTGAGCAGGCGGCTGCCGAAGCGGACTACCGTAAAGCGGTGAGTTATTATTCATCTGCTGAACGCAAGGCCCGGTCCCGTGGCATGCACCAGATCGCGGGTATGGTGCACGAAAGGTGGTCCGAACTGGAATATCAGCTGGGCATCAATCAGCACGCCGAATTCCTGATCCGGGAAGCCTGGATCGATTATACCAACTGGGGAGCTTACAGCAAAATCAAATCCCTCGAGAAGAAACACCCCTTCCTCCTGGATAAAGCAGCCGGAGGACACGATACCGCGGAACGCGCAAGCACATCCTCCATCGACCTCAACAGTGTAATCCGCGCTTCAAACAGCATTTCACAGGAGGTAGTCTATGAGAAACTGCTTATCAGCCTGCTGGATATCGCCGTGCAGAATGCCGGCGCCCAGAAAGGTTTTTTTATTACTCCGGGCAAGGATGGATTATACGTGGAGGCCTTTATTTCCAAGGAAGGCCAAAACGAGCAAAAAGTGATCTCAACCAAATTATCAGAGACCCCGGGCCTTTCACGGCAGGTGATAAACTATGTATTCAATTCAAGGGAAAGCCTCATCCTCAACAACGCCTCCTTCGATCTGCGCTTTGCCATGGAGAGTTATATTGAAAAAGAAAAACCCCTGTCCGTGCTATGTATGCCTGTACTGCGCAACAATGAGGTAGTGGCCATCCTGTACCTGGAAAACAACCTGGCCACAGATGTCTTTACAGAAGAGCGGATGGAAATACTCAACCTGCTTTCTGGGCAGATGGCCATCTCCCTGCAGAATGCCGAATTGTATGAAACCCTCGAAGCGCGGGTGAATGAACGGACAGCCACCATAGAAAACCAGAAAAAACTGCTGGAGGAAGAAAAAGAGCGGTCCGACCGCCTGCTGCTCAATATGATGCCCGAAGAAATTGCCTACGAATTGAAAACTTCCGGCAAATCGGCCCCCCGGCAATATCCCGAGGTCACCATTTTATTTACCGATTTCGAAGGATTCTCCAAAATGACCAAGGCCATGACGGCCACGGAACTGGTGGCCTTCCTGGACGATTGTTTCAGGGCTTTTGATCAGATCATGAAAGATCATGGCCTTGAAAAAATTAAAACCATCGGAGACGCTTATATGAGTGCTTCGGGCCTGCCCTATCCCGATCCGCTGCATGCCCATAATGCCATAAAAGCGGCTATGGAGATCCTGCATTTCATTGAGCGGTACAACACGGAAAGGATAACAAAAGGACTGCCCTATTGCCCGGCCCGAATCGGAATTCATACCGGCCCGGTGGTGGCGGGCATCGTAGGCAGTGACAAATTTGCCTTCGACTTATGGGGGGATACGGTGAATATTGCAGCCAGGCTGGAATCATACGGCGAGCCCGGCAGGATCAATATATCGGATGCAACCCATGAAAAGGTGAAAGAACAGTTTGAATGCATCCCGCGTGGCAAAATCACGGTGAAACACAATGAAGAGATCCAAATGTATTTTGTAAAACCCAATTAAGAATAAGCATGGACAGAACCGCTGTATGGACCAATGAGTACCTGGACAAGATGAGATTTCACGGAGACCCTGTGGCCGATGCTGCAGCCAATGCCCTTTTTCAGGATGAAGGCAACCCACAGGTCTTCCGCTTCCTGAAAGAACTGGCCCGGAACGATTCTCCGATTTCACCCGACCTGGACCCCAGGCTGAAGGAATATTTTGAAAAAACAGGGACCCTGCTTTGTACCAAAGAAGAAGAGGCTTTGCTCGATGAATCGGTTGCTTTTTTTGAAAAACACGGTTTCCGGATCCTGGGAATGTTGTTTTTTAAATCCCTGCCGACCGGGTATATGTGTGAACAGCCGGCCAAAGTGCTTCATGAAACCAAACTTCTTGAAGAACAGGCCACACGCAGGGTACTCGAGACGGCCCAGTTTATTTTTGATGTATCCAACCCGGGCTGGTACAAACCCGAAGGCAGCGGAATTCGTGCCATCCAGAAGGTAAGACTGATGCACGCGGGTATGCGGCATATGATCCTGAAAGACCTGGATGAACCATGGGACCGTAATACGGTGAAGGACGGGGTACCGAATGGAGTGCCCATCAACCAGGTAGATAAGGTTCTGACCTGCCAGCTCTTTTCCCTGGCCGTCCTGGAAGGCCTTCAGAAAATGGGTGTTGAAATGTCCCCCCGCGAGCAGGAAGTCCATTTTTTCCACTGGAAAGTGGTTGGACGGATGTTGGGAATTGAAGAAGAGCTCATGCCTGACAACCTCGCGGAAGGCTGGCTGTTGCAGAATAAAATCTATGACCGTCAGATCAACGCCATCAATCAATTTGGAAAGAGGCTGAACGATGCCCTGATGGATGTGATCGCCCAGCATACCGGTAAATTCATAGGCCGGGAGCGGCTTCAGGACGTAGAAGTCTTTTTTATCGGCAACCAGAAAATATTCAATAGCCTGGGCATCCCGGAACCGACGGTCTGGGATAAACTCAAATCAGACATCATCATCCACCTCATTTCCGCCAAGGACAAACATATGGACGAATCCGGCGGGAAAATGCCGATGCGTAAACACAGCCTGCTGGACAAGGTCTTCCATTTCATCTCCAAACTCTTCGGTTACGAGACCAACAGGAGCAATGAATTTAAACTGGACGCTTTTGAATACCTCTGTAAAACCATCCTGGCATCCATGACCCGAAGCCAGCCTCATTCGGTCGCATCCGGCTCAGGTGATCAGGCTGCACCCGGCTCGCCTTTTGTCAAAGTGAAACCGGCAATGGAGGGAGAAGAAACCTTGATTCGAAAGTGGGAATTGGAGGGATGGAATATTTGATGTTTTTAAATCCCATCAATCGACCCAGCCTTCTGGCCTCTTCTGTGTCCGGTAAGGTTCCTCTGTGCATGGCGCAGAGAGCAAGGCATTGGAATGCCAGGGGGTTCGGTCAATCACTGTTTTTATTTTGGCTCCTGTAATTTCCAGCGTCATGTCGATGACCACTATTTTATACCGGTAAGAATAAACATTAAATACCCCGAGAATTTTTTCAGAGTGGTCTGACGTATTCAGAATATTGGGACTGAACCGGGTCTGTGCCGGCACGTCAAACAAGGTTCCTACCGTTTCGGTTTGTGCCTCCAGTGACTTAAGATGGTCAAAGACGTGTGGGGTGATGGACCTTTGTTCCACCCGCAGGTAATACCGGTTGGGTGGGGTGGCATAGGGAACACGCACCACATATTGGGTGAGGTCCTGACCATCCCGGAGATTATCCTTTTGCACTATCACCCTTTGATTTTGTGTAAAATTCCAGCAATTGTGGGGGAAGCAGGGGACATAGACTTCCGTATTCTGAGCACGGTCGAAGATTTTGTTGCATTGTACCGCTTTGGAATAATGAATCCAGTGCCACTGGTAAAAATTTTCAACTCCGGCAATATCTTTAGCGCGGGCATAGATATCATAACCATCATACAGGAGATCGGATTTATCCCGAAAACTTTCCCTGCTGTATTGCACGACCAGGGTATCCATTTCGGGGCAGGGCCGCATCGTTTCTTCCGTGGATTCATAGATTTTACCCTCGGTCTGGACAACCATTTTGTAGGATTGGCCCACTTTACCCTTGAAAAAGGTATCCAGGATACCCCGGGTATTGCTGACCTGGTAAATCAAACCTTGTCCGGTATGAATGAAGGCGGTAGCCTGGGGAGGGGCAGGAAGGGTATAGGCCCCGGCTGAAGTCACCCGCTCCAGGCTGTAGCGGACATCCACCCGCGCATAATCTTCCGTGACATCGGCTTCCACGACGAGAAATTTCTTGGTTTCCGGAAGATCGGAAAAAGTGACCGGGTATTGGCAGCTGAGCAAAAGGGTCATAACCAGGACATAAGCAAACCGCATCTTATTCAAATTTAAAATTGTAAGTGACCGAAAAAATAGGACTTGGGAAAACACTCACCTTGAAGGGCTTGAATACCGCCAGGTCCGGATTGAAAAAATAAGAGAAAGCATTTTTCCGGCCATAAAGGTTATAAACGGTGACGATCCAGGAGCCTTCCCAGCGTTTTTGCTTCATGGATGGATTGGTGATGATCCACGAAAAATCGAGGCGGTGATAATCCGATATCCTGCCGTTGTGCCGGTCGGTAAACACAGGCACATACTTGAAACCATTGCGGTAAAAGCTGACCGGTGCGGTAAAAGGCCTGCCGGTACTGTATGTAAAAGTCAGAGAGAGCGCGTTGTGCTTTTCGGTCTGAAAATTGGTCAGGATATTCAGCGTATGCGGTTTGTCAATGATGGAGGGAAACCAACGGCCATCGTTGAGGCTCTGGATTTCGGGATATTCGCCGGTGATTTTCTGGAAACTGCGCGCATAAGTATAACTCATCCACCCGGTCATGATGCCCTTTTTCTTGTTGATCAATAGTTCGGCGCCGTAGGCTTTCCCTTTGCCGGGCAAGATCTGGGTCTCGACTGCTGGGTTGATGCTCAGTTCTGCCCCATTGACATAATCGAAAATAAAACCCTGCCACCGGTAATAACCTTCCAGGGACCACTCCCATTTACGCAGGCGGGTGTCTTTGAACAAGCCTAGCGATACCAGGTCGCTTTTCTCCGGAGGCAGATAGCGGTTGCTTGACTTCCAGCGCACATTGGGAAGGGGGGTGGAGTTGTTGGATACCATGTGTAAAAACTGATTCATCCGGTTGTAGCCTATTTTGACGGAGGTAAGGTCATTTATTTTATACCGCATGGCCAGCCTGGGTTCCAGGCGGTTGAAAGCCGATTCCACTCCGTTGATATTCAGGCGATCGGTTATGGTAGATGGGGATTTTGGACTCCCTTCCTCAAACAGGGGAAGCTCCACAGGGCCAAGGTTCCAATATCTTACCGCACGCAAGCCGAATTCCACAAGCCATTTTTTACTGAGTTCATATTCATCCGAGATAAAAAAGGCGGCTTCCATTCCCAGTTCCCTGCTCAACTCAGCGGGTAAAAGGGTGGAGCCCTCAACAGGACTGAGGCTTCCCGGCTTAAGACGCAGCCGGGTGACGGAGAGGCCTGCATTGATGCGTTGCAAGGGAGTTGGCGCATAGGTCAGCTCCGCTTTGACATTCTGGTAAACCAGGCCGGTTTTAAATTCAAAGCCTGTACCTATCTCTTCGGACGAGGTAGATGTATTGTACCTGGACTGAACGGCCAGCAGGTTAAAATTGAATTTGGGGGAGAAATAATGATTCCACCTGGCCGAGAGGTTGTTGTGGCCATATTTCATATTCGCCTGCTTGGGCACTATGCCGGCAATACTGTAAAGGGAATCGATCCGGTAGGCATCGTAGCTGATATAACTCACCAGTGAAATGTTGTCCCGGCCGGTGGGACGCCAGCTGATCTTGTTGGCCAGGTCCATAAACTGCGGCTTGTTATTGGGAATCCTTTTGTTGCCAAACGGGGTAAGGGCAGCATTATACAACTTGATCAGGTAATCGTTGAATGAAAACCGGTTGGAACTCATCCAGCCCATTTTTTCTTTGATCAAAGGAACTTCGGCATGCAGCCGGTTGGATATCATGCCAATACCCCCCTTCATGTTGAATTTTTCCATATCGGGCTCGGACAGCCTGACATCGAGCACACCGGCAGTCCTGCCCCCGTAACGTGCCGGAATGGAACCCTTGTACAATTGCAGTTCGCGGATGCCGTCTGTTGGGAAGAGGGAAAAAAGGCCCAGCAAATGGGTCGGGTTGAATATCGGCATATGTTCCAGGAAGATGAGGTTTTGATCCACCGAACCTCCCCGGATATTTATCCCGTTGGCGCCTTCCCCTACAGCAGAAACGCCAGGCAAACTTTGTAGACTTCGAAGGACATCGAGTTCCCCGGCAGCAGGCGGTAGTTTCTGCACGGCTTTAAGGTTCATCATGCTTACCCCAAGGGCAGGGCTTTCAATATTGCGGGATTCGCTTTGTGAACTGATGACGATTTCTTCCAATTGGGTCAGCAGGCTCTCCATGCGGATCATAACCGGCTTGTCCCCCTGGACGGTATAGCGGTATGAAAAGGGTTTGTATCCATAAGCCTGGAGGTTGACCGTATGTTCTCCGCATTTAACGCCCATCCGAATGATTCCCAGGGAGTCGGTGATCCTGAAAGTTTCCAGTCCATCCATTTTCATGACCACGCCGGCCAAAGGGTCCCCGGTCTGATCATCCAGGACTTTTGCACTGAAATAACAAACCGTTTGCCCTGACAAACTGTTATAGAACCAAACGAATAACAAAAACAGGCCTGGTATTTTGAACATGCGGAGAGCGAAATTCAAACAAAGTAAACTAAATTTCATTGTACGGGCTATCCCGGCGGTCTATTACAATAACCGGATGGTCTATCAAACTGGTATTTAATATATAATAAATAAGGATTGACGATATGGAATTAGGAATATCCAGTTTTGGGGACATGTCTCCAGTGGAAAAAGGATGGTCTGAAAATGGCCACCAGCGGATGCGGGATTTAATGGAAGAAATCGAACTGGCAGACCAGCTTGGCCTGGATGTTTATGGCGTGGGGGAACATCACCGACCGGATTACCTGGTTTCCGCTCCGGCGGTAATCCTGGGTGCTGCCGCCGTGAAAACAAATCGAATCCGGCTTTCCAGCGCAGTTTCCATTCTGAGCAGCGACGACCCCGTGCGGGTGTTCCAGCAGTTTGCCACTGCGGATTTATTGTCTTCCGGACGGGTGGAACTGATGGTGGGCAGGGGTTCATTCATTGAGTCTTTCCCTCTTTTCGGTTACGACCTGGAGGATTACGATGAATTGTTTGAGGAAAAACTCCAATTGCTTTTACAAATCAATCAGCAGGTTAGGGTCAACTGGAAAGGCAAACACCGTGCCGCCATTTCAAACCTGGGCATCTATCCGCGCCCTTATTTGGAAAAACTTCCGATTTGGATTGCAGTGGGGGGAACCCCCCAGTCCGCAGTCCGGGCCGCTTCGTTGGGACTACCCCTTACCCTGGCTATTATAGGCGGACAGCCCGCCCAATTTGTTCCTTTTATCGATTTGTATAAGAAGACCTGGACACAAAGCGGCCATCCGCAGGAAGGACTTCAGCTTGGCATCAATTCCCATGCTTTTATTGCTGATACTTCACAGCAAGCAGCCGATGAATTTTTTGCACCTTATGCCGAAGTGATGACCCGCATCGGCCGTGAACGGGGCTGGGGCCCTACTACCCGCGGCCAATATGAAGGCATGCGTTCGCCCCGCGGTTCCCTCCTCGTAGGCAGTCCTCAACAGGTCATCGACAAGATCCTGTATGAATATGAATTGTTTGGCAATACCCGTTTTATTGCCCAGATGAGCATTGGCCTAATCGATCACAAAAAGGTCATGCGGTCGATTGAATTGTATGGGACGGTGGTGGCGCCGGAAGTAAGGAAAGCGGTCAGTAGTCAGCAGTCAGCAATCACTCCTCACTCCTCACCCCTCAATCCTCAATCCTCATACCTCAACCCTCCAATATCTGCCTCAAA
>CAYOPD010000016.1:0-13805 GCA_964405735.1 uncultured Saprospiraceae bacterium | reverse complement strand
CCTCACCCCTCAATCCTCAATCCTCATACCTCAACCCTCCAATATCTGCCTCAAATGATGCTGCTGATGTCCCCAATAATCCGTGATCAAAAACTCAAGGGTGCGTAATTGCGGTTCGCCATTGCTCGTATTGCAGGTCAGGCTGAGCGATTCATGGGGTACATTGGAGGCCACGCGATGATAATGCAGATTGATCAGCCGCCATAGCGTGACCAGTTCTTCCACCGGAGCATCCTGGTAAGCCGAAAAAGCGATCCATTCATTTTGCCGGTAGGTGATGCGGTCATTCACTTCATACTGCGTGACGACCAGGCGACGGATATTGGTCATGGCGCTGTCAATCAGGTGACCCAGGATTTCTTTTTTAGACCACCGGTGTGGATCGGATTTTTTTTCCCATTCAGGTACAGGGATCTGCCTCAACGAGACCATCGATTGTTCCAGGAATTCGGGAATGGTGCCGGAAATGGTATTGGGGTAGGTCAAAGTAATTAAGAATTAAGAATTAAGAATTAAGAATTAAAGGCAAATTTGGAGGGATGATCTTCATTTAATCATGTCTTTTTCCTTCACGGATGCGAAATACGTGTAAAACCGCCGGGAACAAGGCGTCGATGGTCTCCCGGGTTCCCGCTGGCGACCCCGGCGTCGTGATCACCAGAGCCCTGCCAATAAAGCCGGCTACTCCTCTGGATAACATGGCATAAGGCATCCTTTGTTGGCCGTATTGCCTGGCGGTTTCAGCTATGCCGGGGATTTCTTTATCAAACAATGGACGGATGGCATCGGGGGTGAGGTCGTAGGGCGAAAGCCCGGTGCCGCCGATAAAAAGGATCAGGTCGTGATCTTCGCTGCATATACGGGCCAGGGCCTGGATGGTGTCAAAATCGTCCGGGATTACAGTTTGAGTTTTGACCTGCATACCAAAGGTTTTTAGTTTTTCCGCGGCCAGTATGCCCGAGGTATCCTCTGCTTTTCCTTTCGATACGCTGTCGGAGCAGACGATGATGGCCGCCTGGAGGTGATCATAGCTTTCTTTCCGGAAATCGGATTTTCCCCCTTTTTTAGAGATCAGCCGGATGTTTTTGATTTCCACCTCCTTGTCGATGGGTTTGAGCATATCGTACATAGTGAGCGCGGTGAGTGATGCTCCATGCATGGCTTCCACCTCCACTCCAGTTTTGTAAATGGTATGCACTTCTACCTTGATATGAACTTCCAGGTCTTTCAGATCATAGGTGATGGAAGCAAATTCAATGGGCAGCGGATGGCAGTCGGGGATCAGGTCGCTGGTTTTTTTAATGGCCAGCAGGCCGGCGGCCCGGGAAAATTCGAAGATATCTCCTTTGGGTACGGTTTTGTTGCGGATCGCTTCAATCGTTTCCGGTTTTGAAACGGAGACGATGGCTCCGGCTATGGCTTTGCGGAGACTGGGGGATTTATGAGTGATGTCTACCATGGAGAGGTGGGCGGAGTCCAGAGGCTTCGGGAGGTGGTTGGTGGAAATTTACTGTTTTTCAGGGTCACGATTTCGTTTATTTAGATCAAAAGTTCTGGTCTGTTTTATGGATTAATGTATAATGTTTTGACTATGCAGGCTGCCAAACGCAAGTGACCATCCACCACCCACCTCCAAAACTTCGTGACACCACTCACTGATTCTCTTTCCACACATAACTCTCATCCGACAAGATCTCCTTCCCCCATACTGGCAGTTCAGCCTTGATTCTTTCAACGATTTCCGTACAGGCATCAATAGCGGGTTTGCGGTGAACGGAAGAAGTGAATACAAAAAGGGATATCTCACCCGCTTTGACCTGGCCAAGGCTGTGATAAATATGCATGCAGGTCAAAGGATATTTGTCAAAAATTTCCTGACGGATCAGGTGCATTTTGTCCAGGGCCATTTCTTCATAGGTCGAATAATCAATGGACAACACCGTTTTTTTGCCTTCTTTTTGATCCGCTCTCACTTGGCCGAGGAAAATGCTGTGGCCCCCGATATCGGTTTTATCAGCGTGGGCCGCTATTTTTTCCGCGACGAAGGCAGGGGATATCGGGCCCTGCACAAAAATATTCCTCATCCGGTGACTGCTCATCTTTCGGGATTTATCCTCCGGCATAGGGGGGTAGGAGGGCCAGCGTATGGTCTCCGGTGAAAAAGACTTTTCCCTCTACGATCTCCTTGTCCAGGGCGAGTAAAAAAGGGGTTTGGCTCAGGCGAGGGTAAAGCCGGGTAAGTGTTTCCAGGGCAGCCTGGGTATCCGACACATCCTGCAGATCCATGCCGTTTTTGCCGGTCACATCGACCAGTTGGCCGAAGAATAATACTTTTATTTTGCCCGGGTGCATAGATTGACAAAATTACAATTTTTAAAGAATGGGGACGTCTTGGGAATGCTTGACCTTCCATTTCCTGTCGGATCAAATGATGCATCCAAAGCAGGGTATAGCCTTCCTGGCCTTTTGGGAACAATTCAGAATTTTATAAATAGGGCAGTACCGGGTTTGATTTCATCGGTTGCTCGCATCAGCAAGGTGTCTCCGGCTTGAAGTGGACCGAATATTTCCGTCCCCCGGTCCAGGGCAGTGCCCAGTCGGACATCAATCCATTCAGCAAGCTTGGAATTTACCCGGATCACAAATCGCTTTTCATTGCTGGTAAATACGGCCGCTGCAGGAACTACAAAACCAGGGTCCGGTCTCTTGAATGGAAAACTGGCCCGTGCAAACATCCCGGATTTCAATAAGTTTTCTTTGTTCTCGCAAAGGAATTCCCAGGTTTCTGTACGATTGACCATGTTCAAGGCGCCGGCTTTGCGGGATAGCCTGGCTTCGAAAGTCCGGCCCGGAAGCGCATCTACAGTGAATGAAATACCCTGGGATCCGGGCACAGCCGATACCAGGGCTTCGGGCACCGGGACTCTGAGCCGAAGCTTCCGGTTATTTTCAATCACCAGTAAGGGTTTTGGGTTAGCCGGTCCAACCAGAGCTCCCGGGTCAATATTTCGTTGTGTGACCTGACCGTCGAAAGGGGCGCGAATCACAAGGTATTCCATAAGCCGGCGTTGAGCCAGTAGCTTCGCCCTGGCTGATTCGGTGTTGGAACTGTCTGTAAGAAACTGGTTTTTGATCCGTTCAAGTTCTATGGCGGCAACGGTTCCCTGCTGTTTATCAGCCTGCTGAAAACGTCTGTATGCGTCTGTGCTGGCGGTCCATTTTGCCAGCAAAGCTTGCACCTCTGCGGCAGCCTGTGCGTGACTTGCTTCAAGTTCAGGGGCCTGGATTTGGGCGAGGATCTGATCCTTGCGAACGGCATCCCCAATGTCCACGAAAATCTTTTCAGCATACCCGCCAAGTTTTGCAAATATTTCCGTCCGTTCGTAAGCGATTAGATCAGCCGGCAATATGAATTGTTTTTCAATAGGCCCAGGCAGAAGTTTGAATGCGGGAAAAGAGTCGGTTTTCCGGGCTTCAGCAGGAGCCATTTCCTTATTTTGTCGGCAAGCCGTGCCCAGGAGGGCAATTTGAATGAGTATAACGGGAATTATTCTTCCGATTGGTGACGGCATCATGGTTTGAAAGAATTTGTTGGGTATGATCCAGGTGCATCTTGATCATCCGGGTCCAGCGATGGGTTTCGATAGGGTTTTCGGCCGAGGGCATAATCGTATATGGCCGGTAAAAATATTAGGGTGCTCAGGGTCGAAAGACCAAGACCCCCGATCACCGCCACAGCAAGGGGAGCAGTCTGATCCCCTCCTTCTCCCATACCCATTGCCATGGGGACCATCCCTGCGATCATGGCCAGACTGGTCATCAGGATTGGGCGCAATCGATTGAAAATTCCGGATAGGGCAGGCCTTAATTCCCTGCCATGCCTTCGGTCATCCTCCGCATTGGAAAGAAAGAGGATGGCATTGGCAACAGCAACCCCGACCGCCATAATGATTCCCATATAAGATTGGATATTTAAGCTGTGGCCAGACAAAAGCAGCAGGCCTAACGAACCACCTATTACGGCCGGCAAGATCGATAAAACCACCAGGGAGGGCCAAAGGGATTGAAACCGGATTGTCATCAGGATCAGGATGACCACAACGGCAATTAACAGTCCGGATTGCAATTCCCGGGTGGTTTGACTGAGCAATTCACTCTGACCGCGCAAAAGAATCCGGGTCCCCTGAAAAGAGGCCGATGAAGCGGCGATCGCTTGTTCCACTTCCCGCACCGCTGTACCGAGATCTTTGTTGTGGATGTTTGCGGTAATCGTTACATATCGCTGCTGATTGATCCGGTCGTATTCCCCGGGGGCCATAACCCTGTGCAGGGTGGCTACCTCCCTGAGAAAATTAGTTTGCCCGGCAGCCCCGGGGAGGGGCACCATTTCCAACTCTTCGACCCTGTCCATCTGGTATTGAGGGTATTCCACTTGTACCTGATAGGCAGTCCCTGAATTCCGGTCCAGCCAATAATTGGGTTGGGTGAAGCGGCTTGATGAGGTTGCTGCAACCGTAGATTTGCTGATTTGATCTACGCTAAGTCCCAATTGTCCAGCCTTTAACCGGTCGATGGTTATGTATAAACCCGGATAATACAATGGGGTCGCAACCTGAACATCCCGGAGATAATCGAGTTTATTCAAATCGGCCACCAACAGTTCCGCCTGGGTGCCGGATTGATTCAGGTTCCTTCCGAGAATCGCAATTTCAATCGGATTGTTGGCCCCCAGGTTGAGTACCTGGTCGACCAGGTCCCCCGGTTCAAAAGACAGTCTGGCTTCAGGCAAAATGGCTCCAGTCGCCGTTCTCAAAGCCTCTTTAAAGGCCTCGATTTTTATGCCGGAACCCTTATTCAAATTGAATTTAATGACCGCCTCGTGCGGACCACTGGTCCACAAGTAAATATTGTTGATGGGATAACTTGAAGGTTGGGTGCCGACAAAGGCGGAACTGATTTCGATATTTCCACCGGTCAGGCTATCAGCAAGTTTCAACAAGCTCTGGGTTGCCGCTTCTGTCCGTTCCAGACGCGTACCGGTTGGCAACCTCAGCCGTACCTGGGCCTGCCCCGCATCCACCCTCGGGAAGATTTCCTTTCCAATGCGACCGGCCAACAGGGCTAAGGCTCCCCCGGAAAAAAACAAAAAAAGCCAGGTAATCCAGGCGCCGCCCTCAAGCCATCGATCCATGAAACGAATAAAGGCCTTCCGAAACTTAACAAATCCTGAATCGACATGAACGCCCCCCATGGCGGGTACATTTTCTTTCAACATCCAATTGGACATGACTGGGACGAAGGTCAAAGCCAGGAAATAGGAAGCCAATAATGAAGCTCCGACCGATAAGGAAAGGGGCCAAAACATACCTTGGGGCACACCGGACATGAACAAAGCAGGTGTAAAAACAGAGAGGATGCTCAACAGAATCAGCAACAATGGAGCGGCCATCTCCCGGCTGGCATCCAAAACTGCGCGGGCTTTGGTTTGACCTTTTTCCATGTGCTGGAAAATATTTTCAATGGTTACCGTGGCCATGTCCACAAGGATACCGACGGATAAAGCCAAGCCTCCCAGGGTCATGATATTGATGGTTTGACCAAAAAGATTAAGCATGGTCAGGCCGGTCAACAGGGACAGGGGAATGGTCATCATCACAATCAGGGCGGATCTTCGGTTGCCCAGGAACAACAAAACCATGAGGCCGGCAAGGATGGCCCCAAGCCCCCCTTCAAAAGCCAGGCTCTTCACCGAGTTCATTACATAACCGGATTGATCAAATTCATAGGAAATGCGGATATCTTCAGGAACCGCCGCCTGCATCGCTGGGAGGGCCGCCTTTACCCTTTGGACCACATCCCAGGTGGAAGCGTCCGCGCGTTTGGTCACGGGGATGTAAACGGACCGTTTGCCCTTTACGAGCGCATAGCTCGTGGTGACGTCCGAACCGATATCCACGGAAGCAATGTCCCGGATATAAACGGTTGGACCAGCACCGGCGCGGATCGGAACTTCTTCCAATTCCTTGACATGGTGGACGACGGTATTTTGAGCGGTGATCAGGGTTTCATCCCCGATGCGCACATTGCCCGCCGGGGTGATGGGATTGGCTTTGGCCAGGGCCTGGACTATTTCATCCGGGCTCAGGTTGTAATTCCTTACTTTTTCCGGATCGACTTTAATGATCACCGATTTTTGGTTTCCGCCAAAAGGTGGGGGTGCCGATACACCAGGAAGGGTGGCAAACATGGGTCTCACCCGGAACAGGGCGAGATCCTGGATTTCTCCCAGGGACCGGCTATCCGAAGTAAATACCAATTGCCCAACCGGAACGCTTCCCGCATCAAATCTTGTGATAAAAGGGGGGACTGTGCCCGGAGGCATAAAAGCCCGGGACCGGTTGACATAACCCACCACCTCAGCCATTGCCTGGCTCATGTTGGTCTCTTCCTGAAACTGGATCTTGATGATGCAAGCCCCCTGGATGGACTTGGATTCCACATATTTCACTCCTGTTACATAGAGGAAATGGTATTCATAGTAGGAAGTCACAAATCCTTCCATCTGTTCGGGAGAAAGCCCTCCGTAGGGTTGGGCCACATAGATGGTCGGGAGGCCGAGGGTGGGGAATATATCCACCTTCATATTGCGAATCGAGAGCTGGGAAAAAAACAGGATTGCCAGAATGCCTGCAAGGATGGTCACCGGTTTACGTAATGCACTTCTTACCAGGTTCATCGCGTCGTCATTTGATCTGGTTGACGAAATGATTCAGGTTCCCAAAGGCCTCAGCCTGGGTTAGCAGGGCATTCCAGGCGCCCAGGTAGGCAAGCCTGCGTTCTGTTTCTGCCTGCACCAGCCTGGTTTGGCTCTGGAGCATTTCCGGCAGGGTAGCCAAACCTGCCAGGTATCTGGATTGCATGGCTTCGAAAGCATAATGTGCAGCATCAAGGGCTAGAGGGCTTTCTTGGGCGAGGCGAACCGCACTCTCCAGCGAGGCTCTTGCGGAAGCCCTATTATAATTCAATTGGAGGTTTGCCTGGTTCAGTAATTCCGTACCTGCCCGGATCTTGAATTCCTGTTGACGTATCTGAGGTTTGACGCGTTCAGCCTGGAGCAAAGGGAGAGCAAGCTGCAGGCCAAGGCCATAATTATACCTTTGAAGGCCGAGTCCTTCAAGAGGTTTAAATTCTCCATCGGCAGTCAAGCCCGAACCTCTTGCAAACAGGCTGCCCCATACACTCAGGATCGGGCGAACGGATTTGGTCAACAAATCTTTACGGGCAAGATCCAGCCCCAGCCTCGCGCGGACCAGGTTGGTCAGGGGATGTTCAGCTGACCCCTCGGGATGGTTTATCAGTGGTAATTCAGTAAAAAGCTGACCGTAAGCCAGGTCGAAGCTGTCCACTTCAGAAGCCACCAGTTTTTTCAGGACCAATACCGCTTGTTGAAATTGATGGAGACCCTGGATCAATGCGATCCGGGCGGCGGATAAATCGGCATTGGACAAAGCCGTATCTACTCCCGGACGAAGACCGCTCACAACCTGGTTTCGGATCAGGATCAAACCGGTATCCCGGAGCGCCAGATCCTGCTCATAGACTTTGAGCAACTCCATGGTCCCCTGGACCCGGAGCCAGGCCCGGATGACCTCGGCTTGATGCTCGAACAGTTGCTGGTCGGCATCCGCCTTAACCTCATCCACGCTGGCTTCCGCCGTTTTATATTGGGCATTCCGGTAGCCGAATCTCAGCGGTTGCCAGTTGGACAACAATCCTGCGGCACTGCCAAACAAACCTTCCATCCGGTTGGTTGCCGACGGCGGACCGCTGATCGGAACCAGGTAAGGGGTATACAACATGCCGGTAAGGTTGTTGGAAGTCGCATAATTGATCTGATACGCCGCGTCCAGGAAAGGGATCAGGGTATTTTTGATTATGGACCGCTCTTCTTCGGCGGCCTTTACAGCCATCATTTTGGCTTGGAGTAGGGGATAATTCGCCGCCGATCGTTCAAGCAACCGGCCTAGGTTCATGGCTTGTTTCTGTCCCAAACCGGATGGGGTAAATCCGGCAAACAGGATGAAGCCGAGGCCGGTCACTCTAATGAAATTTTTAATTCCTGTTTGCATCAGGCCTTATAGATTTGCTCTTCTCTTTTGGACGGGTAAATTTCAATCATTCGGATCAAGCCGAATGGTCTATTTGAAAATAGAATGGTCTGGATTAATCGGAAATCCGGAAGGCCAATGGAGTTTGGCCGGTATGCCGTTTAAAATATTTTGTAAAATGCGAATTGTCTTTAAAATGGAGTTTTGCGGCGACTTCACCCACAGTTAATGAAGTATACAGCAGGAGCCTTCTGGCTTCCCCGATGACATATTCCGACAAGATGCCGGCCGCGGACCGGCCGGATGCTTTTCTGCAGATGATATTGAGGTTTTGGGGGGAGGTGTGCAGTTCATGGGCAAAAAAGGCCACGCTGTTGCGGATCATACGGTCCTGGCTGATCATTTCAATATAAGCCTGGAACAGTCCGGTTTTTCTGTTGGAAGGGAAGGGACGTGGCCCGGGCAATCCGGTTAATTTAGCCAGCAGGGCCTTTAACATTCCTTCCATCACCGGGTTGTGATTGGTCTCGCCCGGTTTGTATTCGCTGACCATAAGCCGGAATATTTGCTCAATGGTCCCGGTTTCGCCGGGTAGGATGCAAGGCCTGGAACTGATTTCGGCAAGAAGGGTTTTCAGGGATTTGTCCAGGCTTTCATCCACAAAAGCTTTTTTTAAAATGAGTACATAACCCGTGGGTTCACCTTCCAGGTCCCAGTGATGAACCTGCTCTTTGCGAATGACAAATACCATAGGGGGTTTTACCCTGTAACGAGTGGAATCAATGGTATGAAAACCACTGCCGGCGGATAGATAAATGATTTCAAAATAATTCTGGTGTTTATGCGGTTCGGTCTTCCTTATTTCTTTTTTGAATAGAGCGATTTTAATATTGCTGCTTTGCGCTATTTTATTTTTGATTTGCAGTTTCCTGGCCATGAAAATGAAAATTAGGAGCTAAAGATAATCGGTCCGGTTAAGGGCCTGGCCATCGATAGCCAGGTTCGCCATTTAACTTCCAAAGACAGCCGGGCTACGAAATTTAAAGCTCACTTTCAAATAAATATTCTCCCGAACCCGTCTCCACCACGGCAAACCCTTTTTCGAATCTTACCCCGGGGACATCCTTTCCGTTTTCCCTTAAGAGGCCATCGGTTTTGCACCGGATCCAGACTTCGGCTCTTACATTGGCCGGGATGTCGACCTTGAGGAAATACTTATTATCCTCGGCTTTCCACTCAATTTTTATGGGGCCTCTTATGGATTGATATTCGCCCCTGGCCCAGCTCAGGTCCCCGGCCGGCTGGGGTTTGATGATCACTTTTGCAAAACCCGGCGACGCGGGATTGATGCCCAGAATGGAACGGTAAAACCATTCATCGATCGAACCAAACATGGGGTGATTTTGGGAAGGCGCACGGTCCGGGTAAGCCCAGGTTTCCCAAAGGGTGGTGGCTCCCTGTTCCAGCATATGACCCCAGCCCGGATAGTCCCGCTGATTGGATACCTGGTAAGCAAGGTCATTCAGGTCTTCTTCCCTCAAAACATCAAACAGAAACTTGGTGGAGAAGATCCCGGTGGAGAGGTGCATTTTATGTCGTTCCAACTCCTTCATAAAGGCCTCCAAAGCAGCGGCGCGATCCGGAGCAAACCGGTACCAAAGGGCAAACAACTGGGCTGACTGGGTACCGTTGTCGAAACGCCCGGTGCCTTTTATATGATATTTCGCCAGGATGGCTTTTTTGATGTTTTCCGCCAGCCTGGTGTACTTCGTTTCATTTTCCTTTTTACCCAAAATGCCCGAAACCTCGGCCATCAGCAGGGCATGATGATAATAAAAAGCGCCTGCAGAAAAGGCTTCCGGTTTGGTATCCAGGGCTTCATGGTCGCTGATATCCCAATAAAACAGGTTGTAGGCGGCTTTGGATTGCAAAAATTCCATTTGCCGCTCAAATGCTCCATAATGTTGTTCCAGGATCCTTTTATCTCCGTAAAATTCATAGAGTTTTTTTTGTAAAAAGGGAAATCCCAATTGCCAGCCCAGGGGCCCGGACTTATCTCCATATCCCCGGTCCGCGATGCCTGTAAACGGGGCGATTTCCGTAATGCCACCTTCAGGCCTTTGTTCATTGGCGAAATCCCGCACCGCTTTGGAATAAAAATGAGCCATGTCGTAATTGTACAGGAAGGCTTCCGTGCTGACGACCATATCGGCCCCATAACCCATTTTTTCACGCGCGGGACAATCGGATTGCACACTGAATACGTTGCTCAAAAAAGTCCATTGAATGACCTCATGCAGTCGGTTAAACATGGAATTGGAACATTGAAATTGGCCGTTGGAAACTAAATCGGAATTCATTCTCAATCCGGTGAAGTCATCAAAGGTTGGAATACCCGGCCACCCTACAACTTCGATATATCGAAAACCATGAAAGGTGAAAGAAGGTGCCCAGGTTTCAACTCCACCTCCTTTGAGGATGTATTCATCTTTTTGCCAGGCGGTCCTGGGTGCACCGGGGCCTCCATTGACCCCCCAGGCTTCTTTGATCTGGCCGGCCACGGTGGTCCACCAGTTCAGGCGGCCATCTTTCAGGGTATCTTCCCCGAAACGCATGCTGATCTTCCTCCCCGCCGGCCCTTGAACCTTGATCCGGGCGACCCCGGCAAAATTCTGTCCCATGTCCACGATGAAGGTATCCTTACCGGCAGGCCTGATCTGGACCGGGCGGATTTGTTTGGTGATCCGGATAGGGGGCAGCATCTGAGCTGTTAGAATACCGTCCGGACCCCTAGTCAAACTTGTCTTTTTCCAGGACGCCGGGTCGTCAAAGGATTTTTCAAGTCGGGCGTCGTATTTCTCCCCGAGGTAGACATTGTTGAACAGGACCGGACCGGGTGCCGTCTCCCAACTCTCATCGCTGGTTATGATTTCTTCGCGCCCATCCTGATAGCGGATATGCAATTCTGCCCGCAGGCAGGGCCTCCCGCTTTGCTGAAACTCGCGTAAATCCCAGCGTCCGAACAGGCGCAGGGGCAGGGGATTCCACCAGCCGCTGCCGAGCCGGATCCCCAGCGTATTGGTCCCGTTTTTCAAAAGGCCGGTAATGTCATGGACCACATAATAGACCTGTTTCCGGTAGGTCGTAAATCCAGGGTCCAGGACATGATCCCCGATTTTTCGTCCATTCAGTTCCGCTTCACTATAGCCCAGGCCGCTCAGGTAGAACCGGGCGGAGGCAATAGGACTATTCGTTCTGAATCTTTTACGGAAAAGAGGCATGGGATCATCTTCGTAGTATTTTTCTTCTTTTTCCGGTGGGACGGACCCGTCATTGATCCATGATCCTTTCCAGTCGGCCGGGTCTAACATCGCCGTTTCAAACCAGGCCACCTTGCTCCAATTCGAAGCTTCCCCATCCTGGTCATATACCCGGACCTTCCAGTAATAGCGGGTAAAGGATTTTAAGGGGGTTCCTCCGTATTCAATCTGGATGTTTTGACCATCCCTGATTTTTCCGCTTGACCACAGGTTGCCTTGTCCTTGCTCCAAAGACCGGGAATGGTCACTGACCAGGATTTCATAGGCCGACTGGAATTGATTTTTAGCCGGGCCGAAGGTCCAGGCAAAGCGAGGTTTAGTTACATCGATGCCAAGTGGATTTTCGAGGTATTCGCAGGTCATGCGTTCCACCCGGAGAGGAGAACCGGCGAGGATAAAAAACGGAAAGAAAAGGAGGGGCAGGACGAAATTTTTGTTTGACATTCTAAAAAAATTATAAACAGAAAGATAATTATTCATTTTCCGGTTAAATTCTTTTCCCTGCATAAAGGAAAACAAGAGGACCGATCGCTTTTACGCCTGGGAAAATCAACCCACCTTGAACAACAGCTTCACCGATGCCAGAAGTAAAACAATGGCTAGGATCGTTTTTAATACTTTTTGATCAAACCGGCTCGCCCCGAAATAGGCCCCGGTCAGCCCCCCTGTAAAAGCAACGATCACCAGGATATACATCTGGGAGCTGATGCTTATTCCTTTTGTAAACTGCCCGGCGAGGCCGGACAGGGAATTGATGAATATAAAGAGGGCGCTTATGGCGGCTGTCTGTTTTTGGTCGGTCCATTTCAGCAGCAGCAGGATGGGTGAGAGTAAAATACCGCCACCTATACCGATGAGCCCTGAAAAGAAACCAATGACACCTCCTATACCCAGTGAAAAGGGGATATTGGCTTTCTTTAATTCCTCCCGGGGTGTATTCTTAAAAAACAAAAAGCGGATTACTGGGATGAGCAGGGCGACGCCAAGGATCTGTTTATAAATTTCATCGTCTACCTGGATACGTCCTCCCCAAAAAGCCATGGGTACCGAAGCGAGTATAAATGGCCAGAATATGCCGGACTTAAAATGGCCACCCCGGAAAAACTGGATGAAAGCGGTAAGGGAAACAAATAAATTCAGGATCAGGGCTGTAGGCCGCATCTCGGCGGGCGCCGCGTTGGCCAGGGCCATCAGGGCCAGGTAACCGCTGGCTCCCCCATGGCCCACGGAAGCGTATAAAAATGCGACGACGTATAAGATGATGTAAAACCACCACTCGTATCCCATGCCGGAAATTATTTCGCCGGCAAGATATGGACTTCGACTTGTTCACCGGCTTCCACCCCATGGTCATTTTCGTCGATCACGATCAGGGCATTGGCCCGGGCGAAAGAACGGAGCCGGAAAGATTCCTGGGCATCCAGGGGGAATACGCGGGAGCCGTCGAAAAACGCTTTAAGGAAATGAGTAAGGCCGGGCGATTTTTTGTAAGAAGACTGGATCGGGGCATTAACTACTTGCACGGCGCTTACTTTACCCATGCTTTTTTGAATGTTGGGTTCAATGTATTCATAGAAACAGGTGAGGGCGGAAGCAGGATTTCCGGGCAGTCCAAATACGAGTTTTTCCTTTTTATGGCCAAAGAAGATCGGTTTTCCCGGTTTCTGTTTAATCTTATGGAAGACTTTTTCAACCCCGCAACGCACCGCGGTCTCCGCCACAAAATCAAAATCCCCCACACTGACCCCGCCGGTTAATACCACCAGGTCCTGCCGGGCAAGGGCTGAAGTGATGGCCAGGGATAGCAGGTCTTCCTGGTCAGGGACATGAGTGACCTGGATGTCATCAACGCCTGCTTGTTGAAATGCGGCCCTCAGGGTGAAGGAATTGGAATCAAATACCCGGCCATAGGGAAGGGCCTCACCCGGGGCGGTCAGTTCATTCCCGGTGACGATGATATGCACCGAGGGCGGAGTATAAACTTCAACGGAAGTAAAACCCATACTTGCCAGCAAGCCGATGGAAGCCGGGCTCAGCGGATGCCCCTTTGGTAAGGCCTCCTCTCCGGCTTTGATCTCGGAGCCCGCCGGGCGTACATTTGTTCCTGGCAGGAGCACTTCATCCTTCACATATAATCTCCCCTCCCTGACTTCGGTTTTTTCCTGCATGATCACGATATCGGAGCCGGCAGGCACTGCCGCTCCGGTAAATATGCGGGCCGCTTCTCCACGCCGGAGCTGGATTTCCCTGCCCTGGCCGGCCGGTACGACTTCAGTGATCAGGAGTCCTATCCCGGGTTCATAATCGGCTGTGTGGAATGCATAACCGTCCATGGAGGATTGGGGGAAGGGAGGAAGGTCAAGGGGGGAGAGAACAT